>NZ_JBLIYT010000014.1:0-165811 GCF_057480795.1 Pseudomonas sp. P110(2024)
GCGATGTCGACGCATAGTCACCTTTTCGCCCTTACGGCGAGTTCCTTTTTGAAGGATCAAAAAGGAACCAAAAAATCCTCGCTCCATTCATCCGGCCCTCCGCTTCGCTCCGGGTTCCCTCACTCCGGCCTTGCTCCCGGGAGGACCGCGCTGTACGCCCCATCCTGGGGCGCAGCGCTTGACGGGCATCCATGCCCGTCACCTCCCTCCGCAAGACCTCCGTTCGGCCTCCTGAAGTCGCGAAGTTACGGGCGGCGCCTGGACTGGCGCAGCTGTCGCTAGTGGGCTGCAGGGGTTAATCTTCTGATCGCCAAGGCCGGCAGGCGTCAAAGGGCGTCGTGGCGAGCCAGCGCCCACTCCACGTGCTCGCGTACCAGCTCCGAAGGATCATCCCGCCGCGCGTTGAGCGCCTCCAGCACGGGAATGGTCGATGGCGCATTCCCCAGTCCCACCGCTAGGTTACGCAAAAACCGCTCATACCCCGCCCGCCGCAAGGGCGAGCCCTCGGTGCAACCGAGAAAACGCTTTTCATCCCACAGGAACAGCTCGGCCAGCTCGATATTGTCCAGCCCCCGGCGGGGCATGAAGTCGTCTTCGGTCGTGGTCTTGGCGAAACGGTTCCAAGGGCAGACGATCTGGCAATCGTCGCAGCCGAACACCCGGTTACCGATCAGTGGGCGCAGTTCCAGTGGAATGGCACCGCGTAATTCGATGGTCAGATAGGAGATGCAGCGTCGGGCATCAAGCTGGTAGGCCCCGACGAATGCCTGGGTCGGGCAGATGTCCAGGCACGCCTGGCAGCGCCCGCAATGATCGCTGCCCTGCACGCCGTCGATCGGCAGCGGGAGGTCGACGAACAGCTCGGCCAGGAAGAAATAGCTGCCAGCCTTGCGGTTCAGCAGCAGGGTGTTCTTGCCGATCCAGCCCAGGCCGGCTTCCTGCGCCAGGGCCTTTTCCAGCACCGGGGCGCTGTCGACGAAGGCACGGTAGCCAAAGGGACCGATGGCCGCCTGGATGCGGTCGGCGAAGTGCTGCACGCGCTTGCGCACCAGCTTGTGATAATCGCGGCCCAAGGCGTAGCGCGAGATATAGGCCTTTTCCGGCTCCGCCAGGCGCTTGGCCATCTGCGTGTCGCCGGGCAGGTAGTCCATGCGCAGCGAAATCACCCGTAGCGTGCCGGGGATCAGCTCGGCCGGGCGCGAGCGCTTGTGGCCATGGTCGCCCATGTACTCCATCTCGCCGTTGTAGCCAGCGGCCAGCCAGCGCTGCAGGTGCTGTTCGTGCTCGCCAAGATCGACGCCGGCGATGCCGACATGGGCAAAACCGAGTTCGCGGCCCCAATCCTTGATCGATTGGGCCAGTGTGGCGATGTCTGGGGTCGTGGCGGGCATGGATGGATAAGGCATTACAGGCACAGGTGCGTATAATTCTGCCAGACATCGGAGCCTTTGACCCCATGCCTCAGACCAAACACCCCCCATTGTTGCTGAGCAGCCTGACCTTGGCCGGGCTGCCACCCCGTGCCGCCGATGCCCACAAGGGCGATTTCGGCCATGTGCTGGTGATCGGCGGTGACCTGGGCACCGGCGGCGCGGTCTTGCTCAGCAGCGAGGCGGCACTGCGTTGCGGCGCCGGCCTGGTCAGCGTGGCGACCCGTGCCGAGCACGTCGCCGCCGGGCTGGCCCGCCTGCCGGAGGTGATGTGGCAGGGCGTGAGCTCGGCCAACCAGTTGCTCGGCCCGCTCGCACGGGCCACGGTGCTGGTGGTCGGCCCCGGGCTGGGCCAGGCGGCCTGGGGCCGCAGCCTGCTGTCGGCGGTGACCCATGCGCATCTGCCGCAGGTATGGGACGCCGATGCTCTCAACCTGCTGGCCGCTGCGCCACTGGCGTTGCCCAGCGGCAGCATCCTCACCCCGCACCCGGGCGAGGCTGCGCGGCTGCTGGGCATCTCCACCGAGGCGGTGCAGGCCGACCGGCCGGGCGCCGCGCGCAAGCTGGCGCGGCGTTACGCCAGCGTCTGCGTGCTCAAGGGCGCGGGCACGCTGGTGGCCGATCCGGCGGGGCAGTTGGCGCAGTGCGGGCGAGGGCATCCGGCCATGGCCGGTGCCGGGCTGGGCGACGTGCTTACCGGCGTGTTGGCGGCGTTGTTGGCCCAGGGGCTGGACGCCTGGCAGGCCGCCTGCTTGGGGGTATGGTTGCATGCCTGCGCGGGCGAGCGCCTGGGTGTCAAAGGTAGAGGGCTGGCGGCCAGCGATCTGGTCCCGGTCATTAGAGCGTTATTGGAGGAGCATTCAGCGTGTCAGGTGTAACCCTGTTTCTGGCCGACGAGCCAGCCACCGTCGCCTTTGGCGCCAAGCTGGCCGAAGTGACCAAAGGTCATGGTGTGATCTTTCTCGAAGGCGACCTGGGCGCCGGCAAGACCACGCTGTCCCGTGGCCTGATCCGTGGCCTGGGTCATGAAGGTCCGGTGAAAAGTCCGACATTCACCGTGGTCGAACCCTACGAAATCGGCGACATTCGCGCCTTCCATTTCGACCTCTATCGCCTGGTCGATCCGGAGGAACTGGAGTTCATGGGCATTCGCGACTATTTCGAGGGCGATGCGCTGTGCCTGTTCGAATGGCCCGACAAAGGCGCGGGCGTTTTGCCAAAGCCCGACCTGACCATTACCATAAGCCCGCAAGCGGGCGGACGTTCGCTGAACCTGTCGCCGCAGGGGGCACGCGGCGAAGCCTGGTGTGCCGTTCTGGCCAAAGAATTCAAACAGTAAGTGGGGAAAGGTATGCGCATACGCGCACTGGTCGCCGTCGTTGGGCTGCTGCTGACCGCGGTGACCGTTGACGCGCTGGCCGTCACTCAAGTCAAGAGCATGCGCCTGTGGCGCGCTCCGGACAACACGCGGCTGGTCTTCGACCTGTCCGGGCCTGTGCAGCACAGCGTCTTCACCCTGACCGCACCCGATCGCCTGGTGATCGACATCAACGGCGCCACCCTGGGCGCGCCGCTGAATGTCTCCACCTCGAATACGCCGATCACCAGCGTGCGCTCGGCCCAGCGCACGCCCACCGACCTGCGGGTGGTGGTCGACCTGAAAAAGGCCGTCTCCCCCAAGAGCTTCACCCTGGCGCCAAACGCCCAGTACGGCAACCGCCTGGTGGTCGACCTGTACGATCAGGAGGCCGATGCCATCGCCGCCAGCAACCCGACCCCGCCACCGACGCCGCAGCCCCCGGCCACGACGCCAGCGGTGCCGGTCACCCCGGCGCAACCGGCGATCAAGCTGCCGCCAGCTCCGAGCGGCAAGCGTGACATCGTGGTCGCCATCGACGCCGGTCACGGTGGCGAAGACCCTGGCGCGTCCGGCTCGCGCGGCCAACACGAGAAAGACATCGTGCTGGATATCGCCAAGGAGCTGCAGCGCCAGATCAACGCCGAGAAGGGCTACCGCGCCGAGCTGACCCGTACCGGCGACTACTTCATCCCGTTGCGCAAGCGCACCGAGATCGCCCGCAAGAAGGGCGCCGACCTGTTCGTTTCGATTCACGCCGACGCCGCGCCGTCGAAGGCCGCGTTTGGCGCCTCGGTGTTCGCCCTGTCCGACCGTGGCGCCACCTCCGAGACCGCCCGTTGGCTGGCCGACACGGAAAACCGTTCCGACCTGATCGGCGGTGCCGGCAACGTCAGCCTCGACGACAAGGACCGCATGCTGGCCGGCGTGCTGCTCGACCTGTCGATGACCGCCACCCTCAGCTCCAGCCTCAACGTTGGCCAGAAGGTGCTGGGCAACATGGGACGGGTCACGCCGCTGCACAAGCAGCGTGTGGAACAGGCCGGGTTCATGGTGCTGAAATCGCCGGACATTCCGTCGATCCTGGTCGAGACCGGGTTCATCTCCAACGCCAACGAGGCCGCCAAGCTGGCGACCCGCAGCCACCAGCAGGCGCTGGCGCGCTCGATCCACACCGGCGTGCGCCAGTTCTTCCAGCAGAACCCGCCACCGGGCACCTACATCGCCTGGCTGCGCGACAGCGGCAAGATCGCCCAGGGGCCGCGTGAGCACACCGTGCGCCCCGGCGAGACACTGGCGATGATCGCGGTGCGCTACCAGGTCAGCGTTGCCAGCCTGCGCAGCAGCAACAGCCTGAAAACCGACGAGCTGAAGGTCGGCCAGCACCTGGACATCCCCACCACCGCCCTGGCGTCCCAGCAATGAGTGGCGGCTCGCGCATACAGCTGCTCAGCCCGCGGCTGGCCAACCAGATCGCCGCCGGCGAGGTGGTCGAGCGCCCCGCGTCGGTGGCCAAGGAACTGCTGGAAAACAGCCTCGACTCCGGTGCCCGGCGCATCGAGGTCGAGGTCGAGCAGGGTGGCGTGAAGCTGCTGCGGGTGCGCGACAACGGCAGCGGCATCGCCCCGGATGACCTGCCGCTGGCCCTGGCGCGTCATGCCACCAGCAAGATCCACGAACTGGAAGACCTCGAAGGCGTACTCAGCCTCGGCTTTCGCGGAGAAGCCCTGGCCTCGATCAGTTCGGTGGCACGCCTGACCCTGACCTCGCGCACCGTCGACGCCAGCGAAGCCTGGCAGGTGGAAACCGAAGGGCGCGAGATGACGCCTCGGGTGCAGCCCGCCGCGCATCCGGTCGGCACCTCGGTCGAAGTGCGCGACCTATTCTTCAATACCCCGGCCCGGCGCAAGTTCCTCAAGGCCGAGAAGACCGAGTTCGATCACCTGCAGGAAGTGATCCGGCGCCTGGCACTGGCGCGCTTCGACGTCGGCTTCCACCTGCGCCATAACGGCAAGACCATCTTCAGCCTGCACGAAGCCGCCGACGAGATGGCCCGGGCGCGGCGCGTGGGCGCCATCTGCGGCCCGGGCTTCCTCGAGCAGGCGCTGCCGATCGATGTCGAGCGCAATGGCCTGCGCCTGTGGGGCTGGGTCGGCTTGCCGACCTTCTCGCGCAGCCAGGCCGACCTGCAGTACTTCTTCGTCAATGGCCGCGCCGTGCGCGACAAGCTGGTCGCCCACGCGGTGCGCCAGGCCTATCGCGACGTGCTGTTCAATGGCCGCCACCCGACCTTCGTGCTGTTCCTCGAGTGCGACCCGACCGGAGTGGACGTCAACGTGCACCCGACCAAGCACGAAGTGCGCTTCCGCGAAGGGCGCATGGTCCACGACTTCCTTTATGGCACCTTGCACCGCGCCCTGGCCGACGTGCGCCCGGAAGACCAGCTCGCCGCGCCTGCCGCGACCAGCGAGATGCTTCGCCCGAGTGGTCTGCAGGCCGGCGAGTTCGGCCCGCAGGGCGAGATGCGCCTGGCCTCGCCGGTGCTCGAGCAGCCCCAGGGCGAGGCGCGCCCTGCCTTCTCCTCCGGCGGTTCTGGCGCTGGCTATCAGTATCAGTACACCCCGCGCCCCGCGCAGCCGGTCCACGTCGGCGAGGCCCAGGCGGTCTACCGCGAGTTCTACGCGCCGCTGGACAACACCGCCGCCACGTCGAGCGCGCTGCCGGAAAGCCAGGGCGACATTCCGCCGCTGGGCTACGCCCTGGCACAGCTCAAGGGTATCTATATCCTCGCCGAAAACGCTGTCGGCCTGGTGCTGGTGGACATGCACGCCGCCCATGAGCGGATCATGTACGAGCGTCTCAAGGTGGCCATGGCCAGCGAAGGCCTGAGCGGCCAACCGCTGCTGGTGCCCGAGTCGCTGGCGCTGAGCCAGCGCGAGGCGGATTGTGCCGAGGAACACGCTCAGTGGTTCCAGCGTCTGGGCTTCGAGCTGCAGCGCCTGGGCCCGGAAACCCTGGCGATCCGCCAGATCCCGGCGTTGCTCAAGCAGGCCGAGGCCAACCGTCTGGTGCAGGATGTGCTTGCCGACCTTATGGAGTACGGCACCAGCGACCGGATCCAGGCGCACCTGAACGAACTGCTCGGAACCATGGCCTGCCACGGCGCGGTGCGCGCCAACCGGCGCCTGGCCATCCCGGAGATGAACGCGCTGCTGCGCGACATGGAAAACACTGAGCGCAGCGGCCAGTGCAACCATGGCCGGCCGACCTGGACCCAGATGGGCCTGGACGACCTGGACAAGCTGTTCCTGCGGGGCCGATGAGATGAGTGCGAAACCCCCGGCGATCTTCCTCATGGGACCGACTGCAGCCGGCAAGACCGACCTTGCCATCGAGCTGACCAAGGTGCTGCCCTGCGAGCTGATCAGCGTCGATTCGGCGCTGGTCTATCGCGGCATGGACATCGGCACCGCGAAGCCCTCCAAGGAGGTGCTGGCCGCCCACCCGCACCGCTTGATCGACATCCTCGATCCCGCCGAAAGCTACTCGGCCAAGCGGTTCTGCACCGATGCCCTCGAGGCCATGGCCGAGATCACCGCGCGCGGCAAGATCCCGCTGCTGGTCGGCGGCACCATGCTCTATTACAAGGCACTGATCGAGGGCCTGGCCGACATGCCGGAGGCTGACCCGGCGGTGCGCGCCGAACTCGAGGCCCAGGCCGCCACGCTGGGCCTGGGCGAGCTGCACCGGCAACTGGCCGAGGTGGATCCCGAATCGGCGGGGCGCATCCATCCGAATGACCCGCAGCGGTTGATCCGTGCGCTCGAAGTGTATCGGGTCAGCGGTCAGACCATGACCGCCCACCGCCAGCGTCAATTCGCGGAAAGTAGCGCTGCAGACGCAGGCGCGGGCGGGCATTTGCCCTATACTGTCGCGAGTTTGGCGATTGCTCCTACAGATCGTCACATTTTGCATCAGCGAATTGCGTTACGATTTTCACAGATGCTGGAACAGGGCTTCGTCGACGAGGTCCGAACGCTGCGAGCCAGAAGTGACTTGCACGCGGAACTGCCGTCTATACGGGCAGTGGGCTATCGACAGGTCTGGGATCATCTCGACGGCAAGCTGACTGAGAATGAGATGCGTGAACGCGGTATCATCGCCACACGCCAGCTGGCCAAGCGGCAGTTCACCTGGTTGCGCGGTTGGGAAGGCGTGCACTGGCTGGATAGCCTGGCCTGCGACAATCTGTCCCGCACCTTGAAATACCTGGGGACCGTCTCCATATTGAGCTGAGTCCCTGCCAAATGCCGTCTATCCTTGCGGACGGGCGTCATAATTTATCGATTTTCTTGATTTTCTACTATTGATCCTTACAGGAGTGCGGCATATGTCAAAAGGGCATTCGCTACAAGACCCTTACTTGAACACCTTGAGAAAAGAAAAAGTCCCGGTTTCGATCTATCTGGTCAACGGGATCAAGCTGCAGGGCCAGATCGAATCCTTCGACCAGTTTGTTGTGCTGCTGAAGAACACTGTCAGCCAGATGGTCTACAAGCACGCCATTTCGACTGTCGTACCTGCCCGTCCGGTTCGCCTGCCAAGCCCGTCCGATGCCGATCACGGCGACAGCGAGCAAGGCAACGCTTGAAAAAAGTAGGAGCCTGCATTGTTCTTTGAGCGCCACGGTGGTGGTGAGCGAGCGCTGCTCGTTCACTTGGAAGGTCAGAACCCTGAGGCGCGCGAAGACCCGCAGGAGTTTCAGGAGCTGGCGCTGTCGGCCGGCGCCGATATCGTCTCGCTGGTAACAGTGGCGCGGCATCAGCCCACCGCCAAGTTTCTGATCGGCAGCGGCAAGGTCGACGAATTGCGCGACCTGGTCCAATCAGCCGAAGCCGACCTGGTGATTTTCAATCACACCCTTACGCCCAGCCAGGAACGCAACCTCGAGCGCGTCTTCGAGTGTCGCGTGCTGGACCGCACCGGGCTGATTCTCGACATCTTCGCCCAGCGGGCGCGCACTCATGAAGGCAAGCTGCAGGTCGAACTGGCCCAGCTCGAGCACATGAGCACGCGGCTGGTGCGCGGCTGGACCCACCTTGAGCGGCAGAAGGGCGGTATCGGCCTGCGCGGCCCGGGCGAGACCCAGCTGGAAACCGACCGCCGCCTGCTGCGGGTGCGCCTGCGTCAGATCAAGGCACGCCTGGAGAAGGTGCGCAGTCAGCGCGAGCAGGCCCGTCGCGGGCGCAAGCGCGCGGACATCCCGTCGGTGTCGCTGGTGGGCTACACCAACGCCGGCAAGTCGACCCTGTTCAACGCCCTGACGCAATCCGAGGTGTATGCCGCGGACCAGCTGTTCGCCACCCTCGACCCGACCTTGCGCCGGCTCGAACTGGCCGACCTGGGGCCGATCGTGCTGGCCGACACCGTGGGCTTTATCCGCCACCTGCCACACAAGCTGGTCGAGGCATTTCGGGCTACGCTCGAAGAGTCGAGCAACTCCGACCTGCTGCTGCACGTGATCGACGCCCATGAGCCCGAGCGCATGGAGCAGATCGAACAGGTGCTGGCGGTGCTGGGCGAGATCGGGGCCGAGAGCTTGCCGATCCTCGAGGTCTATAACAAACTCGACCTGCTTGAAGATGTCGAGCCGCAGATCCAACGCGATGCCGATGGCAAGCCGCAGCGGGTCTGGGTATCGGCACGTGATGGACGCGGCCTGGAGCTGGTTGGCCAGGCGATTGCCGAGCTGCTGGGGGACGATCTGTACGTCGGAACCCTGTGCCTGGAGCAACGGTTTGCCCGCCTGCGCGCGCAATTCTTTGCCCTGGGTGCCGTGCAGAGTGAAGAGCATGATGAAGAAGGGCGCAGCCTGCTGAGCGTGCGACTGCCCAGGGTCGAGTTGAATCGCCTGGTCAGCCGCGAAGGCATGGAGCCGCAAGTGTTTGTCGAGCAACACACTTTGCAATAAATGCCCGTCGAGGTCGGCGGGCAGCGGTGACAGGCATTCTGTAGCATTGGACGGCGCGCCGTGGGCGCGTCTTTGCTTTATCAGATGGAGAGCGCTATGGCTTGGAACGAGCCGGGTGGCAACTCGAACAATCAGGATCCCTGGGGCGGTCGCCGTAACGGCGGTGGCGGTGGTGGCGACAAGAAAGGTCCACCGGATCTCGACGAGGCCTTCCGCAAGCTGCAGGACAGCCTGAACGGCATGTTCGGCAGTGGCAAGAAACGCGGTGGCAGTGGCGACCGCAATATCGGCAAGGGTGGCGGCTATGGGCTGCTGGGCATTGGCCTGGCGGTGCTGGCTGCCATCTGGATGTACAACGCCGTGTACGTGGTGGACGAGCAGGAGCAGGCCGTGGTGCTGCGCTTCGGCAAGTACTACGAGACCGTCGGTCCCGGCCTGAACATCTACTTCCCGCCGATCGACCGCAAGTACATGGAAAACGTGACTCGCGAGCGGGCCTACACCAAGCAGGGCCAGATGCTCACCGAAGACGAGAACATCGTCGAGGTGCCGCTGACCGTGCAGTACCGCATCAGCAACCTGCAGGACTTCGTACTCAACGTCGACCAGCCGGAAGTCAGCCTGCAGCATGCCACCGACAGCGCCCTGCGCCACGTGGTGGGTTCCACCTCGATGGACCAGGTGCTGACCGAAGGCCGCGAGCAGATGGCCGTGGATATCCGCGAGCGTCTGCAGCGTTTCCTCGACACCTACCGCACCGGTATCACCGTCACCCAGGTCAACGTGCAGAGCGCGGCAGCCCCGCGTGAAGTGCAGGAAGCCTTCGACGACGTGATCCGCGCCCGGGAAGACGAGCAGCGTGCGCGCAACCAGGCCGAGTCCTACGCCAATGGCGTGGTGCCCGAGGCACGCGGCCAGGCGCAGCGTATCATCGAGGACGCCAATGGCTACCGCGATGAAGTCATTGCCCGCGCCAAGGGTGAGGCCGACCGCTTCAGCAAGATGGTCGTCGAGTACCGCAAGGCGCCGGAGGTCACTCGCCAGCGTCTGTACATCGATACCATGCAGGAGGTGTACAGCAACTCCAGCAAGGTCATGGTGGCCACCAAGGACGGGCAGAGCAACCTGCTCTACCTGCCACTGGACAAGATGGTCGAAGGCAGCCGCAACAGCGCGTCGGCGCCGGTCAGCAGCGTTTCGCCGTCGGTCAACGACGCCGCCGCGCGCGCCGCGCAGGACCTGCAACAACAACCGCCGCTGCGTTCCAGGGAGAGCCGCTGATGAGCAATAAATCGCTGTTCGCCCTGATTGGTGCCGTGGTCGTGGCGATCGCCGCCTGGAACTGCTTCTACATCGTCTCGCAGACCGAGCGCGCGGTATTGCTGCAGTTCGGCCGCGTGGTCAAGGCTGATGTCCAGCCCGGCCTGCACGTGAAGGTGCCGTACGTGAACCAGGTGCGCAAGTTCGACGCCCGCCTGATGACCCTCGACGCCCCGACCCAGCGTTTCCTGACGCTGGAGAAGAAAGCGGTGATGGTCGATGCCTACGCCAAGTGGCGGGTCAAGGATGCCGAGCGCTTCTACACCGCGACCTCGGGCATGAAGCAGATCGCCGACGAGCGCCTGTCGCGGCGTCTGGAAAGCGGCCTGCGTGACCAGTTCGGTAAACGCACCCTGCACGAAGTGGTGTCCGGTGAACGTGATGCGCTGATGGCCGACATCACCGCCTCGCTGAACCGCATGGCCAGCAAGGAACTGGGTATCGAAGTGGTCGACGTTCGCGTCAAGGCCATCGACCTGCCGAAGGAAGTCAACCGCAGCGTGTTCGACCGCATGAGCACCGAGCGTGAGCGTGAGGCCCGCGAGCACCGCGCCAAGGGTAACGAGCTGGCCGAAGGTATTCGTGCCGACGCCGACCGTCAGCGCCGCGTGCTGTTGGCCGAGGCGTATCGTGAAGCTGAAGAGACCCGTGGTGATGGTGACGCCCAGGCGGCTGCCATCTATGCCAAGGCCTACACCCAGGACGCCGATTTCTACGCGTTCTACCGTAGCCTGCAGGCCTACCGCGAGAGCTTCTCCAGCAAGAGCGACGTAATGGTCCTGGATCCGAAGAGCGAGTTCTTCCGCTACCTGGACAAGAGCAAGCCCTGAGGTTGCTCTCATGACGGGGCGCCCCGTCTGGCAGCTAAAATGCCAGGCGGGGTGCATCCTGAATGAAAAGGGGTGTATGATGCGGCAGCCGGGAAATTCCCGGCTTTTTTGCGTCTGCAAGGTTGATCGGCCCATGGCTTGTTGACGGTTTGGTCAGGACGCAAGGCAATTCGAGGGTATTGGGTACGGTGGTTGCGCTGGGATTAGTGCTGCCCGCTATTGTGCGCCAATGCCTGCTTCACTCACGGCTCGCCTGCGGGCAGGCCGCCCGGACCAGAGGGGAAATGGCGTAATGGCAACGGTAGACCGCTGGCTGCTGCCAGATGGCATCGAGGAAGTACTGCCACCTGAGGCGGCGCGCATCGAGATCGCGCGGCGTCAGGTGTTGGACCTGTTCCAGAGTTGGGGTTACGAACTGGTCGTCACGCCGCATATCGAGTACCTGGAGTCGCTGCTCACCGGCGCCGGCCAGGACCTGGACCAGCGCACCTTCAAGGTCGTCGACCCGCAGTCCGGCCGCCTGATGGGCTTCCGTGCCGACTTCACCCCGCAGGTGGCGCGCATCGACGCCCACACCCTGCGCCGTGAGGGCCCGAGCCGCCTGTGCTACGCCGGCAGCGTGCTGCACGCGCAACCGCGTGCCCTGTCCACCTCGCGCAGCCCGATCCAGCTGGGCGCCGAGCTGTACGGCGATGCCAGCCCTACCAGCGATGTCGAGGTCATCAGCCTGATGCTCGCCACGCTGCAGCTGACCGATGTGCCGGATGTGCACATGGACCTTGGCCATGTCGGT
This sequence comes from Pseudomonas sp. P110(2024), assembly GCF_057480795.1. NCBI lineage: Bacteria > Pseudomonadati > Pseudomonadota > Gammaproteobacteria > Pseudomonadales > Pseudomonadaceae > Pseudomonas > Pseudomonas sp. P110(2024). The sequence continues at coordinate 11,702 of NZ_JBLIYT010000014.1, forward strand.
ATCTACCGCGGCCTGGCCCGTGCCGCCAACCTGTCCGGTGATGTGGAGCAGCAGCTGTTCGACGCCCTGCAGCGCAAGGCGGTCGACGAAGTGCAGGCGCTCACCGCCGACCTGCCGAAGGACCTGGGCAACATGCTGCGTGCCCTGGTCGAGCTGTGCGGCGGCCGTGAAGTGCTGGCCGAAGCCCGCGTGCGCCTGGGTCGTGCCCCGGCCAGCGTGCTGGCGGCGCTGGACGACCTGCTGGCGATCGCTGATCGCCTGGCGGCACGTTACCCGGATTTGCCGCTGTACTTCGACCTTGGCGAGCTGCGCGGCTACCACTATCACACCGGCGTGGTGTTCGCGGTGTTCGTGCCGGGCGAAGGTCAGTCGATCGCTCAGGGCGGTCGCTACGACGACATCGGCGCCGATTTCGGCCGGGCGCGCCCGGCCACCGGATTCTCCACGGATTTGAAGACCCTGGTCACACTGGGGCGAGCGGAGGTCGTATTGCCTGCTGGTGGCATCTGGATGCCCGACAGCAGCGATGCGGCCCTCTGGCAGCAAGTCTGCCAGTTGCGCAACGAAGGCCAGCGTGTGGTCCAGGCCCTGCCTGGCCAGCCGTTGAGTGCTGCCTTCGAAGCGGATTGTGATCGGCAATTGATTCAGCAAGACGGGCGCTGGCAGGTTCTGCCGCTGACCCATTGAGATTCTTCGCCGGCAGTGGGCCGGCAACCAAGTTGCGTGAATGAGGACAAGTGTTATGGGTAAGAATGTCGTCGTCCTGGGCACCCAGTGGGGTGATGAGGGCAAAGGCAAGATCGTCGATCTGCTGACCGAACATGCTGCCGCCGTAGTGCGCTACCAAGGTGGCCACAACGCGGGCCACACCCTGGTGATCAACGGTGAGAAGACCGTTCTGCACCTGATTCCCTCGGGCATCCTGCGTGAAGGCGTGCAGTGCCTGATCGGCAACGGCGTGGTCGTTGCTCCCGACGCCCTGATGCGTGAAATCACCAAGCTGGAAGAGAAGGGCGTGCCAGTGCGCGAGCGCCTGCGCATCAGCCCGGCCGCCCCGCTGATCCTGTCCTACCACGTGGCCCTCGACCAGGCCCGTGAGAAGGCCCGTGGCGAAGCCAAGATCGGCACCACCGGTCGCGGCATTGGCCCAGCCTACGAAGACAAGGTGGCCCGTCGCGGCCTGCGCGTGGGCGACCTGTTCCACCGCGAGCGTTTCGCCGCCAAGCTCGGTGAGCTGCTGGACTACCACAACTTCCAGCTGGTGAACTACTACAAAGAACCGGCCATCGACTTCCAGCAGACCCTGGATGAGTGCATGGCCTACGCCGAGCAGCTCAAGCCGATGATGCTCGACGTCACCGCCGAACTGCACAACCTGCGCCGCGCCGGCAAGGACATCATGTTCGAAGGCGCCCAGGGTTCGCTGCTGGACATCGACCACGGTACCTACCCGTACGTCACCAGCTCCAACACCACTGCCGGCGGCATCTCCACCGGTTCCGGCGTTGGCCCGATGTACCTGGACTACATCCTGGGCATCACCAAGGCCTACACCACTCGCGTCGGTTCCGGTCCGTTCCCGACCGAACTGTTCGATGAGACCGGCGCCACCCTGGCCAAGCGTGGCCACGAGTTCGGCTCGACCACCGGTCGTGCCCGTCGTTGCGGCTGGTTCGACGCCGTCATCCTGCGTCGCGCCATCGACGTCAACAGCATCTCGGGCATCTGCCTGACCAAGCTGGACGTGCTGGACGGCCTGGAAACCATCAACATCTGCGTTGGCTACAAGAACGAGAACGGTGCCGTCATCGACGCGCCGTCCGATGCCGACAGTTACATCGGCCTGGAGCCGGTGTACGAAGAGATGCCGGGCTGGAGCGAGTCGACCTTGGGCGTAAAAACCCTGGAAGAGCTGCCGCAAGCCGCGCGCAACTACATCAAGCGCATCGAGGAACTGGTCGGCGCGCCGATCGACATCATCTCGACTGGCCCGGACCGCAACGAGACCATCGTGCTGCGTCATCCGTTCGCCTGATCGGCCACTTCGGTAGCTGCTTGAACGCCGCGCTCTCGCAAGGGAGCGCGGCGTTTTCATTTACGAGCAAGGGTGGCTTTGCACAAATGCCTTACCCCCTTCTACTCATTGGCGTTTATACCTGCTGCCTCAGGCACAACCCTTGCTGTAAGAAGTTTCTGTAGATGCCATCAAAGTAATGGCGCCAGAAACACGAGGGTTACAACGTGTCTGCCATCCTTTCACTGTTACGAAGCCGCCTCTTGCGGCCTGTGTTTGTTGCGCTTGGTATCGCTCTTCTGGTGCAGGTGCTGGTCGCCGTTGCACTGACACGGAGCACGGTCACCGCCCTGGAGGCCGATTTGGGCGCGCGCCTGGGTAACGACAGTCAGAAGCTGGCCGCCGAACTGGAGCAGGCCGGACAGGATGTCCGCGCCGGGCTCGACAGCCTGTCGGCCAGTACCCGCCAGCGCCTCAGCGCCGGCCTCTCCGAGCGTCTGCAGGGCGAACAGCAGCAGCTGCGCGCCACCCTGGAGAAGAATCTCAAGGACTCGGCCAATGACATGGCCGAGCTGCTGGCCTCGGTCGCGCCGCGGGCGATCTGGGACAACGACGTGCCGACGCTGTCGGACTTCGCCCGTCGTGCCCAGCGCAACCCCAATGTGCTGTTCGTGATCTATGACGACGCCCAGGGCCAGCACCTGACCCGCTACCTCAACCGACAGAACCCGATCAACCAGGCGTTGATGGACAAGGGGCAGGGTGAGCGTGCGCTGGACAAGGTACTGGACGCCGCGCGCAAGGATCCGTCGGTGTACTACGTCGAGGCCTCGATCAACCCCAACGGTGCCGAGATCGGCAAGGTGCTGATGGGGGTCTCCACCGTGGGCGTCGACCAGGAGCTCAAGGCCCTCGACCAGCGCTTCGCCGCCCTGATCGCCAGCGGCGAACAACTGGTCGGCGACAGCCTGGTGGCCGCCGCTGCCGACAGCGGCAAGGCCCTGCGCGCGCGGTTGGAAACGGCGCAGAACAGCGCCACGGCGATGCAGGCCAACACCGCGCAGACCGTGCGCGACGCGGCCGCCGAGCTGCGCTGGCGCATCGGCCTGGGCCTGGTGCTGGTGGGCCTGGGCGTGCTGTTGGTGGTGGCCGTGGTGCTCGGGCGTCGGGTGCTTAGCAAGCTCGGCCTGCTGATCGCCGCGCTGAACGACCTGGCCGCGGGCGAGGGGGACCTGACCAAGCGGGTCAAGCTCGATAGTCGTGACGAGATCGGCGACATGGCCTCGGCGGTCAACCGCTTCGTCGACAAGCTCCAGCCCATCGTCCGCGAAGCGGGCGAGGTGGCGCAGCGCACCGGTGTCGAGATCGACAGCATGGCCCAGCGCAACGCGGGGGCCGATGCCGCCGCCGCGCTACAGCGTGATGAGGTGGCGGCCAGCCTGCGCGACCTGTCGAGCATGGCCGACGAGGCCCAGGCAGAGAGCCATGCGATGCAGGCGGCGTTGCAGCAGGTGGTGGACATTCGTCAGGCCACCGACGAGAACAGCCGCGCCTCCACCCAGCTGGCACGGTTGATCGAGAACCTGGCCGGCGAGGTGCAAACCGGCTCCCAGGTGATCGAGCGGCTTGCCAAGCAGAGCGAGCAGATCGAGGTGGTGCTGACGGTGATTCATGGCATCGCCGAGCAGACCAACTTGCTGGCGCTGAACGCCGCCATCGAGGCGGCGCGGGCCGGGGAAACCGGGCGCGGCTTCGCCGTGGTGGCCGACGAGGTGCGGGCGCTGGCGAGCAAGACGCAGAGCTCGACCGGTGATATCCAGTCGCATATTGCCGCCCTGCAGCAGGGGGCCAAGGAGGCGGTGGCGACCATCAGCCAGGCCGGACGCCAGGCCAGCGAGGGTCTGCTGGTGTTGCGTGATAACGAGCGTCGCCAGCAGTCGGTGCAGGCGGCGGTGGAGCAGGTGCATGCGGCGATCGGCCTGGCCACTCGCGCGGCGGAGCAGCAGGCCAATGGCGCCCAGGCCGTGCGCGGTCGGGTGGAGAACATTCATGCCCAGGCCGAGCGCTCGGCCGAGGTGGTGATGCAGACCACGGCCAGCAGCAAGGTACTGGATGACCTGGCGGCGCAGTTGCGCGCCAGCCTGGGGCAGTTCCGGGCCTGACTCGGGCGAGGGCTGAGCCCTCGCATCGCGACACAAGGCCGCTCCCACAGGTTCGGCGCTCGGTGCAGTGCCTGTGGGAGCGGCCTTGTGTCGCGATTGGGCCGCAAAGCGGCCCCAGTGGGTGTCACGCCTTGTTCAGATACATCCGCGTCGTCAGCAGGTACACCGGCAATCCCGACACCACGATCAGCAACGCCGCATAAGGCGCCGCCGCCGCGAACTCGACGTTGGCGGTGTGCGCCCACACCTCGGTGGCCAGGGTGGTCATGCCGGTCGGGCTGAGCAGCAGGGTTGCGGTCAGCTCCTTCATCGCATCCAGGAACACCAGGGCGAACGCCGCCGCCATCGCCGGGAAGATGATCGGCAGGGTGACCCGGCAGAACGCCGCGAAACTGCTCGCACCCAGGGTGCGTGCGGCCTCTTCGAGCGTCGGTGAGGCCTTGTTCAGCGCCGTGCGCACCGGCGACTGCGCCAGTGGCAGGAACAGCAGGGCATAGGCCAGGATCAGCAGCGCCGTTGTCTGGTACAGCACCGGCACATAGTGCAGGGCGAAGAACACCAGGGTCAGGGCGATCACCAGCCCGGGCAGGGCGTGCAGCAGGTATGGCAGGCGCTCGGCCCAGATCGCCAGGCGCCCTTTGTAGCGCACCACCAGGAAACTGATCGGCAGGGCCAGCAGCACGCAGAAGCCGGCGCCGCCCAGGGAGACCGACAGCGAAGTGGCCAGGGCCTTGCCGATGGCCGCAACCGGGAACGCCGCGGACGAACCGACGCTCAGCCAGTAGCCAAGCATGGCCAGCGGAATGCCGCTGCCCAATACCGCCAGGGCCAGGCAGAACAGCTGCCCCAGCGGCATCCAGGCACGCAGGCGCAGCGGTTGCGCGCGGCGCGCCACGCCCTGGCCGATGCGCACATGGCGGGCCTTGCCGCGCACCCGCAGCTCCAGCCAGAGCATCGCCAGGCACAGCACCAGCAGCACCGCCGAGAGCATGGCCGCGTTGGCGTTGCTGAACTCCAGCTCGAACTGCTGGTAGATCGCCGTGGTGAAGGTCTGCAGGCCGAGGATCGACAGGGCGCCGAACTCCACCAGCATATGCAAGGCGATCAGCAGCGCGCCACCGAGCATCGAGGGCCACAGCAGCGGCAGGGTGATCCTGTGGAACACGCCCCAGCGCCCGCAGCCCAGGGTGCGCGCCGACTCCTCCAGCGAGGTGTCGAGGTTGCGCAGGGTGGCGGCCACCGGCAGGAACACCAACGGGTATTTCGACAGTGCCATCACCAGAATGGCCCCGCCCAGGCCCTCGAAGTCAGAACTCAGTGACACCCAGGTGAAGCTGCTGACGAACGACGGCACGGCGAACGGCAGGCACAGCACCACGCCCCACAGGCGCCGCCCCGGCAGGTCGCTACGCTCCAGCAGCCAGGCCAGGGCCACGCCAACCAGCAGGCAAAGCACGGTGACGCCGACCATCAGCAGCAAAGTGTTGCGCAGCAGGCCCCAGACAAACGGGCGCCAGAGCAGGCGCAGGGCTTCGTGCCAGCCGGCTTCCCAGGCCTTGAGTCCGACGTACAGCAACGGCAGCAGGCTCATCGCCACCAGGAACAACACGGGCAACACCACCCAGACGGAGGGTCGCTTGCGCTTCGGTACGAAGCGCGACAAGGCGGGCGAGGGCAGGGCGGCGGTCATCAGAGCAGGCCAACCTCACGTTCGAGTTCGATGGCTTCCTCGGCATTGCCAAGGTCCGCCGGCGAGATCTTCGGCGGGCGCAGATCCTCGAACGGTTTCAGGCCACGGTCCGAGACCATGCCCTTGTGCAGCGGGTACTCGGCGGTGGTCTGGGTGATCACCCGCTGGCCTTCTTCGCTGGCCATCCAGTTGAGCAGGGCCTGGGCTTCCTTGGGGTGCTTGCTGGCCTTGACTACCGCGGCGCCGGAAATGGTGACCAGGTTGCCGGCATCGCCATCGGCCAGGTAGTACAGCTTGGAATCCAGCTTGCCGCGCTCGCGCTCAAGCGCATACCAGTAGTAGTTGTTCACCAGAACCGCGGCGACTTCGCCTTTTTCCACGGCCTTGAGGGCCACCATGTTGTTGGTGTAGGTCTTGCCGAAGGCTTTCAGGCCGGTCAGCCATTCTTCGGTGGCCTCGCGGCCATGCATCTTCAGGATGGCCACGGCCTGTTCCTGGAAGGCGCCGCTGGTGGGGACGTAGCCGACGCGCCCTTCCCACTCGGGGTTGGCAAAGTCCATGACCGTGGTCGGCAGGTCTTTCTCATCGATCTTCTTCGGGTTGAACACCACGATGCGGGTGCGGGCGGTGATGCCCATCCAGGTGCCGTTGGCGCCTACGTATTCCCTGGGCATCATGTTCGCGGTGGCGTCGTCGATCTTCGCCAGCAGGCCCAGCTCGCCCAGGTTGTTCAGGGGCGGGGATTCCTCGGTGTAGATGATGTCGGCCGGCGAGCGTGCGCCTTCCTCGATGATCTGGCTGGCCAGCTGGTTGCTGCTGCCCTTGCGGATATTGATATGGATGCCGGTCTTGGCCTCGTAGGCCTTGGCGATGGCGTCGCCGATTTCCTTGTGCTGGCCGTTGTACATCGTCAACGTGACCGGTTCGTCTGCCAGGGCGGCCGGAGCGCCGATCACCAGGCTCAGAACTGCGGCGGCCAGGGTGCGCATCAGCGGTTGCGGGCGGATCGTCATGCGGGTACTTCCTCGCTTACGGCTACATATTTGGAAACAATGGTAAACGAAATTGTTTCTCAAATGGGCGCATGACGGGAAATTCATGGGTCGACCATGGGATAGGGCTTGCCCCGCGATACAAAATCGCAGGCAAGAAAAAACCCACTAGCAAGCTAGTGGGTTTTTGTATGGTGCCCAGGAGAAGACTCGAACTTCCACGACCGTTAAGTCACTGATACCTGAAACCAGCGCGTCTACCAATTCCGCCACCTGGGCAAAGCTTTGCATCATCTGATGAAGGCGACTATCGTTCGCTTTCACACAGTAGTAACAGATCCTTGGTCATCTGTTACTTGAAAAATTTGGTGCCCAGGAGAAGACTCGAACTTCCACGGCCGTTAAGCCACTGATACCTGAAACCAGCGCGTCTACCAATTCCGCCACCTGGGCACACATTCGAGATTACAAGATGCTTTACAGCGTCGTTCATCTCTACTACAACTTCGGGGTTGTCCGTCGTTGTGGTGCGCACTATACGGACGCCCCTGATGCCTGTAAACCCCCCGAACGAAAAAAAATTCAAAAAATTCAACTTGTTGATTCCGCAGGCCTATTGCCGCATGACGGACACGCTGCCGGGGCTGTCCAAGGCTGACATTTCCGGTTTCAATACGCCTATGCCAGAATTCCATTCTATATACCCCAAGGTGAACCCTTTCTGATGGCCGATTGGCAATCCCTCGATCCCGAGGCCGCTCGCGAAGCGGAAAAATACGACAACCCCATCCCCAGCCGTGAGCTGATCCTGCAGCGCCTCGCCGACCGTGGCGAACCGGCTGCCCGTGAACAGCTGGCCGAAGAGTTCGGTCTTTATGAAGAAGACCAGATCGAAGCCCTGCGCCGCCGCCTGCGTGCCATGGAGCGCGATGGTCAGCTTATCTATACCCGGCGCGGCACCTATGCCCCGGTGGACAAGCTCGACCTGATCTGCGGCCGCGTATCCGGCCACCGTGATGGTTTCGGCTTCCTGATCCCCGATGACGGCAGCGAGGACCTGTTCCTCAGCCCGGCGCAGATGCGCCTGGTGTTCGACGGCGACCGCGGCCTGGCCCGGGTGTCCGGCGTCGACCGCCGTGGCCGGCGCGAAGGCGTGCTGGTCGAAGTCATCTCCCGCGCCCATGAAAGCGTGGTCGGCCGCTACTTCGAAGAAGGCGGCATCGGCTACGTGACCCCGGACAACCCGAAGATCCAGCAGGAAGTGCTGGTCACCGCCGGGCGCAACGGCGGCGCCAAGATCGGTCAGTTCGTGTCGATCAAGATCACCCACTGGCCAACCCCACGCTTCCAGCCCCAGGGCGACGTGGTCGAGGTGATCGGCAACTACATGGCGCCGGGCATGGAGATCGACATTGCCCTGCGCAGCTATGACATTCCGCATGTCTGGCCGAGGGACGTGATCAAGGAAGCGCGCAAGTTCCGCTCCGAAGTCGAGGAGAAGGACAAGGAGAAGCGCGTCGACCTGCGCCACCTGCCGTTCGTCACCATCGACGGCGAGGATGCCCGCGACTTCGACGACGCCGTCTATTGCGAACCGCTGGGCAAGCTGCGCCTGTTCTCCGGCGGCTGGCGCCTGTACGTGGCGATCGCCGACGTCTCCAGCTATGTGCGCCTGGGCTCGGCCCTGGACGTCGAGGCCCAGCAGCGCGGCAACTCGGTGTACTTCCCCGAGCGCGTGGTGCCGATGCTCCCCGAGGAGCTGTCCAACGGCCTGTGCTCGCTGAATCCGCACGTCGATCGCCTGGCCATGGTCTGCGAAATGACCATGAACAAGGCCGGCCAGATGGTCGACTACCAGTTCTACGAAGGGGTTATCCACTCCCACGCGCGCCTGACCTACAACAAGGTCAGCAGCATGCTCGAGCATGCCCGCACCCGCGAGGGCAAGGCGCTGCGCGAGGAGTACAAGGAAGTCCTGCCGGACCTGAAGAACCTGTACAACCTGTACAAGGTGCTGGTCGATGCCCGTCACACCCGTGGCGCGATCGACTTCGAAACCCAGGAAACCCGGATCATATTCGGCGAAGACCGCAAGATCGACGAAATTCGTCCGACCGTGCGCAACGATGCCCACAAGCTGATCGAGGAATGCATGCTGGCGGCCAACGTCGCCACCGCCGAATTCCTGCAGAAGCACAACGTGCCTGCGCTGTACCGCGTGCACGACGGTCCGCCGCCGGAACGCCTGGAAAAACTGCGCGCCTTCCTCGGCGAACTGGGCCTGACCCTGCACAAGGGCAAGGATCCATCGCCCAAGGACTACCAGCAACTGCTGGCGAGCATCGCCGGGCGTCCGGACTTCCACCTGATCCAGACCGTCATGCTGCGCTCGCTGAGCCAGGCGGTGTACAGCGTCGAGAACAACGGCCACTTCGGCCTGAACTACGAGGCCTACACCCACTTCACCTCGCCGATCCGCCGCTACCCGGACCTACTGGTGCACCGCGCCATCCGTAGTGTGATCCGCTCCAAGGTCGACACCCCGCACGTCAAGCGTGCCGGCGCCATGAGCATCCCCAAGGCGCGCATCTACCCGTACGACGAGAACACCCTCGAGCAGATGGGCGAGCAGTGCTCGATGACCGAGCGCCGCGCCGACGAGGCCACCCGCGACGTGGTCAACTGGCTCAAGTGCGAGTACATGCGTGATCGCGTGGGCGAGACCTTCCCCGGCGTGATCACTGCGGTGACCGGTTTCGGCCTGTTCATCGAGTTGACCGACATCTACGTCGAAGGCCTGGTGCATGTCAGCGCCCTGCCGGGTGATTACTACCACTTCGATCCGGTACACCACCGTCTGTCGGGCGAGCGCAGTGGTCGCAGCTTCCGCCTGGGCGATACGGTCGAGGTCAAGGTCATGCGCGTCGATCTCGAGCAGCGCAAGATCGATTTCGAAATGTCCGAGGCTACCGTCAACGCGCCGGTCGGCCGCAAGTCCGCCGCGCCTGTCGGCAAGGCCGCGCCGGAGCCGGCAGCGGCGCCCGAGGCGAAGATCTCACCCAAGCCGCGCAGCCGCAAGAGCGAAACCGCCGAGGCGTACTTCCCGAAAGACGCGGTGCAGCGCAACGCCGAGGTGCGCAAGAGTCGCGAGATGAAGAAGGCGCTGATGAGCGACGCCAAGCACAGCGCTCACGCCGGTGGCAAGGCGGAGAAGGGCGCCAAGTCGTCGGGCAAGACCAAGCATCGCAAGGGGCCGTCGAAGTCCGGCGCGCCACGTAAGGGCAAGAGCAAGTCATGAGTCAGCTGGAAAAGATCTACGGTGTGCATGCTGTGCAGGCGCTGCTGCAGCACCACCCCAAGCGCGTCAAGCAGATCTGGCTTTCCGAGGGGCGCAGCGAGCCGCGCATCCAGGCCTTGCTGGCCCTGGCCGCGGAAAACCGCGTCCAGGTCGGCCAGGCCGAGCGTCGTGAGCTCGACGCCTGGGTCGAGGGCGTGCATCAAGGCGTGGTCGCCGAGGTGAGCCCGAGCCAGGTCTGGGGCGAACTGATGCTCGAGGAACTGCTCGAGCGCACCGAGACGCCGCCGCTGATCCTGGTCCTGGACGGTGTCACCGACCCGCACAACCTCGGCGCCTGCCTGCGCACCGCCGATGCCGCCGGCGCCACGGCGGTGGTGGTGCCCAAGGACAAGTCGGCGACCCTGACGCCGGTGGTGCGCAAGGTGGCCTGCGGCGCTGCGGAAGTGATTCCGCTGGTGGCCGTGACCAACCTGGCCCGTACCCTGGAAAAACTCCAGCAGCGCGGTCTGTGGGTGGTCGGCACTGCCGGCGAGGCCGAGCAGGAGATTTACCAGCAGGACCTGACCGGCCCGCTGGTGATGATCATGGGCGCCGAAGGCAGGGGCATGCGCCGTCTGACCCGCGAGCACTGCGATTTCCTGGTCAAGCTGCCGATGGCGGGCAGCGTCAGCAGCCTGAACGTCTCGGTGGCGACCGGGGTGTGCCTGTTCGAGGCCGTGAGGCAGCGTCAGGTCAAGCGCTGATTCCTCCCCTGGGGTGGGCTTCCACGAGCCCGCCCTCGCGGGAATCGCTTCGGCGGGCGAATATGTTTCCGGCTGTTCAAATATTCGCCAGCCTCCTTGCTTGTCCCTCCAGCCTTCTCTACAATTGCGCCCCTTGCCGAGCTGGCAGGCGCGCATGCGCCTTCTCGCCAGGGCAAGACATACAAGTGTCATTCACTCCTTGTCTGACCAGGTAGCTGGCAGACTACTAACCCGTAAGGAGCATTCATGCGTCATTACGAAATCATCTTCCTGGTTCACCCGGACCAGAGCGAGCAAGTCGGCGGCATGGTTGAGCGTTACACCAAGCTGATCGAAGAAGACGGCGGCAAGATCCACCGTCTGGAAGACTGGGGCCGTCGTCAACTGGCCTACGCAATCAACAATGTTCACAAGGCTCACTACGTGATGCTGAACGTTGAGTGCACCGGCAAGGCTCTGGCCGAGCTGGAAGACAACTTCCGCTACAACGATGCCGTGATCCGTAACCTGGTCATCCGTCGTGACGAAGCCGTTACCGGCCCGTCCGAGATGCTCAAGGCCGAAGAGAACCGCAGCGAGCGCCGTGAGCGTCGCGAACGTCCTGAGCATGCTGATGGCGCCGAAGGCGACGACAGCAATGACAGCGACAACAGCGATAACGCTGACGAGTAATCCACGGACCTTTTGAGGAGCCAATCACATGGCACGTTTCTTCCGTCGTCGTAAATTCTGCCGCTTCACTGCTGAAGACGTGAAAGAGATCGACTTCAAAGATCTCAACACCCTGAAAGCTTACGTATCCGAAACCGGCAAGATCGTTCCAAGCCGCATCACCGGTACCAAAGCTCGTTATCAGCGTCAGCTGGCTACCGCTATCAAGCGCGCCCGCTTCCTGGCCCTGCTGCCCTACACCGACAGCCACGGCCGCTGAGACCGGGTCGTCGACTAAGTAGCAAGGGATAGGCATGCGAGCGTTGGCAAGTTTCATCATGCGCGGTCGTGTGCAGGCCACCCTCGTGGTGGTCATCAGCGCGGTACTGCCGCTGCTGTTCTGGTTGAGTGCCGCCGCCGGGAGCCTGGTGTTCCTGCGGCGCGGTTTCAAGGACGCGTCATCGATCATCGCCTGGGGCCTTTTGCCAGCGATGGTCCTGGCGTACTTCGGCGAACTGAGCACCTTGCTGGTGCTGTTGGGAACGCTGGGTCTGGCCGCCTTGTTGCGGGCCGGACATTCCTGGACCCGGGTGCTGCTGTCCAGTGTCGCATTAGGCTTGCTGTACAGCCTGATCCTGGACGCGGTGATGCGCGAGACCTTCGAGGTGCTGGCCAAGGCGCTTGAAAAAGCCCTGCCGCAGATCGAGGGTCAACCGGTACTACCTGGTGAGCTGATCGGCCCTTTGCTGGTCGCTTCCAGTGCGGTAATGCTGCAGCTGTTCAGCCTGCTGGCTCTGATGCTGGCGCGCTATTGGCAGGCGGCGTTGTACAACCCCGGCGGTTTCGGTCGCGAGTTTCGCGAGCTGAGGCTGCCACTGGTGCCAATGCTGGTGCTGGTGTCGTTGATGGTGCTCGGTCCGTTTCTCGGCTCGCCGTTCATCGTTCTCGCCACCGCCTCCAGCCTGGTGCTGCTGCTCGCTGGCATCGCCCTGATTCACGGGCTGGTGGCGCAAGGGCGACTGGCTGGGTTCTGGCTGGTGGGGATGTACGTGACGCTGCCGCTGCTCATGCAGCTGATGTATCCGTTGCTCGTGGTTTTGGCCATTGTCGACAGCCTGATTGATTTTCGCGGTCGCAAGTCCCCTTCACAGGGTGACGACTCCGCGAACGGTGAAGGTTAAAAGTTAAGAGGTTTTACCAAATGGAACTGATCCTGCTGGAAAAAGTCGCCAACCTGGGCAACCTGGGCGACATCGTTAAAGTCAAGTCCGGCTACGGCCGTAACTTCCTGCTGCCGTTCGGCAAGGCCACCGTCGCCAACGCCGCCAACAAGGCCGCGTTCGAAGAGCGCCGCGCCGAGCTGGAAAAAGCCGCCGCAGAGAAGAAAGCTTCGGCTGAAAGCCGCGCTGCCCAACTGGCCGAGCTGGAAGTGACCATCACTGCCACCGCTGGCGACGAAGGCAAGCTGTTCGGTTCGATCGGCACCCACGACATCGCTGACGCCCTGACCGCCTCCGGCGTTGAAGTGGCCAAGGCTGAAGTTCGTCTGCCGAACGGCACCATCCGTCAGGTTGGCGAATACGACGTAGCCGTGCACCTGCACAGCGACGTTGAAGCCACTGTACGTGTGGTCGTCGTAGCTGCCTAAGCTGCGCTGACTGGCTGGCTCCTTGTGGGTCAGACGGTTAACATCGGGCACGGTCCTGTGTTTAACAGGCCGTGCCCTTTGTCTTTTTCATCCCCCAGAATTCTTTCGTGGCCATGAACGAGATCACCACCCCCGAACAGCTCGACCTGCAAACCGCCGCCCTGAAGGTGCCGCCGCATTCCATCGAGGCCGAACAGGCCGTGCTCGGTGGCCTGATGCTGGACAACAACGCCTGGGAGCGGGTACTGGACCAGGTGTCGGACGGCGATTTCTACCGGCATGACCACCGCCTGATCTTCCGCGCCATCCACAAGCTGGTGGACGCGAACCAGCCGTTCGACGTGGTGACCCTGCACGAGCAGCTGGACAAGGAAGGCGTGTCCACCCAGGTCGGCGGCCTGGCGTATCTGGCCGAGCTGGCCAAGAACACCCCGTCGGTGGCTAACATCAAGGCCTACGCCGCGATCATCCGCGAGCGTGCCACGCTGCGTCAGCTGATCAGCATCAGCACCGACATCGCCGACAACGCCTTCAACCCCCAGGGGCGCAACGCCGAGGAGATCCTCGACGACGCCGAACGGCAGATCTTCCAGATCGCCGAAGCGCGGCCGAAGACCGGTGGCCCGGTGGGGGTCAACGAGCTGTTGACCATGGCCATCGACCGCATCGACACGCTGTTCAACTCCGACAGCGACATCACTGGCGTGTCCACCGGCTTCACCGACCTGGATGAGAAGACCAGCGGCCTGCAGGCAGCCGACCTGATCATCGTTGCCGGCCGTCCGTCGATGGGCAAGACCACCTTCGCCATGAACCTGGTGGAAAACGCCGTGTTGCGCAGCGACAAGGTGGTGCTGGTGTTCTCCCTCGAGATGCCCGGTGAGTCGTTGATCATGCGTATGCTCTCCTCGCTCGGGCGGATCGACCAGACCAAGGTGCGTTCCGGTCAGCTGGACGACGATGACTGGCCGCGGCTGACCTCGGCGGTGAACCTGCTCAACGACCGCAAGCTGTTCATCGACGATACCGCCGGTATCAGCCCCTCGGAGATGCGGGCACGTACCCGCCGACTGGCGCGCGAGCATGGCGAGATCGCCATGATCATGGTCGACTACCTGCAGTTGATGCAGATTCCGGGTTCGGCCGGTGACAACCGGACCAACGAGATTTCCGAGATCTCCCGCTCGCTCAAGGCGCTGGCCAAGGAATTCAACTGCCCGGTGATCGCCCTGTCGCAGCTCAACCGCTCCCTGGAGCAGCGGCCCAACAAGCGTCCGGTCAACTCCGACCTTCGTGAATCGGGTGCGATCGAGCAGGACGCCGACGTGATCATGTTCGTCTACCGTGACGAGGTGTATCACCCCGAGACCGAGCACAAGGGCGTGGCCGAGATCATCATCGGCAAGCAGCGTAACGGCCCCATCGGCTTCGTGCGCCTGGCGTTCATCGGCAAGTACACCCGCTTCGAGAACCTCGCGCCGGGCATGTACAACTTCGACGACGACGAATAAGCCGCTGGCCTGTTCGCCCGTCCATGAATCCGACCATCACCGTCGGATTTGGTCAAAATTTGTGCTATATTCCGCGCCCGCGATTTTCCTGCACATTAGAACCGGTCACTGACATGCAAGCAGCCAAACCACTCTACGACTATCCCAAGTACTGGGCCGAATGCTTCGGGCCAGCGCCTTTCCTGCCGATGAGCAGGGAGGAGATGGATCAGCTCGGCTGGGATTCCTGCGACATCATCATCGTGACCGGCGACGCCTACGTCGACCATGCGTCGTTCGGCATGGCCATCATCGGCCGTCTGCTGGAAGCCCAGGGTTTCCGCGTGGGCATCATCGCCCAGCCGAACTGGCAGTCGAAGGACGACTTCATGAAGCTCGGCGAGCCGAACCTGTTCTTCGGTGTCGCGGCGGGCAACATGGACTCGATGATCAACCGCTATACCGCGGACAAGAAGATTCGTTCCGATGACGCCTACACCCCCGGCGGCATGGCCGGCAAGCGTCCGGACCGCGCCAGCCTGGTGTACAGCCAGCGCTGCAAGGAAGCCTACAAGCACGTGCCGATCGTGCTCGGCGGCATCGAGGCCTCGCTGCGCCGCATCGCCCACTACGACTACTGGCAGGACAAGGTCCGCCACTCGATCCTGGTCGATGCCAGCGCCGACATCCTGCTTTACGGCAACGCCGAGCGGGCGATCGTCGAGGTCGCCCAGCGCCTGTCCCAGGGTGAAAGCATCGAGCACATCACCGATGTGCGCGGCACCGCGTTCATTCGCCGTGACACCCCGCAGGGCTGGTTCGAGATCGACTCCACGCGCATCGACCGTCCGGGCCGGGTCGACAAGATCATCAACCCGTACGTGAACACCCAGGACACCCAGGCCTGTGCCATCGAGCAGGCCAAGGGCGAGCAGGAAGACCCGAACGAAGCCAAGGTCGTGCAGATCCTCGACAGCCCGAGCGTCACCCGCGAGAAGTCGGTGATCCGCCTGCCGTCGTTCGAGAAGGTACGCAACGACCCGGTGCTCTACGCCCACGCCAACCGCGTGCTGCACCTGGAGACCAACCCGGGCAATGCCCGCGCCTTGGTGCAGAAGCATGGCGACGTGGATGTGTGGTTCAACCCGCCACCCATTCCCATGACCACCGAGGAAATGGACTATGTGTTCGGCATGCCCTACGCACGCGTCCCGCACCCGGCCTATGGCAAGGAGCGCATCCCGGCCTACGAGATGATCCGCTTCTCGGTGAACATCATGCGTGGCTGCTTCGGTGGCTGCACCTTCTGCTCGATCACCGAGCACGAAGGCCGGATCATTCAGAACCGCTCCCACGAGTCGATCCTGCACGAGATCGAGGAGATGCGCGACAAGGTGCCGGGCTTCACCGGCGTGGTCTCCGACCTTGGCGGCCCGACCGCCAACATGTACCGCATCGCCTGCAAGAGCCACGACATCGAGAAGCACTGCCGCAAGCCGTCGTGCGTGTTCCCGGGCATCTGCGAGAACCTCAACACCGACCACAGCTCGCTGATCGAGTTGTACCGCAAGGCCCGCGCCTTGCCGGGGGTGAAGAAGATCCTGATCGCCTCGGGCCTGCGCTACGACCTGGCGGTCGAGTCGCCGGAATACGTGCGCGAGCTGGTCACCCACCACGTCGGCGGCTACCTGAAGATCGCCCCGGAGCACACCGAGCGTGGTCCGCTGGACAAGATGATGAAACCGGGCATTGGCACCTACGACCGCTTCAAGCGCATGTTCGAGAAGTTCTCGAAGGAAGCGGGCAAGGAGCAGTACCTGATCCCGTACTTCATCGCCGCGCACCCGGGCACCACCGACGAAGACATGATGAACCTGGCCCTGTGGCTCAAGGGCAACGGTTTCCGCGCCGACCAGGTGCAGGCGTTCTACCCCTCGCCGATGGCCTCGGCCACGGCCATGTACCACTCGGGCAAGAACCCGCTGCGCAAGGTCACCTACAAGAGCGAAGGGGTGGAGATCGTCAAGAGCGAGGAGCAGCGCCGGTTGCACAAGGCGTTCCTGCGCTACCACGATCCGAAGGGCTGGCCGATGCTGCGTGAAGCGTTGCAGCGCATGGGCCGCGCCGACCTGATCGGCCCGGGCAAGCACCAATTGATCCCGCTGCACCAGCCGCAGACCGACAGCTACCAAAGTGCCCGACGCAAGAACTCGACGCCGGCCGGCAGCCACAAGGTGGGCAAGGACCAGAAGATCCTCACCCAGCACACCGGCCTGCCACCGCGCGCCAGCGACGGCAGCAAGCCGTGGGACAAGCGCGAGAAGGCCAAGGCCGAGGCGTTCGCCCGCAACCAGCAGGCGGCCAAGGAACGCAAGGAAGCGGCCAAGGGCGGCAAGGGCAAGAAGCCGCGCCAGCCGGTCATTCCGCGCTGATCTACCGGCCATGGGGCTGCGTCGCAGCCCTTTCGCGACACAAGGCCGCTCCCACAGAAATACAGCGTACGCTGATCGAAGTGCGTGGGCCTTGTATCGCGAAAGGACCGCAACGCGGTCCCAGGCTCTCAGCTTTCAATCCGGCTGCTTGTCGACCCACTTCGGCAACACCGGCGATTCGAACCGATCCATCCCGTCCAGCAGCTCATCCGGCTGCTGCCCCAGCAACAGCATCGCCCGATGCTGCGGCCGCACGAAGCCCTCTTCGACGATATGGTCGAGGAACCCGCCCAGCTTTTCATAGAACCCGTTCACATCCAGCAGCCCCAGCGGCTTGGCGTGATAGCCCAACTGCCCCCAGGTCCACACCTCGAACAGCTCCTCCAGCGTGCCCAGGCCGCCCGGCAGGGCGATGAACGCATCGCTGAGCTCGGCCATGCGCGCCTTGCGCGCGTGCATGCCGTCCACCACCTCCAGGCGGGACAGTCCCTTGTGGCCGATCTCGGCGTTCATCAGGCTTTGCGGAATGATGCCGATGACTTCGCCACCAGCAGCCAGCGCGGCATCGGCGACGGTGCCCATCAGGCCGACCGCGCCACCGCCGTAAATCAAGGTCAGGCCACGACGTGCGATGGCCTGGCCCAGAGCCACGGCAGCTTCGCGATAGGCGGGGTTGGCACCGATGCTGGCGCCGCAGAAGACACAAACGGAACGTACAGGCATTGCTTATCTCCCTTTACATGCGCGCACAGGGTAAGGCGCATGCCTGTCGCTTCCAAGGGGGATCATTCGGGACGGGCGAACTCACAGATGGCGCCACTGGCGCCGTGAGCGTAAGCGGCGAGCAGGCTGTTCATGAAGCTGGAAAGGGACATTTCATTCAACTCCTAAATGAGAGGTTGTCCCATCGTCTATCAAGAGGGCATGATGTGCACTTTGATTGGTTGTATACAATCCATTGAACAAATCTACTGCCTGGCCACTTGACACCCCTTGACCCATATCAGGTACGGGCGTCCGATTTTCAGGCAGTCTCGCAATTGATAAAACCCTGCCAAGGAGATTCATGATGTTTGCGAAAGCTGTAGCGGTATCCCTGCTGACCCTCGCCAGCGCCTCTGTCTTCGCTGCTGACAAGTGCTCGGTGACTGTCGACTCGACTGACCAGATGTCCTTCAATACCAAGGAAATCACCGTCGACAAGAGCTGCAAGGAGTTCACCGTAAAACTGACCCACTCCGGCAGCCTGCCGAAGAACGTCATGGGCCATAACCTGGTCATCAGCAAGACCGCCGACATGCAGGCCATCGCCACCGAAGGCATGTCCCAGGGCCTGGACAAGGATTACATCAAGGCCGATAACGCCGCGATCATCGCCCACACCAAGATGATCGGCGCGCCTGAGAAAGAAACCGAAGTGAAGTTCGATGCCACCAAGCTGGAAGCCGGTGGCGACTACAGCTTCTTCTGCACCTTCCCGGGCCACATCGCGATGATGAAGGGCAAGGTCATCGTCAAGTAATCAACGTCTGACGCAGTACCCTGTGGGAGCGGGGCAAGCCCGCTCCCACGTTCAACCTCATGCTATTCAGGGCGCGAACGGCAGCTCGCGCTTGTGCTGGGTCTTGCGGTAGGTGGCGACGATGATGTCGAACGCTGCCTGATCGACCGGCTGCCCATGCAGGAAGGCATCAATCTGCTGGTAGGTCACGCCGTGTGACGCCTCGTCCGGCTTGCCCGGCTCGAGGTCTTCCAGGTCCGCGGTCGGCACCTTCTCCACCAGTGACTCTGGCGCGCCGAAGCTGCGCGCAATGGCCCGTACCTGGTTCTTCACCAGCCCGCTCAGCGGCGCCAGGTCGCACGCCCCGTCACCGAACTTGGTAAAGAACCCCATCACCGCCTCGGCGGCGTGGTCGGTGCCGATCACCAGGCCCGCGCGGGCACCGGCGACGGTGTACTGGGCGACCATGCGCGTGCGCGCCTTGACGTTGCCGACGACGAAGTCCACCAGGGTCGGCGAGCCATTTTTCAGCGCCTGAACTTCCGCCGCCAGGGCCTTCACCGCCGAGGCGATATCGATGGTGTGCACCTCGTCGGCCTTGATCACCTCCAGGCAGGCCTGGGCGTCGTGCTCGTCGTGCTGCACCTGGTACGGCAGGCGCACGGCGATGAAGGTGTAGGCCTGGTCGCCGGTCTCGCTGCGCAGCTCGTTGATGGCACGCTGGGCGAGCAGGGCGGCGGTCAGCGAGTCGACGCCGCCGCTGATGCCCAGGACCAGGGTCTTGAGCCGGGCATTGGCCAGGCAGTCCTTGATGAAGGCCACGCGCCGGGCGACTTCCCGCTCGAGCGCGGCGGCGTCTGCGAACGGCGGCTGCACCTTGAGCGCCCGGGCAATCTCTTGCTGAACGGCTTGCATGGGTTACTCCTTGCTGGGGACTTTGAATACGTGACGCAGGTAAGTGACGAAGTTCTCGTCGCGGCACTGGGTCTTGGCGGCTTCGTCGGAGATCTTCGCCACCGGCGAGCCATTGCAGTCGGTCATTTTAAGCACGATGTTCATCGGCGCCACACCGGGGATGTCGCAGGTCAGGTTGGTACCGATACCGAAGCTGACATTGATGCGCCCACGCAGGGCCCGGAAGATCTCCAGCGAGCGGGTCAGGTTCAGGCCGTCGGAGAACACCAGGGTCTTGGTCATCGGGTCGATCCCCAGCTTCTGGTAGTGGGCGATGGCTTTCTCGGCCCAGGCCACCGGCTCGCCCGAGTCGTGGCGCAGGCCGTCGAACAGCTTGGCGAAGTACAGGTCGAAGTCCTGGAGGAAAGCGTCCATGGTGATGCAGTCGGTCAGGGCGATGCCGAGCAATCCACGGTATTCGCGGACCCAGCAGTCCAGCGCGGCGATCTGGCTGTCGATCAACCGCGGGCCGAGCTGCTGGTGGGCCATGATCCACTCGTGGGCCATGGTGCCCAGGGGCTTGATATCCAGTTTCCATGCCAGGTCGACGTTGCTGGTGCCGACGAAACGGCCCGGGAACTCATCGCGAAGCACCCGCACTACTTCTTCCTGTACGCGGCTGGAAAAACGCCGGCGGGTGCCGAAGTCGGCCACCTGCAGATGGGCCAGTTCGTCATCGCTGGCGTGGGCGCGCAGCCAGTCGAACTTGCGATGCAGCTGGTCGCGGGCTTCGGCCAGGCGCATGCGCGGATGCAGGTGGCGGTTGCGCACCTCGCTGATGATGGCCAGCAACGGCACCTCGAACAGGATCACATGCAGCCAGGGGCCGCGCAGGCGCAGGAACAGCTGATCGTTTTCGATACCGATGCGCACATAACGCAGGTTGAAGCGGAACAGGCGCAGGAAGCGCAGGAAGTCCGGCTTGAGGAAGCTGATGCGCTCGAGGAACGCCAGTTGGTCGTCATCCAGGGTCAACTCGCTGAGCCGTTCGAGCTGGTTGCGGATCTCGCCCAGGTAGGGCCGCAAGTCCTCGCCATTGCGGCAGCGGAACTCCCATTCGACGTCGGCGTCCGGGTAGTTGTGCAGGACGGCCTGCATCATCGTCAGTTTGTAGAAGTCGGTGTCGAGCAGGTTGTGCACGATGCGCTCGGCGAATGCGCTCTCGCTCATCAGGGGGAAGCTCCAAGGCGGGCAATGGCGACCATTGTGCCAGATCGCGGGGCAAGCCCGCTCCCACGCCGCTCGCGATCCTGGCCTTTGCAGGTAATTTTCCGTGCGCCAGCTAGCCTTCAAACGGTGCTGCCTGTAGCAGTCACGCACCAGCGGTGTGCAGTTCGGTGACGTCCGCTGTTACAGGTCGGTTGCACGTTAACACTCGCAAGGGTTGCAATGATGGCGCTCGGAGGTTGCTCCTTGTCTAGGTGTATCGGTAGCGCTTGCTCCGCAGTAGACGGTTGCACGCTCAATAAAGAAAAGGCCGCCGGTCGCCTCTATTCACTCCCTATCGTGTGTTTTCCCGGAAGACAAAACCACTGGCACGGCCCTTGCTCGGAGCTCAGGGCTGAGAAGTTGTAGTGCCAACCAAAAAAATACTCTAGGAGCACCACCTCATGTCGCAGACGTTTTACAAGAAAGGTTTCCTGGCACTGGCCGTAGCCACGGCACTGGGTGTTTCTTCGTATGTTCAGGCCGACATCAAGATCGGCGTCGCGGGTCCCATGACCGGGGCCAACGCAGCGTTTGGCGAGCAGTACATGAAAGGTGCGCAGGCAGCGGCCGATGTGATCAACAAGGCCGGTGGCGTGAACGGCGAGAAGATCGTCCTGGTCAAGGGCGATGATGCCTGCGAGCCGAAGCAGGCCGTGGCCGTGGCGAACCGTCTGGTCGATAAGGACAAGGTGGCGGGCGTGGTCGGCCACTTCTGCTCCTCCAACACCATCCCCGCTTCCGAGGTCTACGACGAGGCCGGCGTGATCGCCATCACGCCCGGCTCGACCAACCCGCAGGTGACCGAGCGCGGCCTGTCCGCGATGTTCCGCATGTGCGGCCGTGACGACCAACAGGGCATCGTCGCCGGCAACTACATCGTCGATGTGCTCAAAGGCAAGAAAGTCGTCGTGCTGCACGACAAGGATACCTACGGCCAGGGCCTGGCCGACGCGACCAAGGCGCAGCTGATCAAGCGCGGTGTCACGCCGGTGCTTTACGAAGGTTTGACCCGTGGCGAGAAGGACTTCAGCGCCGTGGTCACCAAGATCCGCGCCGCAGGTGCCGATGTCGTCTACTTCGGCGGCCTGCACCCCGAGGCCGGTCCGCTGGTGCGTCAGCTGCGCGAGCAGGGCCTGAAGGATGTGGCGTTCATGTCCGACGACGGCATCGTCACCGACGAACTGGTGGCCACCGCCGGCGGCGCCCAGTACACCAACGGCGTGTACATGACTTTCGGCGCCGACCCGCGCCTGCTGCCCGACAGCAAGGCGGTGGTGGAGGAGTTCCGCAAGAACGGCACCGAGCCTGAAGGCTACACCCTGTACGCCTACGCTTCGGTCCAGGCCCTGGCCGCCGCCTTCAACGGTGCCAAGTCGAACAAGGGCGAAGATGCCGCCAAGTGGCTGAAGGCCAATCCGGTCAAGACCGTCATGGGTGAGAAGAAGTGGGACCAGAAGGGCGACCTGACCGTCTCCGACTACGTGGTCTACCAGTGGGATGCCAACGGCAAGTACCACCAGCTGGAAAAACAACAATAACAACGGCATCCGGCCCGGGCGCGCCATGCTCCGGGCCGTGGCCCCGCGGTACCTGTCATTGTCAGTAGATCTGCACAGTTCTGCGCTGCGAGGGCCGTTGCATCCGGACCCTGCGTGGTCGGCGCTCGTGCGATCTCAATCAGGTGAGATTGCGTTATGGATGGTATTTTCCTGCAGCAACTGGTCAACGGCCTGACCCTCGGGTCGGTCTACGGCCTGATCGCCATCGGCTACACAATGGTCTATGGCATCATCGGCATGATCAACTTCGCGCACGGCGAGGTGTACATGATCTCCGCGTACCTCGCGGCGATCAGCCTGGCATTGCTGGCCTACTTTGGTATCGAGTCGTTTCCGCTGCTGATGCTGGGCACCCTGTTGTTCACCATCGTCGTCACCGGCGTCTATGGCTTCACCATCGAACGCATCGCCTACAAGCCTCTGCGCAACTCCACCCGCCTGGCTCCGCTGATCAGCGCCATCGGCATCTCGCTGATCCTGCAGAACTACGCGCAGATCAGCCAGGGCGCCCGCCAGCAAGGCGTGCCGACCCTGCTCGAAGGCGCCATGCGCATCGAAGTGGGCACCGGCTTCGTGCAACTGACCTACACCAAGATCTTCATCCTGGTGGCCGCCTTCGTTGGCATGGCGCTGCTCACCTACGTCATCAAGTACACCAAGCTCGGGCGCATGTGCCGAGCGACGCAGCAGGATCGCAAGATGGCTTCGATCCTGGGCATCAACACCGACCGGGTGATCTCCTACGTGTTCGTCATCGGCGCGGTGATGGCCGCGCTGGCCGGCGTGCTGATCACCATGAACTACGGCACCTTCGACTTCTACGCCGGCTTCATCATCGGCATCAAGGCCTTCACCGCCGCTGTGCTCGGCGGTATCGGCTCGCTGCCGGGGGCGATGCTCGGCGGCATTATCCTGGGGATCTCAGAATCGTTGTTCTCCGGCCTGATCAACTCCGACTACAAGGACGTGTTCAGCTTCTCGCTGCTGGTGATGATCCTCATCTTCCGTCCCCAAGGCCTGCTGGGTCGCCCGCTCGTGGCTAAGGTGTGAACATGTCCGCTGCCAATTCTGCCTCTGTTGCCCAAACCAAAGGTTTCGACCTCAAACGCAGCCTGCTGGAGACGATCGTCGCCGGCCTGCTGGCCCTCATCGTCTTCGGTCCGGTCGTCGGCGTGGTACTTGACGGCTACAGCTTCAACGCCGAACCGGCCCGCGTGGCCTGGCTGGTCGGCGGTGTGATGGCCGGGCGTTTCATCCTCAGCTTATTCCTGCAGACACCGACCGGCCAGCGCATGCTCCAGGGCTTCGATAGCGGTGGTTCGGGCGTGCATGTACTGGCGCCGGACTACAAGTCGCGGCTGCGCTACATCATCCCGGCGCTGATCGTCATCGCCATCGTGTTCCCGGTGTTCGCCAACAAGTACTTGCTGACCGTGGTCATCCTCGGCCTGATATACGTGCTGCTGGGCCTGGGCCTTAACATCGTGGTGGGCCTGGCGGGCCTGCTCGACCTGGGCTACGTGGCGTTCTACGCCATCGGCGCCTATGGCCTGGCCCTCGGCTACCAGTACCTGGGCCTGGGCTTCTGGAGCGTGCTGCCGCTGGCGGCGATCGCCGCGGCGCTGGCGGGGTGCATCCTCGGGTTCCCGGTGTTGCGCATGCACGGCGATTACCTGGCCATTGTCACCCTGGGCTTCGGCGAGATCATTCGCCTGGTGCTGAACAACTGGCTGTCGTTCACCGGCGGCCCGAATGGCATGCCGGCGCCGTCGCCGACCTTCCTGGGGCTGGAGTTCGGTCGCCGGGCCAAGGATGGCGGAGTGCCGATCCATGAGTTCTTTGGCTTCGATTACAACCCCAACCTGAAGTTCGTGTTCATCTACGCCGTGCTGTTCCTGGTGGTGCTGGCGGTGCTGTACATCAAGCACCGGCTGACTCGCATGCCGGTGGGCCGCGCCTGGGAAGCCCTGCGCGAGGACGAGATCGCCTGCCGTTCCATGGGCCTGAACCACGTGCTGGTCAAGCTCTCGGCGTTCACCCTGGGCGCCTCCACCGCTGGTTTGGCCGGGGTGTTCTTCGCCACCTACCAGGGCTTCGTCAACCCATCGTCGTTCACCTTCTTCGAGTCGGCACTGATCCTCGCCATCGTCGTGCTCGGCGGCATGGGCTCGACCGTGGGCGTGGTGATCGCCGCGTTCGTGCTGACCGTGGCCCCGGAGCTGCTGCGCAGTTTCTCCGAGTACCGGGTGCTGCTGTTCGGCGTGCTGATGGTGCTGATGATGATCTGGCGACCGCGGGGGCTGGTCCGCATCAGCCGTACCGGCGTGGTCCCGCGTAAAGGAGTGGCGCCATGAGCGACGAAATCATTCTGTCGGTCGACAACCTGATGATGCAGTTCGGCGGGATCAAGGCGCTCAGCGATGTCAGCCTGAAGGTCAAGCGCAACCAGATCTTCGCCCTGATCGGCCCCAACGGCGCCGGCAAGACCACCGTGTTCAACTGCCTCACCGGCTTCTACAAGGCCAGCGGCGGACGTATCGAGCTGAACGTGCGCGGCAGCCACACCAACGTCATCCAACTGCTCGGCGAGCGCTTCCAGGCGGCGGACTTCGTCTCGCCGGCGCGCTTCGCCAACCGCCTGTACTACAAGATGTTCGGCGGTACCCACCTGGTCAACCGCGCAGGTCTTGCACGGACCTTCCAGAACATTCGCCTGTTCAAGGAAATGTCGGTGGTGGAAAACCTGCTGGTGGCCCAGCACATGTGGGTCAACCGCAACCTGCTGGCCGGCGTGCTCAATACCCCGGGTTACCGCAAGGCCGAGAGCGACGCGCTGGACCATGCGTTCTACTGGCTGGAGGTGGTCGACCTGGTCGATTGCGCCAACCGCCTGGCTGGCGAGCTGTCATACGGCCAGCAGCGCCGCCTGGAAATCGCCCGGGCCATGTGCACGCGGCCGAAGATCATCTGCTTGGACGAGCCGGCCGCCGGCCTCAACCCGCAGGAGACCGAGGCCCTGAGCCGCATGATCCGCGTGCTGCGCGATGAGCACGACATCACCGTGGTGCTGATCGAGCACGACATGGGCATGGTCATGAGCATCTCCGATCATATCGTCGTGCTCGACCACGGCAACGTGATCGCCGAAGGCACGCCGCAGGACATCCGCCACAACCCGACGGTGATCGCCGCCTACCTGGGTGCAGATGAAGAGGAGCTGATATGAGTGCGCCCATTCTTGAGCTGAAGGACCTGGATGTGTTCTACGGGCCGATCCAGGCCCTGAAGAAAGTCTCCATGCATATCAACGAGGGCGAGACGGTGAGCCTGATCGGCGCCAATGGCGCGGGCAAGTCGACACTGCTGATGTCGATCTTCGGCCAGCCGAGGGCGGCCTCCGGGCAGATCGTCTATCGCGGCACCGACATCACCCGCAAGTCGTCGCACTACATTGCCTCCAACGGTATCGCCCAGTCTCCGGAGGGGCGGCGGGTGTTCCCCGACATGACCGTCGAGGAGAACCTCATGATGGGCACCATTCCGATTGGCGACAAACATGCCGGTGAGGACATGCAGCGCATGTTCGAGCTGTTCCCACGGCTCAAGGAGCGGCGCAACCAGCGTGCCATGACCATGTCCGGCGGCGAGCAGCAGATGCTCGCCATCGCCCGGGCGCTGATGAGCCGGCCCAAGCTGCTGCTGCTCGATGAGCCCTCGCTGGGGCTGGCACCGATCGTGGTCAAGCAGATCTTCTCCACCCTGCGCGAGCTGGCGCAGACCGGCATGACCATCTTCCTTGTGGAGCAGAACGCCAACCATGCGCTGAAGCTGTCGGACCGGGCCTATGTGATGGTCAACGGGCAGATCCGCATGACCGGGACCGGGCAGGAGCTGTTGGTCAACGAGGAGGTGCGTAACGCCTATCTGGGCGGGCACTGAGTTACATTCCACAGATCGCGGGGCGAACCCGCTCCCACAAGCGCCTCATTTGGGCCTGTGGGAGCGGGCTTGCCCCGCGATGCGTTTTATGCCAGACGGCAGATGTGGACAACTTGTCGCATATCTTTCTTGAAACACGCCACAACCCCACTGCAAACCCTTGTTTCCACAAGTGGAAAACTTTCCACGGATTATGTGGAACCGCCTGTGGAAAACATGGTGGCACCTCGCTCCAGCCCAGATAAATCAGCGCGTTCGAGCACTTGGTCGTTTTTTGACCAATAACGGTTTGTGCATGATTTTGCATGTGTTTTGCGCAACCCATGGATATACCCACAGCGGGGAAATTTCTGTGGATAACGCTGTGGGAAAACCTTGGACAGACCGCCAGAGACGGCATGGTTGAAAGCCTTGCGCCATCATCCACGGATGTCCACAGCGCGCAGAGGTTCCCTTGACCCGACGAGTTGCCCCCAATCCATGGGGAAAGCCTTGTGGATAAGGTGCGCATAGCCCGGTGCAGCCCTTCTACCACGGGCCTCAGCGAGGTTAGTACATTTTTTGACCAGCGGTGATGACGGTTGTGGTCGAGCCCTGCGCCGGGCATGCTGCGAGGCCTGTCGACGACAATCCAACGCTAAGGAGAAGAGCATGACATCCACCGTATTCATCACTGGCGCGACGTCCGGTTTTGGCGAGGCCACCGCCCGCCGTTTCGCCGACGCCGGCTGGAAGCTGGTACTCACCGGTCGGCGCAAGGAGCGCCTGGATGCGTTGTGCCAGGAACTGTCGGCCAAGACCGAGGTGCACGGCCTGGTGGTCGATGTGCGTGACCGTCAGGCGATGGAAGCCGCCATCGCCAGCCTGCCGCCGAGCTTCGACAAGCTGCAGGGCCTGGTCAACAACGCCGGCCTGGCGCTGGGCGTGGACGCCGCGCAGAACTGCAGCCTGGACGACTGGGAAACCATGGTCGACACCAACATCAAGGGGCTGATGTACACCACTCGCCTGCTGTTGCCTCGATTGATTGCGCATGGGCGTGGCGCGTCGATCCTCAACGTCGGTTCGGTGGCGGGCAACTACCCGTACCCGGGCGCGAATGTGTATGGCGGCACCAAGGCCTTCGTCGGCCAGTTTTCCCTGAGCCTGCGCTGCGACCTGCGAGGAACGGGCGTGCGGGTGAGCAATATCGAGCCGGGGCTGTGCGAGAGCGAGTTCTCGCTGGTGCGCTTCGGCGGTGACCAAGCCAAGTATGACGCCACCTATGCCGGCGCCGAGCCAATCCAGCCGCAGGACATCGCCGAGACCATCTTCTGGATTCTCAACCAGCCGGCACATATCAACATCAACAGCCTTGAGCTGATGCCAGTGAGCCAGGACTGGGCAGGGTTCTCGATCGACCGGTCGGCCAAGGGCTGATACGCCAATGATCGCGGGGCAAGCCCGCTCCCACGATGGCGTGGGAGCGGGCTTGCCCCGCGATTGTGTCAGATCAGGAGCTGCAAGCCTTCCAGGCAGGTCGCCAGGTGATACGGCGTAGTCGATGGCATGTCGTGGCGGCTGACCGCGCCATTACCATCACGGCACTCATGCCAGCCACCGTCATGCAGGAATCGCGACTCCAGCGCCTGTAGCTGCGCCAGCAACCTCGCCTCGCTTCCTGGCCGCAAGGCCAGCGCCCGCAGGTACTCGGCCTGGGCCCAGATCCGTTGGGTCGCATCGATGACCTTGCCGTCCACATCGAGCATCGCCAGCACCGCCGTATCTTTCACACCGTACTGCTCGGCGTAGTCGAAGGCGCGGGTGATGGAAGCGTGCAGCGCTGTCCCGCGCAGCAGCGGCGAGGTGTCCAGCAAGTAGAACCATTCGAACTGGTGCCCCGGCTCGAACCAGTTATCCACAGACCCGCGTGGTTTTTCCAGCATCAGGCCGTGGCGCTGTTCGATGAATTGCACCTGCAGCGCGTCGCACAACTGCAGCAGCGACTGGCGAACCTCGTCGTCCTCGCGCACGGCCAGTACCTGAAGGAAAGCCTCGGCCAGGTGCATCTGCGGGTTCTGCAGCGAGCCGCTGCCCAGGTCCGACCAGTCCTCAGCGAGGCTGGCCTCGTACAGGCCATCGTCACGGGCGAACTGCTCGGCAACGACTTCGAGGGCACCGTTGAGCGTGGCTTCCACCAGGCCTTCTCCGACCTTGCCCCAGTAATGGGCACAGGCGAACACGATGAAGGCGTGGGTGTAGAGGTCCTTGCGTCGGTCCAACGGCTTGCCCTGCGCGTCGATGCTGTAGAACCAGCCGCCGTGCTCGGCGTCGTGGAAGTGCTTCTGCAGCGAACGGAACAGCGCGGCGGCGCGTTCGGCGGCGCCCGGTTGACCGATGCGGCTGCTGAACAGGTACAGCTGGCGGGCGCAGGCCATGGCCCGGTAGCGTTGCACCGGCAGTGGCCGGTGCTGGGTGTCCAGGGCTTCGTACGGCAGGGCCATGTCGGCGTTCCAGCCAGGGCCCTGCCACAGCGGCACGATGCGCTCGGCGAAGTGCTGTTGGAAACGGGTCAATGCGGGGCGGGGGTCGGACATGGTCGCGCTCGTGACGGTCGGGCAGGGCGCCATGGTAGCAGATGTAACAAGTGCTTCGTGGGCGCGTCAGCCGGGATTGCCCAGCCCCTGCCAGTGCCGCGCGCCCACGAAGATGAAGCGCAGTTGCTGGGTGATCTTCTCCTGGGGCGTCAGCGCCTGTGGATGACCCGACTCAGGGCTGTCGATCAGTTCCGGCAGGGTGGCGAACACGGTCTTGACCACCAGGTCGGCCATCACCGCCAAGGCGGCGCCGTCCAGATGCTGCCAACGCGGCATGCGTGCCAGGTCTGTGGCCAGGTCGTTGCTGATGTCCTGGCGCAGGCGGGCGATGGCCTGGCGCACTGGCTGCGAGCCGCCGTATTGCTCGCGGGCGAGGAACAGGAACTGCGCCCGGTGGGCGACGACCACGTCGAGGAAGATGCGCACCGAGGCGTCGGTGATGCCGCCCAGCTCGAATTCGTTGTGGCGTACCAGGCGGATGGTCTGGCGGAAAGTGGTGTCCACCTCGGCAACCAGGGCCAGGCCCAGCGCATCCATGTCGGGGAAGTGGCGGTAGAAGCCGGTGGGCACGATGCCCGCGGCCTTGGCCACCTCGCGCAGGCTGATGCTGCCGAAGCCACGGCCGCTCTCCATGAGCAGGCAGGCGGCATCCAGCAGGGCCTGGCGGGTCTGTAGCTTCTGTTCGGCGCGCGGCAGCATGGGGCAGGATTCTATGACGGTACGGCTGGGCATTCTGGATAAAAAAACAAAGCCCGGTCAATGGACCGGGCTTGGAGGGTAGCAGGCGCAGTGGGGCGGGTTGTTGTTCTCGGCCATGGCGATCAGCTCACACGGCTGAGTTCGACCAGACGATCCGAGCCACCTTCGGCGATACGGTTGTTGCGTTCGTTGAGGCGATCGGCGCCACCCTCGGCGACACGGTCATTGCGTTGGATCAGACGATCCGAGCCACCCTCGGCAACCCGGTCATTGCGTTGAATCAAGCGATCGGAGCCACCTTCGGCAACCCGGTCATTGCGTTGAATCAAGCGATCGGAGCCACCTTCGGCAACGCGGTCATTGCGTTGGATCAAGCGATCGGAGCCACCTTCGGCGACGCGGTTGTTACGTTCGAGCAGACGCTCGGAGCCGCCTTCGGCCACACGGCCTGCGCGCTCCTGCAGGCGCTCGGCGCCACCTTCTGCCAAGGTGTTCAGCGGTTGGCTGACGGTGGCGGCGCTGGAGCGCGATTCGGCGCTCAGGTGCTGGTCTTCGGCTGGCAGGGCGAAGGCGTTGGCGGCAAGTACGGACAGGGTCAGGCTCAGCAGCAGATGGCGTTTCATGGTTCGGTGCTCCTCGGGGGGCTGGAAAGTGGGTACGAAGCCAATGCTACGCCTGGTAACTCCAGAGAAAAGTTCATCAGGATAATGGTAACAATCGACAGGATTGATACTGTGCGTGGAGGGCTCTGGATCAGTGTTTTCAGGTGTTTATCAAACACTGAGGCACGCTTGATCCCCGGTAACACTGCCGCTGTCCGTGGACGAAAAGCTGAGAAAGGCGTCAGGAAAATCCTGGTTATCATGGCGCACGGATTAAACCCGGCGGTTTTTCATCAGTCCGACATAATGAGTGCCATGCAGTCAGGAGAACCATGCAATGACGCGCCCTGCCAGAATCCTCATCTGGACCTTCGCCACCCTTGCCACCCTGCTGGCGATCCTGGTGGTGGTGATCGCCACCTTTGACTGGAACCGCGTCAAGCCGCTGCTCAACGAGAAAGTCTCCGAAGCACTGCAGCGGCCCTTCGCGATCAACGGCAACCTCGCCGTGCATTGGCGCACCGAACCCGAGGAAGGCGGCTGGCGGGCCTTCGTGCCCTGGCCGCACTTCAGCGCCGAGGACCTCACCCTGGGCAACCCCGACTGGCTCAAGGCGCCGCGCATGGTCGCCCTCGAGCGAGTGGACTTTCGCCTGGCGCCCTTGCCACTGATCGTCCAGCGCATCAGCATCCCGCGCATCGACCTGGTCAAGCCCAGCGCCAGCCTTACCCGGCTGGCCGATGGCCGGGCCAACTGGGTGTTCGATTTCGGGCCCAAGGATGAGAACGAGGCACCGTCAAAGTGGGAGCTGGACATCGGCGCCATCGGCTTCGACCAGGGCAACGTCAGCTTTGACGACCAGACGCTGAAGACCAGCATGAAGGTGCAGGTCGATCCGCTGGGCAAGCCGATCCCGTTCAGCGACATCGTCGGCAAGGCCCGCGCCGAGAAGGCCGGCAATGCCCAGGACTATGCCTTCGGCTTCAAGGCCCAGGGCCGCTACAAGGGCCTGGCGGTGGCCGGCACCGGCAAGATCGGCGGCCTGCTGGCGCTGCAGGACGCCAGCCAGCCGTTTCCGCTGCAGGCCGATGTGCGTATCGGCGATACCCAGGTCGCGCTGGCCGGGACCCTGACCGATCCACGCAACCTCGGCGCCCTCGACCTGCGCCTGAAGCTTTCCGGCAACAGCCTGGGCAACCTCTACCCGCTGACCGGCGTGACCTTGCCCGATACGCCGCCGTACGCCACCGATGGTCATCTGACCGCCAACTTGCACGCCGCCGGCGGCGCGCAGTTCCGTTACGAGGGCTTCAACGGCAAGATCGGCGACAGCGACATTCACGGCGACCTGGTCTTTGTCGCCAGCCAGCCCCGGCCGAAGCTCTCCGGCAACCTGGTCTCCAACCAACTGCTGTTCAAGGACCTGGCGCCACTGATCGGCGCCGATTCCAACAGCGAGCAGAAGGCCCGCGGCGGTGCCAGCAAGCAGCCGGCCGGCAAGGTGCTGCCGGTCGAAGAATTCCGCACCGAGCGCTGGCGGGCCATGGACGCCGATGTGACCTTCGCCGGCAAGCGCATCGTGCACAGCGAGACGCTGCCGTTCAACGACCTGTCCGCCCATGTGATCCTCGAGGACGGCCTGCTGCGTCTGGAGCCGCTGCGCTTCGGCGTGGCCGGCGGCAACCTCGATTCCAACATCCGCCTGGACGGGCGCAGCGCGCCGTTGCAGGGTCGTGCACGGCTGACCGCGCGTGGCTTCAAGCTCAAGCAGCTGTTCCCCAGCTTCGCGCCGATGCAGACCAGCTTCGGCGAACTCAACGGCGATGCCGACATCAGTGGCCGGGGCAACTCGGTGGCCGCGCTGCTGGGCACTTCCAACGGGGATCTACGCCTGCTGATCAACGATGGCGCAATCAGCCGCAGCCTGATGGAGATCGCTGGGCTGAACGTGGGCAACTACGTGATCGGCAAGTTGTTTGGCGACGAAGATGTGAAGATCAATTGTGCCGCAGCGGATGTCGGGATCAAGGATGGCCTGGCCACCAGCCGCTTGTTCGTTTTCGATACCGAGAACGCGATCATCTACATCAACGGTACGGCCAACTTCGCCAGCGAGCAGTTGGACCTGAAGATCACCCCGGAGTCCAAGGGCCTGCGTCTGTTCTCGCTGCGTTCGCCATTGTATGTGCGCGGACCGTTCGCCAAGCCGAGTGCCGGCGTGCAGGCGGTGCCGCTGGCGCTGCGTGGCGCGGGAATGGTGGCGCTTGGCGTGGTGGCCGGGCCGGCGGCGGGGCTGCTGGCGCTGATCGCGCCGAGCAGCGGGGATGAACCCAACCAGTGCACGCCGTTGTTGCAGCAGATGCGCGCTGGCAAGGCGCCGGCGGCGGTGAAGGGCAAGAAGTAGGGCCGCTTTGCGGCCCTTTCGCGACGCAAGGCCGCTCCCACAGGCAAAGCGTCGATCTTGAGTCATATGCTTGACCTGTGGGAGCGGCTTTGCGAAAGGGGCGCACAGCGCCCCCAGGTATCACAGCCCCTGCAACAGGTCCGACATATCGTCCGCGTGCTCTTCCTCCTGGGCCAGGATGTCCTCGAAGATGCGCCGGGTGGTCGGGTCCTTGTCGCCGATGTACTGGATGATCTCGCGGTAGCTGTCGATGGCGATGCGCTCGGCCACCAGGTCCTCCAGCACCATCTCCTTCAACGAATTGCCTGCCACGTACTGCGCGTGGGAGTTCTTGGTCAGGTTGTCCGGATTGAAGTCCGGCTCGCCGCCCAGCTGCACGATGCGCTCGGCCAGCTTGTCGGCGTGCTCGGCTTCCTGGTTGGCATGCTCGAGGAACTCCGCGGCGGCAACGCTGGCCTTGATGCCGCTGGCCATGAAGTAGTGACGCTTGTAGCGCAGGACGCAGACCAGCTCGGTGGCCAGCGACTCGTTCAGCAGGCGCAGGATCTTTTCACGATCGGCGTGGTAACCCTCGGTCACCGCACCTTGCTCGACATGCTGGCGGGCACGTTCGCGCAGGGTCTTCACATCGGTCAGTTCAACGCTCATGTTCATCTCCGAAAGCATCAGGGTAGTCATGGTGTGTCATGCGCCGTGTACGGCGTCGCTGTCTTGTTGGCGTTGCTTGCAGGTCTTGAAGCCTTTGGCGTCGACATGGCCGGTGGCGTCGAAACGCACGTAGTAGGGCTGCTGGTGGCCATCACGGTTGAGGATGTAGTCGTTGCAGGTGCCGCCGTGGGGCAGGTCTATGACGTTGGACGGGCTGCCGCCGATGGCAATGACCTTTTGCATGGTCATGCCGTGCTCAACCTGCTTGACCAGCGGTTCGTCGCGGTAGGTGACATAGTCCACCGGGTTTTCCGGGCGGCTGCCGCAGGCGGCTAGGGTGGCGCTTGCCAGAAGGATGGCCAGGGTTCGCTTGTACATGGTCCCGCTCCTTGCTCAGGGTCTGTTCTGCTTGGAACCGCGCGGCGCGCCGGGAGTTCGATTGCACTTGTCGTCGATCGCGCTGTAGGGTGGACCGGTCTGTTCACGGATGAGGGCAAGGGGGATGAGTCAGGAGCTGGCCACGCGTTATCCACTGGTGCTGGTGCCGGGCATGCTCGGGTTCGTGCGGGCGCTGGTGTATCCCTACTGGTTCGGCATCGTGCCGGCATTGCGCCGGGGCGGCGCGCAGGTATTCCCGGTGCAGGTGTCGCCGCTGCATTCCAGCGAAGTGCGGGGTGAGCAGCTGCTCGGCATCATCGAGGACATCTGTCAGCGCACGGGGGCCGACAAGGTCAACCTGATCGGTCACAGCCAGGGCGCCCTCAGTGCCCGCTATGCGGCGGCGAAGCGGCCTGACCGGGTGGCTTCGGTGACGTCGGTGGCCGGCCCCAATCATGGCTCGGAGCTGGCCGACCATCTCGAACGCACGGCACCTGGTGACTCTGTGCGGGGGCGCTTCCTGAAGGCCGTGCTGCATGGCTTCGCTGTGCTGTTGGGTTGGCTGGAGACCGGATGGCGCCGCGATCCGCTGCCGATCGATGTGCACGCCTCCCATCAGTCGCTGACCAGTGCCGGGGTGGCGCTGTTCAACCATGCTTATCCACAGGGGCTGCCCGAGGTCTGGGGCGGCGAAGGGCCGGCTGAGGTGAACGGTGTTCGCTACTACTCCTGGTCCGGCACCCTGCAGCCAGGGCGCACCGACCAAGGCTTGAACCGGTTTGACGGCAGCAACCGATTTTGCCGGCTGTTCGCCCGCAGTTTCGTCCGAGAGAAGGGGCAGTGCGATGGCATGGTCGGGCGCTTCAGCTCGCACTTGGGTTTGGTGATCGGGGACGACTATCCGCTCGATCACCTGGATATCGTCAATCAGTCGCTGGGCGCGGTGGGCAAGGGTGCCGAGCCGGTGCGGTTGTTCACCGAGCATGCCGCACGGCTCAAGGCTGCGGGGCTGTGAGAAGCCTGGGGCTGCTTCGCAGCCCTATCGCGACACAAGGCCGCTCCAGGGGATTGCGTTCGTCTGTGGGAGCGGCCTTGCGTCGCGAAAGGAGCGCGCAGCGCTCCCCGCGTACTAACGCCGTACCGGAGTGGTCCAACGCTCGGCCAGCAGCACGCCAACCAGCGTCAGCACACCGCCAACCAAGTGATAACTGGCCAACTGCTCATCCAGCACTACCGCCGCGATCACCGCCGTGACCACCGGCAGCAGGTTGAAGAACAGCGTGGTCCGGCTTGGCCCCAGACGGTGCACCGCCTGCATCCACACCCGTGGCGCGACCATCGAGGCCAGCAGGCCGGCATACAGCACCAGGCCAATGTTGTGGCCGTTCAACCCGGTCTTGGGTGACAGCAGGAACAGCGGCAGCAACACCAGGATCGCCACCAGCACCTGCAGGTACAGCAACTGCAACGGCGGCAGGCGCAGCTGCCATTTTTTCAACAGGAAGCTGTACAGCGCATAGGCGAAAGTGGCCACCAGCATCATCAGGTCGCCGGCGTTCAACCCCTGGTGCAGCAGCACGCCGGGTTGCCCGGCCGAGACCACCTCCAGTACGCCGAAGAACGACACCAGCGCGCCCAGCAGCGCGCCATAGGTCAGGCGCTGACCGAGCCAGGCAATGGACAGGGCCAGCGACATCAGCGGCATCAACGAGAGGATGATGCCCATGTTGGTGGCGCTGGTGATGGCGGCGGCGAAGTAGGCCAGGCTCTGGTAGATGGCCATGCCCAGCACGCCCAGCACGAAGATCTTGCCCAGGTGCGGGCGGATGGCCGTGCGGTTGCGCCAGAGCTGTGGCAGCAGGAAAGGGGTGAACAGCAGGCCGGCCAGCAGCCAGCGGTAGAAGCCGATCTCGGCGGGGAAGATGGCCCCGGCGGACATCTTGGTGACCACGGTGTTGCCGGCCCAGATGAGGATGGCGATGAGGGGGAAGAGGTAGTTCATGATGATTCTCGAGTTGCGGTTGACCCGTGGGAGCGGGCTTGCCCCGCGATTGCGCCAGGCCAGGAAATGATGTTGGCCGGGCGGGTGCAATCGCGGGGCAAGCCCGCTCCCACGTGGCGGCCATTATCGCTTGTCTGTCCAAATGCCTATACTTCCATCCAGACAACCCGTCCCGCGAAGCAGACAGCATGACCCGCAAGTTCCTCGACATCCCCCGGTTCGACCGGCTCCCCGCACCGGTCTACTTCCGCTACGACGAATTCGGCGCCGACACCCACAGCCCGCCCCACCGTCACCCCTGGGGCCAGCTCAACTATGCCTCCCATGGCCTGATGCACCTGGACGTCGAGGGCCAGCGCTTCATCTCGCCCCCGCACTACGCTGTCTGGGTGCCGCCGGAGACGGAGCATGGCTGCTACAACCCCCAGGCCATCATCTACCGTTCGGTCTATCTGGAGCGCAGCTTGTGCGCTGAACTGCCGGCGCAGCCCTGCAGCCTGGTGATCAGCGACATCCTCAAGGCGATCCTTGGCGACTTCGCCCGCCGCGACCTGCACATCGCCCAGGACGAGCGCGACCAGCGCCTGGTCCAGGTACTGATCGACCAACTGCGTCTGGCGCCGACGCAGACCTGTTATTTGCCGTTCGCCCGCAGCGACAGCCTGCGCCAGGTGCTCAAGGCGTTGCACGCGGGGCCTGGCGACAACCGGCCGCTCGCCCATTGGGCCGGGCAGGTGCATGTCAGCGAGCGTACCCTGGCCCGGCAGTTTCTGCGGGAGCTGGGGATGAGCTTCGGCGAATGGCGCTTGCGACTGCGCTTTCTGCGGGCTATCGAGGCGCTCGAGGCGGGCACGCCGATCCAGGCCATCGCCTTCGACCTCGGCTATAGCAGCGCTTCGGCCTTCATCGCCATGTTCCAGCGCCAGGCCAATTGCACCCCGGAGCAGTACCGGCGGCGGGCACGGACAGAGATGTAAGAATTCTTGTCTACACTCAGCTGCGACGAGCGCGCATCCGGCGCGCAGGCAAGGAGACCACTCCATGAAGCTGCTGCACGTACCCCTGCTGGTGTTGGGCCTGTTGATCGCGGGCCAAGGGTTCGCCGCCACCGCGCAACAGGAAAAGATGAAGACCTGCAACGCCGACGCCACCGCCAAGGCGCTCAAGGGCGATGAACGCAAGGCGTTCATGAGTACCTGCCTGAAAAAGGCCGAGCCGGCCAAAGCCGCCACCCAGCAGGAGAAGATGAAGACCTGCAACGCCGACGCCACCACCAAGGCGCTCAAGGGCGATGAACGCAAGACCTTCATGAGTGACTGCCTGAAGAAGAAATGACCTGCGCCTATGCCTCTGCCGTGAAGGCTGGCAGACTGCGGGACTTTCCGCTGTCTGCCGTTGAGGCTGTATGACTTTCACTCCCCGCCAGGTCACCCTGGCCAGCTGGATCATCGTCATGGCGGGCCTGTTGCTGGCGCTGCCGCTGAAGCTGCTGCCGAGCCTGCTGGCCGGCCTGCTGGTCTACGAGCTGGTCAACATGCTCACCCCGCGCCTGCAACCGCTGATCGCCGGGCAGCGCGCACGCTGGTTGGCGGTGGCGCTGCTCGGCACCCTGGTGGTGAGCACGCTGACGTTGCTGATCGCCGGCGCCTTCAGTTTCCTGCTGCACGAGGCCGAGAACCCCGGCGCCTCGCTGGACAAGTTCATGGGCCTGGTCGAGCGCGCGCGGGGCCAGCTGCCGCCGTTCATCGAAGCCTACCTGCCGGCCAGCGCCGCCGAGTTCAAGGTGGCCATCGGCGACTGGATCAAGAGCCACCTGAGCGACCTGCAACTGGTGGGCAAGGGCATGGCGCACATGTTCGTGACCCTGCTGATCGGCATGATCCTCGGCGCCATCGTCGCCCTGCAGCGCATCCCCGACATCTCCCGGCGCAAGCCCCTGGCGGCGGCGCTGTTCGAGCGCCTGAGCCTGCTGGTGCAGGCGTTTCGCAACATCGTCTTCGCGCAGATCAAGATCTCGCTGCTCAACACCTTCTTTACCGGCATCTTCCTGGCCGTGGTGCTACCACTGTTCGGCGTGCACCTGCCGTTGACCAAGACGCTGATCGTGCTGACCTTCCTGCTCGGGCTGCTGCCGGTGATCGGCAACCTGATGTCCAACACCCTGATCACCATCGTCGGCTTGTCGCTGTCGATCTGGGTGGCGATGGCGGCGCTGGGGTATCTGATTGTTATCCACAAGGTCGAGTACTTCCTCAACGCGCGGATCGTTGGCGGGCAGATCAGTGCCAAGGCCTGGGAGCTGTTGCTGGCGATGCTGGTGTTCGAGGCGGCATTCGGCTTGCCGGGGGTGGTGGCGGGGCCGATCTATTACGCTTACCTGAAGAGTGAGTTGAAGCGGGCGGAGTTGGTCTGAAGGATTGCCGGGGCCGCCACGCGGCCCCGGGATGGCTCAGGCGGCGCCGTAACGCTTGCGTGCCTCGATCGCCAGCCCACTGCCAATGCTGCCGAAGATATTGCCTTCCACATGCCGCGCATTGGGCAGCATCGCCGCCACGCTGTTGCGCAGCGCCGGAATCCCGCTGGAACCACCGGTGAAGAACACCGTGTCCACCTGCCCTTCGCTCACGCCGGCCTTGGCCAGCAGCTCGGTCACGCTGCCGCGCACCCGCTCCAGCAACCCGCCGATGGCATCTTCGAACAGCGCCCGGGTCAGTTCGGCCGACAGTTCAGGCTCGATCCGGCCGAAGTCGATGCGACGGCTGTCGCGCTCGGTCAGTTCGATCTTGCTGGCTTCCACTTCCATCGCCAGCCAGTGCCCGGCGCGCTGCTCGATCAGGTTGAACAGGCGGTCGATGCCTAGCGTGTCCTCGATGTCATAGCGCATGCTGCCCAGGGCCAGTTGCGACTTCTGCGAGTACAGGGCGTTGATGGTGTGCCAGGTGGCCAGGTTGAGGTGGTAGCTGGTGGGCATCAGCGCGCCGCTCTTCATCCGGCTGCCGTAGCCGAACAGCGGCATCACGCCCTGTAGGCTCAGCTGCTTGTCGAAGTCGGTACCGCCGATGTGCACGCCGCCGGTGGCGAGAATATCGCTCTGGCGCTCGGCCACCAGGTGACGCTCGGGCGACAGGCGGATCAGGGTAAAGTCCGAGGTACCACCGCCGATATCGACAATCAGGACCAGCTCTTCACGGCTAATGCCCGACTCGTAGTCGAACGCCGCGGCGATCGGTTCGTACTGGAACGACACGTCCTTGAAGCCGATCTTGCGCGCCACCTCCGCCAGGGTGTCCTCGGCCTCCTGGTCGGCGGCCGGGTCTTCGTCGACGAAGAACACCGGGCGGCCCAGCACCACTTGGTCGAATTCGCGGCCGGCATCGGCTTCGGCACGCTTTTTCAGTTCGCCGATGAACATGCCCAGCAGGTCCTTAAACGGCAGGGCGCTGCCCAGCACGCTGGTGTCGTGCTTTATCAGCTTGGAGCCTAGCAGGCTCTTGAGCGAGCGCATCAGGCGGCCTTCGTAGCCCTCCAGGTACTCGTGCAGGGCCAGGCGGCCGTACACCGGGCGACGCTCCTCGATGTTGAAGAAGACCACCGACGGCAGGGTGATCTTGCCGTCTTCCAGGGCGATCAGCGATTCGACGCCCGGGCGGTGCCAGCCGACCGTGGAGTTGGAGGTGCCGAAGTCGATGCCGAGGGCACGGGCCGGGGATACGTCAGACATGAAGGAGAGCTTCCGGAGGCAAAACGGCCGCGCAGTTTATGCCAGTCTGCGACTAAATCAAGACCGGTCGTCTGCGATAGCGCAACCCCGAATGAACCTTGAAAGGCTATGCTTGACCCCAATCTTCAATAGCAATACGTACATTCACATCGGTGATCCATAGATGGACTTCAAAGACTATTACAAGATACTCGGCGTCGAGGCGAGCGCGGACGAGAAGGCGATCAAGGCCGCGTACCGCAAGCTCGCGCGCAAGTATCACCCCGACGTCAGCAAGGAGCGTGACGCCGAGGACAAGTTCAAGGAGGCCAACGAGGCCTACGAAGTGCTTGGCGACAAGGACAAGCGTGCCGAGTACGACGAAATCCGCAAGTACGGCGGCCAGCATGGCCGGCCGTTCCAGGCGCCGCCTGGCTGGGAGTCCCGCGGCGGTGGTGGCGGTGGCTTCGAGGGTGGCGATTTTTCCGATTTCTTCAGCTCGATCTTCGGCGCCCGGGGCGGCAACCCCTTTGGTGGCGGCGGTGGCCGGCAGCAACGCAGTGCCGGCAGGCGAGGGCAGGACGTGGAACTGGAACTGGCGGTCTTCCTCGAAGAGACCCTGAACAAGGAATCCAAGCAGATCAGCTTCCAGGTGCCGCAGACCAACGGTGCCGGGCAGCGTACCGGGTTCACCACGAAAACGCTGAACGTGAAGATCCCCGCCGGGGTGACCGACGGCGAGCGCATCCGTCTCAAGGGCCAGGGCGCGCCGGGCGTGGGCGGTGGCGCCAACGGCGACCTGTTCCTGACCATCCGCATGGCTCCGCACCCGCTGTTCGATGTCGAAGGCCATGACCTGATCATCACCGTGCCGCTGGCACCGTGGGAAGCGGTGCTCGGCGCCAAGGTGGCCGTGCCGACCCTGACCGGCAAGATCAACCTGACCATCCGCCCCGACAGCCAGAGCGGCCAGCGCCTGCGGGTCAAGGGCATGGGCCTGTTGAACAAGCAGGGCGAGCGCGGCGACCTGTACGCCCAGCTCAAGGTGGTCATGCCCGCCCAGTCCGACGCCGCCGCGCGCGAACTGTGGACCCAGCTCTCCGAGAAAGCCGCGTTCAATCCGAGGACTCAATGGAGTAAGTGATCATGAGCAGCACCCTGATCGTTCAACTGGACATGCGTACCCTGTGCCAGGAGGCCAATGTATCGGCCGACTGGGTGATCGAGATCGTCGAGCACGGCATTGTCGAACCGTCAGGGCGAACGCCCGAGGAGTGGGTGTTCGATGACCGCGCGCCGGTGACGCTGAAGCGCGCGGTGAAGCTGCATCAGGAGCTGGAGTTGGAGTGGGAAGGGGTGGCGCTGGCGCTGGAACTGTTGGAAGAGGTGCAGCAGTTACGCAGTGAGAACAGCATGTTGAAGCAGCGGTTGGGCAGGTTTACCCAGATATAAGAGTAAAAGCATCGCGGGGCAAGCCCGCTCCCACGCCAGGCATCGAGGTGCTTCGTGGGAGCGGACTTGCCCCGCGATTGCATCAACGCCGTTCTGAAGCCGGCGCCAGGACCTTGAAATACAACGCTGTTGCCCGGTACACCCCTTCCGGTCCGCAGGCATAATCCGGAATCTCCCCCGCCTTGCTGTACCCCTGCGCCCGATAGAACGCCTCGGCCCCAGACCCCGCCTCGGTATCGAGAAACAGCATCCCCCGCCCGATCCGCCGCGTCTCGGCCTCCAGGGCCCCCATCAACTGCTGCCCCAGCCCACGCCGCCGAGCATCGCTGTGCACCAGCAACTTCTGCACCTCGGCCCGGTTCAGCCCATTGGGCTTCAGGCACAACCCCAACTGCACGCTGCCCAGCACTTCCTGCCCCTGGGCAATGACCCAGAGCAGTTGCTCGCCACTGGCCATTTTTGCCTTCACCTCATCGAAGTAGGCCTTGGCCTGCTGCTCGTCGATATCGGCCAGAAACCCCACCGACGCGCCCTGGCGCACCGCATTCAGCAAAAGGGCCACCAACCCGTCGCGGTAGTACGCCAGGCCTTCGTGGGTGACGCGGTGCAGCTGGGCGGTGTTCATTGGCTTCAGGTCCTTGAAGGGGGATGGGTGTTGTCATCCAGGTAAAGCTGCATGAAGGTCAGGTCCAGCCAGCGCCCGAACTTCACCCCCACCTGCGGCATCTGCCCGGTGATGCTGAAGCCCAGGCGTTCGTGCAGGCGGATCGATGCGGCGTTGCCGCTCTCGATGGCGGCGACCATCACATGCTTGTCGCAAAGACGCGCCTGCTCGATCAGCGCTGCCATCAACACCGGCCCCAGGCCCTTGCCGCGTTGGTCGCCACGCACGTACACCGAGTGCTCGACGGTATGCCGGAAGCCTTCGAACGGCCGCCAGTCGCCAAATGAGGCATAGCCCAGCACGCCGCTGTCGTCCACCGCCACCAGGATCGGATAGCCCTGCTGCGCACGGGCCTCGAACCAGGCCTGGCGGTTGCCCAGGTCCACGGGGGTTTCGTTCCAGATCGCCGTGGTGTTGGCCACGGCGTCGTTGTAGATGTCGAGGATGCCCGGCATGTCGTCGATCAGGGCGTCGCGGATCTGGTAACTCATGACAGCGTCTCGCAAGGGAAGTGGCTGCAGATTAAATGGTAACCAGGCCGCGCACACCTTCGGCCTGCATGTTTTCACCCCGGCCGCGCTGGACGATCTCACCGCGGGCCATGACCAGGTACTGGTCGGCCAGCTCCTCGGCGAAGTCGTAGAACTGCTCCACCAGCAGGATGGCCATGTCGCCCCGGTCGGCGAGCGTGCGAATCACCGCGCCGATTTCCTTGATCACCGACGGCTGGATGCCTTCGGTGGGCTCGTCGAGGATCAGCAGGCGCGGGCGGCTGGCCAGGGCGCGGCCGATGGCCAGCTGTTGCTGCTGGCCACCGGAGAGGTCGCCGCCACGGCGTTGCTTCATCTGCTCCAGCACCGGGAACAGTTCGTAGATGAAGGCTGGCACTTCCCGGGCCTCGCGGGCGGGGAACCGCGACAGGCCCATCAGCAGGTTTTCCTCGACGGTCAGGCGCGGGAAGATTTCGCGGCCCTGCGGCACGTAGCCGATGCCGGCCTGGACCCGTTGCTGGGGCTTGAGCGTGGTAATGGGTTTGCCTTCCCATTCCACGCGGCCCTCGCGGGCCGGCAGCACACCCATCAGGCAGCGCAGCAGGGTGGTCTTGCCCACGCCGTTGCGGCCCAGCAGGCAGGTGACCTCGCCGACCTTGGCCTCGAAGGACAGGCCGCGCAGGATGTGGCTGCCACCGTAGTATTGGTGCAGGGTGTCGATTTTCAGCATGTTCTGCCCTTGAGTCGTTCAATTCGTGGGAGCGGGCCTATCTACCGAGATACACCTCGACCACCCGCTCATCCTCCTGCACCTGCGCCAGCGACCCTTCCGCCAGCACACTCCCCTGGTGCAGCACCGTCACATGGTCGGCAATGCTGCCGACGAAGCCCATGTCATGCTCCACCACCATCAGCGAATGCCTGCCCGCCAAGGAGCGGAACAGCTCGGCGGTGAACGCGGTCTCGGCATCGGTCATCCCCGCCACCGGCTCGTCGAGCAGCAGCAACCTCGGCTCCTGCACCAGCAGCATGCCGATCTCCAGGAACTGCTTCTGTCCATGGGACAACAGCCCCGCCTGGCGCTGGGCCAGGGGCAGCAGGCGCAGGGTGGTCAGCACCTCCTCGATGCGCTGGCGCTGCTCGCCGGACAACCGCGCCACCAGGCTTGCCCACACCGACTTGTCGGCCTTGAGCGCCAGCTCCAGGTTCTCGAACACCGTCAGCGCCTCGAACACCGTGGGCTTCTGGAACTTGCGGCCGATGCCGGCCTGGGCGATCTGGCATTCGCTCATGCGGGTCAGGTCGAGGGTGTCGCCGAAAAACGCGGTCCCCGTGTCGGGCCGAGTCTTGCCGGTGATCACGTCCATCATCGTGGTCTTGCCGGCGCCGTTGGGGCCGATGATGCAGCGCAACTCACCCACGCCGATGTACAGGTTCAGATCGTTGAGCGCCTTGAAGCCGTCGAAACTGACGCTGATGCCCTCCAGGCTCAGCACCGTGCCGTGGCGGGTGTCGAGCCCAGTCTCGCGGCGCCGACCGAGGCCGATCGCCTCGCGACCGCTGCCGATCTGGTCGAAGATCGGCTCCAGCATGAATTCCGGATGCACCGGGGGCACGCTTCTCATGGCTGGCTCCTTTTCTTCACAAGGCCGACCACGCCCTTGGGCAGGTACAGGGTGACGAGGATGAACAGCGCGCCGAGGAAGAACAGCCAGAACTCGGGGAACGCCACGGTGAACCAGCTCTTCATGCCATTGACCAGGCCGGCGCCGAGCAGAGGCCCGATCAACGTGCCGCGCCCGCCCAGGGCCACCCACACGGCGGCCTCGATGGAGTTGGTCGGCGACATCTCGCTGGGGTTGATGATGCCCACCTGCGGCACGTACAGCGCCCCGGCCAGGCCGCACAGCACGGCGCTGAGCACCCATACCAGCAGCTTGAAGCCACGCGGGTCGTAGCCGCAGAACATCAGGCGGTTCTCGGCGTCACGCACGGCAGTGAGCAGGCGCCCGAACTTGCTCTGGGTCAGGCGCCAGCACAGGAACAGGCTGCCCAGCAGCAGGCCGACCGTGAGCAGGAACAGCACGGCCCGAGTGCCCTGGGCGGCGATGTCGAAACCGACGATGGTGCGGAAGCTGGTGAAGCCGTTGTTGCCGCCAAAGCCTGTCTCGTTGCGGAAGAACAGCAGCATCCCGGCGAAGGTCAGGGCCTGGGTCATGATCGAGAAATACACGCCCTTGATCCGCGAGCGGAAGGCGAAGAAGCCGAACACCAGCGCCAGCAGCCCCGGCGCCAGCACCACCAGGCACAGCGCCCAGGCGAAATGCTGGGTGCCGGCCCAGTACCAGGGCAGCTCGCTCCACGACAGGAAGGTCATGAACCCCGGCAGGCCGTCGCCGGCCGCCTGGCGCATCAGGTACATGCCCATGGCGTAGCCGCCCAGGGCGAAGAACAGGCCATGGCCGAGCGACAGCAACCCGGCATAGCCCCAGACCAGGTCCAGGGCCAGGGCGACGATGGCGTAGCAGAGGACCTTGCCGACCAGGGTCAGGGTGTAGGCCGAGACCTGCAAGGCGTGCCCGTCGGGCAGCAGCGACAGCAGCGGCAGGGCCAGCAGCACCAGGACGAC
The DNA here is from genome assembly GCF_057480795.1 of Pseudomonas sp. P110(2024). Lineage (NCBI taxonomy): Bacteria > Pseudomonadati > Pseudomonadota > Gammaproteobacteria > Pseudomonadales > Pseudomonadaceae > Pseudomonas > Pseudomonas sp. P110(2024). The sequence continues at coordinate 56,229 of NZ_JBLIYT010000014.1, forward strand.
AACGGCGCCGACGGCCATTGAAACCCGGGTGCCGGCCTTGCGCGTGGCAGTGACAATCAATGGCTGGTTCATCAGTCGATTACCCGTCCCTTGAGGGCGAACAGGCCTTGCGGGCGCTTCTGGATGAACAGAATGATCAGCGCAAGGATGAGGATCTTGCCCAGCACCGCACCGATCTGCGGCTCCAGCAGTTTGTTGGCGATGCCCAGTCCGAAGGCCGCCCACAGGCTGCCGGCCAGCTGGCCGACACCGCCGAGCACCACCACCAGGAACGAGTCGATGATGTAGCTCTGGCCCAGGTCCGGCCCCACGTTGCCGACCTGGCTCAGGGCCACGCCGCCGAGCCCGGCGATGCCGGAGCCGAGGCCGAAGGCGAGCATGTCGACGCGGCCGGTGGACACCCCGCAGCAGGCGGCCATGTTGCGGTTCTGGGTGACCGCGCGCACGTTCAGGCCCAGCCGCGTGCGGTTGAGCAGCAGCCAGGTAAGCAGCACCACCGCCAGGGCGAAGCCGATGATCACCAGGCGGTTGTACGGCAGCACCAGGTTGGGCAGCACCTGGATGCCGCCGGACAGCCAGGCCGGGTTGCTCACCTCGACGTTCTGCGCGCCGAAGATCAAGCGCACGGCCTGGATCAGGATCAGACTGATGCCCCAAGTGGCCAGCAGGGTTTCCAACGGCCGGCCATACAAGTGACGGATCACTGTGCGCTCCAGCGCCATGCCGACCCCCGCGCTGACGGCGAAGGCCACCGGCAAGGCGATCAACGGATAGAACTCGATGGCGCCGGGGGCATAGCGTTGCAGCAGCACCTGGACCATGTAGGTGCTGTAGGCGCCGAGCATCAGCATCTCGCCGTGGGCCATGTTGATCACCCCGAGCAGGCCGAAGGTGATCGCCAGACCCAGCGCCGCCAGCAGCAGGATCGAACCCAGCGACAAGCCGCTGAAGGCCTGGCCGAGCAATTCACCGACCAGCAGCTTGCGCTGTACCTGGGCCAGGCTGGTTTCGGCGGCGGTGCGCACGGCGGCGTCGGTTTCGGCGTCGGGTTGTAGTAGCGCTTCAAGGCGGGTGCGGGCCAGTGGGTCGCCGGTTTCGCCGAGCAGGCGCACGGCGGCCAGGCGTACCGCGGGCTCGCTGGCGCCCAGTTGCAGGTTGGCCAGGGCCAGGCCGAGGGCCGCGTGCACGGCGGCGTCGGGTTCGCTGGCGAAGCGGCGGTCGAGGAAGGCCATTTGCGCCGGTTGTGCGGTTTTTTGCAGTTGTTGGGCGGCGGCCAGGCGGATGCTGGCTTGGTCGCTGAATAGCCGATGGCTGGCCAGGGCGTTGTCGATCAGGCCGCGCAGGCGGTTGCTCAGGCGCAGCTTGCGGGTGTCGTTTTCGGCGATGCGGCCTTGGCGCAGGTTGTCCAGCAGCGGCAGGCGGGCGGCATCGGGTTGCGCGGCCCAGGTTTCGAGCAGGCGCGCCTGGTCGGCGGGCTTGGCGCTGAGGAAGAACTCGCCTTCGCTGGCGTGGCTGGCCAGGGGCAGTAACAACAAGAGGGTGAGCAGGAATCTGAGCATTAGTTATTCCTGTGTAGTCAGGGTAAGGCGAGGGCTTCGCCCTCGATCGCGACACAAGGCCGCTCCCACATGGGAACGCGATCTACCTGTGGGAGCGGCCTTGTGTCGCGAAAGGGCCGCAAAGCGGCCCCTGGTCACTCAATTACCTTTCACCGCATAATCCGGCCGCTTGTCATTCCCCGGAATGAACGGGCTCCAAGGCTGCGCCCGCAGCGGCTCCTCGGTCTGCCACACCACGCTGAACTGTCCGTCATCCTGGATTTCGCCGATCATCACCGGCTTGTGCAGGTGGTGGTTGGTCTTGTCCATGGTCAGGGTGAAGCCCGACGGCGCCTTGAAGCTCTGCCCGGCCAGTGCCTCACGCACTTTGTCCACATCGGTGGACTTGGCTTTTTCCACCGCTTGCGCCCACATGTGGATACCTACGTAGGTGGCCTCCATAGGGTCGTTGGTCACCGCCTTGTCGGCCCCCGGCAGGCCCTTGGCCTTGGCGTAGGCCTTCCAGTCGGCGACGAACTTCTGGTTCACCGGGTTATCCACGGACTCGAAGTAGTTCCACGCCGCCAGGTGCCCCACCAGCGGCTTGGTGTCGATGCCACGCAGCTCCTCTTCACCCACCGAGAAGGCCACCACCGGTACATCGGTGGCCTTCAGCCCCTGGTTGGCCAGCTCCTTGTAGAACGGCACGTTGGAGTCGCCATTGACCGTGGAGATGACCGCCGTCTTGCCGCCGGCGGAGAACTTCTTGATGTTGGCGACGATGGTCTGGTAATCGCTGTGGCCGAACGGCGTGTAGACCTCTTCGATGTCCTTGTCGGCCACGCCCTTGCTGTGCAGGAAGGCGCGCAGGATCTTGTTGGTGGTGCGCGGGTAGACGTAGTCGGTGCCCAGCAGGAAGAAGCGCTTGGCGCCGCCACCGTCCTCGCTCATCAGGTATTCCACGGCCGGGATTGCCTGCTGGTTAGGCGCGGCGCCGGTGTAGAACACGTTCGGCGACATCTCTTCACCCTCGTACTGCACGGGGTAGAACAGCAGCCCGTTGAGCTCCTCGAACACCGGCAGCACCGACTTGCGCGACACCGAGGTCCAGCAGCCGAACACCACCGCCACCTTGTCCTGTGTCAGCAGCTGGCGGCTCTTCTCGGCGAACAGCGGCCAGTTGGACGCCGGGTCCACCACCACCGCCTCGAGCTGCTTGCCGTTGACCCCGCCCTTGGCGTTGATCTCGTCGATGGTCATCAGCGCCATGTCCTTGAGCGAGGTCTCGGAAATCGCCATGGTCCCCGACAGCGAATGCAGGATGCCGACCTTGATGGTCTCGGCGGCCTGGATGCTCCAGCTCAGGCCCATCGCGGCGATCGATGCGCTGAGGGTGAAGGCCTTGATCAGACTGCGTCGCTTCATGTGCTCACTCCGATGTGATGGTAGGTGTTGGCCTAGTCGGAGAGTGCAAAGGCTGTGCCGAGCGATGGAAGGTGCTTGGTAGAGCGGTTGTGCGACGAATCGGGGCGCGAGGAGGAGCCAGGATGGTGCTTGCAGGTTGGGCTTGCACAGGATTGGGTCGGGGGCGATGAACACTTTTGACACATAAGCGGTACTTGAGTACCGTGCCGCACCGCAGTAGTTTCTGCGGTTCGGGATTGGCGTCCCGCTGTCAGAACCGGGCACATCGCACCTGCGATAGCGTGTCCTGCATGGTTGCACCCGTTATGGGCGGAGCCGTGTGTGGGAGCCTTCGGGCTCACCGGACCTTCTGACCGGCAACGCCAACCCGCACGGCTCCGTCCACCCATATTGGCGTATGGGCACGGAGATACACTTCAGAAGGCTGCAAGGAGTCGCACCATGCTCAAGAAGATCGTTCCAGATCCACCGTTCGCATTTCTCGAGATCGCCACCTTTCATCGAGAGGTGCAGCCATGAACCAGGAATCGCTGGTCAACCTCACCCCGCGCAAATCACGTCCCGTCACCGCTTGTTCCCACTTTGGCACCTGCAATCACGCCCATGATCCGATTCTCTCGGTACGTGCTGGCGTTGATAGCGAGGATGCGCTGGTGTGCGCCGTGGCGGCGTTGAAGGCGGCGTATGAGACCAATGCTGCCGCGTTGGAGAAGGCGGGGGAGCCGTTGCGCAGTTTGCTGACGGCGACGGAGAACTCGCTGGAGAAAGGCCTGGCGTTGGCCGAAGCCGTGCTTGAAGGGTTGGAGCAAGGCTAGCGGGCCTCATCGCGGGGCAAGCCCGCTCCCACGCCGACCTCACACGGCAGGCGTGGGAGCGGGCTTGCCCCGCGATGGGTTCAGGATCAGTTGTTCGACGCCCCACGCACGGCGGTACGCGGCTGACGCCTGCTGCGCACGAACTGATAGGTCACCGCCAGAATCACGAACCAGATCGGCGTCACCACCAGCGCCGAGCGCGTATCCGCCTCCAGGCTCAACAGCACCAGAATGCCGGCAAAGAACACCAGGCACACGTAGCACATGAAACGCCCGCCGGGCATCTTGTAGGTGGACTGCTCATGCAGCGCCGCGCGCTGTTTGCGGTAGCTCAGGTACGACAGCAGGATCAGCGTCCACACGAACATGAACAGCACCGCCGACACCGTCGTCACCAGGGTGAAAGCTTCGATCACATTGGGTACCAGGTAGATCAGCACCGCGCCCAGCAGCAGGCAGGTGCAGGAGAAGTACAGGCCGTTGGCCGGCACCGCGCGGCGCGAGAGTTTCTCGAACGCCTTGGGCGCATCGCCCTCCTGGGCCAGGCCGAACAGCATGCGGCTGGTGGAGAACACGCCGCTGTTGGCCGACGAGGCCGCAGAAGTCAGCACCACGAAGTTGATGATGCTCGCCGCCGCCGGCAGGCCGGCCAGCACGAACAGCTCGACGAACGGGCTCTTGCCCGGCACCACGTCGCGCCATGGGGTGACGGCCATGATGGCGATCAGCGCCAGCACGTAGAACACGATGATGCGGACCGGGATCGAGTTGATCGCCCGCGGCAGGGTGCGCTCGGGGTTCTTCGCTTCGGCGGCTGTGGTGCCCACCAGTTCGATACCGACGAAGGCGAACACGGCGATCTGGAAGCCGGCGAAGAAACCGAGCAGGCCGTTGGGGAACATGCCGCCGTCATTCCACAGGTTGGCCAGGGTGGCGGTATGGCCGCTCGGCGACTGGAAGCCGGTGATAACCATGTACAGGCCGGTGGCGACCAGGCCCATGATGGCGATGATCTTGATCAGGGCGAACCAGAATTCCATTTCGCCGAACATCTTCACCGTCACCAGGTTCAGCGACAGCAACAAGGCCACGCAGCTCAGCGCCGGTATCCACTGCGGAAGGTCCGGGAACCAGAATTGCGTGTAGGCGGCGATCGCCACCACGTCGGCGATGCCGGTGACCACCCAGCAGAACCAGTAGGTCCAGCCGGTGAAGTAGCCGGCCCAGGGGCCGAGCAGGTCGGCGGAGAAATCGATGAACGACTTGTAGTTGAGGTTCGACAGCAGCAGCTCGCCCATGGCGCGCATGACGAAGAACAGCATGAAGCCGATGATCATGTAGACGAAGATGATCGACGGGCCGGCCAGGCTGATGGTCTTGCCCGAGCCCATGAACAGGCCGGTGCCGATGGCGCCGCCAATGGCGATGAGCTGGATGTGACGGTTGGTCAGGTTGCGTTGCAGGTGCTGCTCTTCGGAGGGTGTCTGGGAGGTCCGGGTCATAGGCTGCATTCCATTGAGGGTCAGTCTTTTTGTGAGCGAAAGCCGCGTAGGCTATCACGTCGCGTTCCAATCGCGGGTGTGGCAGATCGGCACGATCTTGGCGGTACAGCGCGGTGCTCGACATGACGGGAATCAATGGTTGTTGGTGCCGGCCTCATCGCGGGGCAAGCCCGCTCCCACGCTGATCTCACAGGGCAGGCGTGGGAGCGGGCTTGCCCCGCGATTGCGATATCAGGCCCTGACCATGATCTGGCGTCTCACCACCAGGCTATCCACCCCCCACATCACCACCATCGAAATCCCCACCAGCGGGAAGGCGACGCCCAGCACCACCATCACCCCTACTGCCGTCTTCCAGCGCGGCAGGTCATGACGCAGCGGCGGCACGCCCAATCCACCCGTGGGCTTGCGCTTCCACCACATCACCAGCCCGCTCACCGAGCCCAGCAGGATCATCAGGCACACCAGCAGGATGACGATTTGGTTCAGCGGCCCGAACATCTTGCCTTCGTGCAGCATCACCCCAAGCTCGGTGGCGCGTGCCACCGGGCTGTAGTCCTGCCAGCGCACATCGGCCAGCACCTTCCCGGTGTACTGGTCCACATGCAGGGTTGCGTCGTTGCGCGGATCGTCAGCGAATACCGCAATGGTGAAGACCCCGTCAGCACTGCTTGGCAGGGTGATGCTGTAGCCCGGCTCGACCTCGCGCAGATTGGCGATGTTCTCGACCTGCTGCAGGCTCACCTGCGGCGCCGCCGGGGCGTGATCCATCATGTGATGCCCGGCATGCTCGGCATGGGCGCCGGACACTGGCATCGGCGTGTTCTCCATCGCCCACGGCACGGTCTGGCGGTGGGCGCTGTTGAGGTCGCGGGCTTCTTTGTCGGACTTGGGCACGTCGTTCCACATGGCCGCCGGGAAGCGGTTCCACAGGTCGGCATACTGTTTGCCCCACAGCCCGGTCCAGGTCATGCCGCTGAGCAGCATCAACAGCAGCAGGGCCGAGCCCCAGAAACCGGTGACGGCATGCAGGTCGCGCCACAGCAAGCGGCCGCGCGCGCTGAAACGTGGCCACAGCACCCCGGCGCTGCTGCGCCCGCGTGGCCACCACAAATAGAGGCCGGACACGACCAGGACAATGCCCCAGCCGGCCGCCAGTTCCACCAGCCGGTCACCGACCGTGCCGACCATCAGTTCGCCATGCAAGGCGCGTGCGATGGCCTGCAGGTTCTGTTTGCCATCCTGGTCGCCCAGTACCTGGCCGCTGTACGGGTCGACGAAGACATTCAGCTCGCGCCCGCCGTCATGCACCACGAACTGTGCGCTGCGCTCGGCGCTCACCGGCGGCAGATACTGTCCCACCTGGCCTTGTGGATAAGCCTGGCGCACGTTGGCCAGCAGCGTGTCGGCGCCCTGTCGGTGATGGCCGGCCTCGACCACCATCAGCTCGCGGTACATCAACGGATCGAGTTGCGGCTTGAACAGGTAGATGATCCCGGTAAGCGCCAGCAGGACCATGAATGGCGCCACGAACAGCCCGGCATAGAAATGCCAGCGCCACGCAAGGTTGTAGAAGGAAACGTTTGGTTTGCTCATTAGAGCCTCCCGTAGACCTTAAGTGGGCGCGGTCAGGTCCCGCGCCCGTTTGTTGTTGTCAGAAGCTGAAGTCGACCTTGGTCCAGAAGGTCCTGCCTGGCTCGTTCACCGGGTCCGTGGCGCTGGCCGGGTAGCCGAACCCGGCGTTCCCGGCCAGGTTCAGGTGCTCGGCGTAGGCCTTGTCGAACAGGTTGTCGACGCCCGCGCTGAGCTTGAGGTTGTTGTTGACCTTGTAGGCGCCGTTGAGCGAGAACACGCCGAAGCCTGAGCTTGTGTCGTAGTCCTTGCCGACCACGTTGCCCTGGTTTTTGGCAATGCGGTTCTGCTCGGCGACCAGGCGCCACAGGGCACCGACGCTCCAGGTGTCGCGGCTGTAGGTCAGCCCCAGGCGGCTTTCCAGCGGTGGCATCTGTGGCAGGGCCTTGCCGTCGCTGCTGTTCTTGCCCCAGGCGTAGGCCAGGGTGGCGTCGGCCTTCCAGTTCTCGGTCAGTTTGTAGGCCGCGCCCAGTTCGCCGCCCATGATGCGGGCGTCGACGTTCTGCGCCTGGGAGGTGAGCGAGCCCATCATGTTGCGCTGGTAGTCGAACAGGATGTAGTCGCGGACCTGCCCGACATAACCCGAGGCCCAGGCCTCCAGGCGCTCGTCGCGGTACTGGATGCCGAAGTCGAGCTGGGTGGTCTTCTCCGGCTTGATGCCGTCGAAGGCGTTGACCGAGCCGGCCGGGGCGCGCTTGGGCGAGAACAGCTCCCAGTAGTCGGGGAAGCGCTGGGTGTGGCCGAGGCCGATGTAGGTGGTGGCCGGAATCGCCGCCAGGTCGTGCTCGTAGCGCACGAAGCCGCTGGGCAGGGTGTCGGCGCGGGTGTCGCCTTCGGTGGCGCTGCCCTTGCGGAAGTCGCGGGCCGAGGCACGGTCCAGGCGGGCGCCGGTGACCAGGCGATCCTCACCGGTCGCATACCAGGTGAGCTCGCCGAAGGCGCCGTAGTTGTGGAAGTCGGCGTCCTTGGTCCAGGGCTGGCCCTTGTGCGCGTTGACGCCCATGCCGCCGCGCTGGCGGTGTTCGTTGGTCTGCGCGTCGATGCCGCTGATCAGTTGCACGTCGGCCCAGCGCCAGGTGGCCTTGATCCGTGCGCCCATGGTACGGCGGTCGACGTTGCTGACCATGGGCATGCCCATCATGCCGGTGCCCGACGGAGTGCGCAGGGTGTAGTTGTCCATCACGTGGTCAGCGTAGTTGTAGTAGACCTGCGCCTCGACCTTGTCGAGCACCTCGCCCAGGTTGGACTTCTCGAAGCGCAGCCCCAGGCTCTCGCGCTTGAACTGCGAACCGTCCATGCCGCGTCCGGCGGAGCGAGCCTCGCCGTCGCCCTTGCCAGCGGTCAGTTCCAGCAAGGTGTCGGCGTCCGGGGTCCAGCCGAGGCTGACGTCGCCGTTCCACTTGTCCCAGCGCGACGGCACGGTATCGCCGTTGCCGTCCTCGAAGTCGTCCGAGTGCGACTGGTTACCGATGAAGCGCACGTAGCCGAGCTGGTTGCCGGCCGCGGCGTCGAGGACCTTGTCGAAGCGGCCGTTGGAGCCAGCCAGTACGCTGCCGTTGACCCGGCTACCCAACTCGCCGAACTTCTCCGGCTCACGCTCGAAGAGAATGGTGCCAGCCGAGCCGCCCGGCCCCCAGATCACGCTCTGCGGGCCCTTGATCACGGTGAGGCGGTCGTAGGTTTCCGGCGAGATGTACGAGGTTGGCGCGTCCATGCGGCCCGGGCAGGCGCCGAGCATCATGCCGCCGTTGGTGAGGATGTTCAGGCGCGAACCGAACATGCCGCGCAGCACCGGGTCGCCATTGGTGCCGCCAGCGCGGATCACCGAGAACCCGGGGATGGTCTTGAGGTAGTCACCGCCGTCGCTGGCCGGCACGGGCTGGCGCGGGTCCTTGGGGTTGGTGACCACGGTCAGCGGCGAGCTCGGGGCGATGGCGGTGATCACCGTCGGGCTCAGTTCGGCCGTGTCGTGGATGTGGCCTTCGTGGCCGGTTTCGGCGGCAAGGGCCAGTGGCGCGAGCAGCGAGCCGCAGAGCACGGCGATGGTGCCGCGCAGGGAAAGGGCAAAAACAGGGGTGCAGCCGGACATAATGATTCCAGTCGATCAGTCATGAGTCAGCGCGAAGCCTCCTGGCTTCGGGCGTTTAGCGTGTGGTGTTCAGGCGACGATCGATCGGGGCGGTGCGCGGCTGCGGGCGCCGGGGAATACAGCCTGCCGGGCATGGCCCTGGCGCGTGGCGACGGTGAGGTGGGTGGGTGGGGTGACGCTGCCCGCGCTGAGCGGGCTGAGGCTTTGGGGCAGGGCGGGGCAGTTGAACAGCAGGCTGCAGTAGCCACACTTCTCCCACATCACATGCAACTGGCCATCGTTGCCGTGGCCGTGGTGCTCGTCGTGACCGTGCGCCATCGGCATGCTCATGTCCATGGGCATGCCCATGGCGGCGTGGTGCTCCATCGGCATCGACTGGGAAACCAGCGGGCCGATGAAGATCATCCACATGGCGAACAGGCTCAGCCAGCCGCCACCGACGCGCCTGCGATCAGGGCGGGTAGTGCGGACGGAGCTGTAGCGCGGCAGGCTCATGGCGAGCGCCAGTCAGTCGATCAGGTCAGTGCGCGTGCTCGTGCGCGGCCTGCTCGGCCGGTGGCTGCTTCTGCACGGCGACTTCGACGGTGATGTCACCGGCCTTCTCGAAGTGCAGGGTCAGCGGGAAGCGCTTGCCGTCGGTCAGCAGGCTGCGATCCTTGGGCTGCATGATCATCACGTGGTAGGCGCTGGGGGCGAAGGTCAGGTCCTTGCCGGCGGGCACCACCACGCTTTGCACCTGTTGCATCTTCATGGCGCCGGCGGCGCTCATCGCATGCTCGTGCAGCTGGGCGTCGGCGCTGATCGGCGTGTCCGCCGAGAGCAGACGGTCGTCGGTCTTGCCGTTGTTGTGCACGACGAAATAGGCCGCGACGTTGGGCGCGTTCGGCGGCAGCTCCAGCGACCAGGGGTGGGCGATGTGCAGGTCGCCTTTGCTGTACTCGTGGGCGTTGGCATAGGCGCCGGGCAGCAGCAGGGCGGCCAGGACGAGGGCTTGCTTGAGCATGGGGGAGTCTCCGATCTGTTGAGGTTCAGGCAGGCAGCGTAGTGAACTCAGGCCAGAGGAGAGGCACGGGGATTGAGCGCGGGCCATAGCTGGCGCGGCGTGGGTTGGTAGTCAGCGAGTTGCGGCGAGTGCCCCGCTGGCAGCACGGGCGGGTTGTGCAACTGCGGCGTATAGCTGGGCAGGGCCAGCAAGGGCGCGGCACCCAGGCAGCACCAGCAGTTCATCATGCTGGCGCTGTCGTCGCTTTGCGGACCGAGGTCGATCTTGGCCAGGGCCTGGACATCGACCTTGGCCTTGTTGGCCATGCTGGAACAGAAAGCCCCCCACAGCAGCTGTTCGGCCGGGCCCTTGGGCGCGGCAGAAGACAGCGGCATGGCCAGCAGGTTGAACAGCACTGCGAAGCAGGCTATCCAGGCGATGTGCCGACGTGGGGGCATGGAGAGATCCGGTCAGGAATCGTGATGGCTATTGTACGGCGGAGTATAGGTAAAAAAGCTGGGGTGCGGTGAAGTGCCGCACCAGGGGCTGCTGCGCAGCCCATCGCGACACAAGGCCGCTCCCACAGGAGGATACGTTTCCCTGTGGGAGCAACTGTCTTGCTCACATGCTAAAAGCTGGCGCAATTACTGTGGGAGCGGCCTCGTGTCGCGAAAGGGGCGCAAAGCGCCCCGGCGTTATCAGACCTTGCCACGCCCCAGCAGTCCACGCACGGTTTCCTGCAGGTCAGCCGGCAGCACCACCACTTTCGAATTGTCGCTGCTCGCCAGGTTCTCCATCGCGCCAATGTAACGCTCACCCAGCAGGTACATGGCCGGCACGGTCTCGCTGCCCACCGCTTCCTTGACCAGGGTGATCGCCCGCGCCGATGCCTCGGCCAGGTTGACCTGGGCCTCGGCATCCAGCTTGGCCGCCTGCAGGCGCGCCTCGGCTTCGAGGATGGCAGCCTGCTTGTTGCCTTCGGCGCGGGTCACGTCGGCTTTACGCTCACGCTCGGCAGCCGCCTGGCGTTCCATGGCGGTCTGCATGCTCGGCGAGGGCTTGATGTCCTGGATCTCCACCGAGCGCACGGTCACGCCCCAGTCTTCGGTCTGCTCGGACATCGCCTCGCGCAGGCGCGCCTTGATCTGCTCGCGGCTGGACAGCGCTTCGTCCAGGTCCATGGCGCCGACGATGGCGCGCAGCGAGGTCATGGTCAGGCTGGTGACGGCGAACGAGAAGTTCTGTACGCCGTACGAGGCCTTCTGCGGGTCGACCACCTTGGCAAAGCACAGGGCGTTGGCGACGATCACCGCGTTGTCCTTGGTGATGATCTCCTGCTGCTGCACGTCGAGGATGATGTCCTTGGTCGGCAGGCGGTAGGCGACTACGTCCATGTACGGGATGACGATGTTCAGGCCTGGCTTGAGGGTGCTGTGGTAGCGGCCCAGGCGTTCGACGATCCACTCCTCGCCCTGAGGCACGATGCGCACTCCCTTGAACACGGTGATGAGAACGAATGCGGCGAGGGTGCCGACGACGATGAGGCTGGTCATGGTGCGAACTTCCTTTTAGTGCGGATTCAGGCCCGGGTGACCCGGGCGGTGTTGCCTTCGATGGCGGCCAGGCGCACGCGCTCGCCGGCGGGGATGTCGCTGTCGGCGACGCAGGTCCATTCCTCGTTGCCGAGGATCGGTTTCTGGAAGCGCACCCGGCCTTTCTGGAACTGCGACACGTTGGCGGTCAGCAGGCCGACCTCGCCGATCACGCTGTCGGCGGTCCAGCGCACGTCTGGCTTCTTGCGGCGGAACACCTTGAACCAGAGCACGGTGGTGATCGATGAGAACACCACCCACAGCAGGCCCTGCATATCGAGTTGCAGGCTGGGCGCAAGCAGCGAGACGAGCGACACCAGCACGGCGCCGATGCCGAACCAGAGGATGAAGAAGGTGGGGAGTACCAGTTACAGCAGGATCAAGGCCACGCCGAAGACGAGCCAGATCCACCATTGCATTTCCATATGGGTGGAGCCTTCCAGAAGGGGAGAGGTGATTTTACGGCAGGATCAAGGCACAGGGCCATCTCGCGACCGTCAGCGTGGATGTGTCACCCAATCTTCCACACGCAGCCCCGGAACACGCTGGAACTCGCGCAGGTTGTTGGTCACCAGCGTGAGGCCGCGCGCGCGGGCGTGGCCGGCAATCATTCTGTCGTAGGGGCCGATGGGCGTGCCGGCCTTGGCCAGTTCCGCACGTAGCTGCGCGGTGTGAGCTGCGCCCTGAATGTCGTAGTCAAGCACATCGAGCCGTGCGGCGAACCCCTCGACAATGGCCAGATTACGCTCCGGCGCGGCGGACTTTTCCGCACCGTAGATCAACTCCATCAGGGTTACCGTGCTGATGGCCAACTGGCCGTGGTGCCGATTGAATGCCTCGCGCACCACTTGTGGCTTGTTCTTGATGGTGAAAATGCAGATGTTGGTATCGAGCATGTACCTGAGCATCAGAATCCTTCGCGCTCCTGGTCGGCTGGCTGTTCCCTGCTCGCCATGAAGTCCGAACTCACATCGTCACCCTCGAACCAGCTGTCCCAGCTTTCGCCGGCAGGCGAGATGATACGGGAACGGCCCACCGCGACGATGTCCACTCGGGTGACGTCTTCTGGAAGGGCGAGGGCTTTTGGCATGCGGATAGCCTGGCTGCGGTTGCTTTTGAAGACTGCACCTTGCTCCATGATGGGCCTCCTTGAAAGCGCAAATGTATGTCCGGAGTTTAATTCCAGGAGTGGATATGTCAATGGGATATACGTAGCATGATCAGGCCTTGAACAGGCCGAGTGCCTCTAGCAGCGACCCTGCATCGTGAAATGCCCGATCCACTTCCGGCAGCACCGGCCGCTCGAGCACCAGTACTGGAATCCCGCGCTCCCGCGCCACTTCCAGTTTCGGCTCGGTGGCCGTGCTGCCGCTGTTCTTGCTCACCAGCACGTCGATCTGCCGACGTTCGAACAGGGCACGTTCATCGTCGATGAGGAAGGGCCCGCGCGCACCGATCACTTCGCAGCGGTCATTGCCGGGGCACGCCTCGAGGGCGCGCAGGGTCCAGAACTGGTGTGGCGGGATTTCGTCCAGGTGTTGCAGGGGCTCTCGACCCAGGGTGAACAAGGGGCGTTCGAATGGGGCCAGCGCCGCGATCAGCCCGGCCCAGTCCTCGACTTCGCGCCAGTCATCACCGGGCTGCGCCTGCCATGCCGGACGGCGCAGGGCCCAGCAGGGAATGCCGGCGCAGTGTGCGGCGAGGGCGGCGTTGCGGCTGATCTGCGCGGCATAGGGATGGGTGGCGTCGATCAGCAGGTCGATGCCTTCGGCGCGCATGTACTCGGCCAGGCCTTCGGCGCCGCCATAGCCGCCGACTCGCACCTGGCAGGCCAGGTCCTGGGGAATGCGGCCGATGCCGGCGAGGCTGTAGACATGTTGCGGACCCAACTGGCGGGCGATGGCCAGGGCTTCGGTGACGCCGCCGAGGAGCAGGATGCGCCCGTTCATGCCACACCCGCCTTGCCGACGATGCCACCCTGGCGGTCGATGGCGAACACTTCCACCTGCACCTGGGCCGGCACCACGCTGCGGGCGAAGACCAGGGCGTGGCGGCACACCTCGTCACCCAGGGCGATGCCGGCGGCATGTGCCAGGGCGAGGGCCTGCTGGCTGGTGTTGGCGGCGACGATCGCCTGTTGCAGGGCCTGGTCCGCGCCAATGGCCGCCGCCCAGCCCGCCAGTTGCGGCAGGTCGATGCTCGAATGACGGCTGTGCAGGTCCATGTGCCCGGCGGCCAGCTTGCTGATCTTGCCGAAGCCGCCGCACAGCGTGAGGCGCGGCACGGGTACCTTGCGCAGGTGCTTGAGCACGGCACCGACGAAGTCGCCCATCTCGATCAGGGCGATCTCCGGCAGGTTGTAGACCCGGCGCATGGTGTCTTCGCTGGCGTTGCCGGTGCAGGCGGCGATATGGGTGTAGCCGTTGGTGTGGGCGACGTCGATGCCCTGGTGGATCGAGGCGATGTAGGCCGAGCAGGAGAACGGCCGGACGATGCCGCTGGTGCCCAGGATCGACAGCCCGCCGAGGATGCCCAGGCGTGGGTTCATGGTCTTGAGGGCCAGCTGTTCGCCGCCCTGCACGTTGACCGTCACCTCGAAACCGCCGTGGTAGCCGCAATCGCCCGCCAGTTGCAGCAGATGGTCGCTGATCATCTTGCGTGGCACCGGGTTGATGGCCGGTTCACCGACTGCCAGCACCAGCCCCGGGCGAGTCACGGTCCCCACGCCCGCGCCCGCGACGAAGCGAACGCCAGGTTCGGCGCACAAGCGCACCTGGCTGAAGAGCAGGGCGCCGTGGGTGACATCGGGGTCGTCGCCGGCATCCTTCAGGGTGCCGGCCTCGGCCAGGTCGCCCTTAAGGTGGCAGAACTCCAGGCGCATCTGCACCACCTTGCCCTTGGGCAGGGTGATCTCCACCGCGTCGTGCCGTTGCCCGGTCAGCAGCAGGCGCGCCGCCGCCAGGCTGGTGGCGGTGGCGCAACTGCCAGTGGTCAGGCCGCTGCGCAGTGGCGCGGGCTGTTCACGGGTTTCTTCACGCATCGAGAGGCTTCACCACGTCGAGCAGGGAGATCGGCAGGGCCTGGCGCCAGGTGTCGAAACTGCCCAGTGGCTGGGTATGGGCGATATGGATGCGGGTCAGCTCGCCGCCGTGCTGCTCGCGGAACTGCGCCAGGGCGACCTCGCTTTGCAGCGTGACGGCGTTGGCAACCAGGCGTCCGCCCGGCAGCAAGCGCTCCCAGCACAGGTCGAGCACGCCTTCGCGGGTGACGCCGCCGCCGATGAAGATCGCGTCGGGACGTTCCAGCCCGGCCAGCGCTTCGGGGGCCTTGCCGCGGATCAGTCGCAGGCCGGGCACGCCGAGGGTGTCGCGGTTGTGTTCGATGTAGCCCTGGCGGCCTTCGTCGGCCTCGATCGCAAGTGTGCGGCAGCTGGGATGGGCGCGCATCCACTCGATGCCGATGGAACCGCAGCCAGCGCCCACGTCCCACAGCAGTTCGCCGGGTTGCGGGGCGAGGCGGGCCAGGGTGATAGCGCGCACATCGCGCTTGGTCAACTGGCCGTCGTGACGGAAGGCGCCGTCGGGCAGGCCGGCTACTCTAGGCAGACGTGGGGTGTCGGGTGAGGCCTGGCATTCGATGGCGACCAGGTTGAGCGTGGCGATGTCGCCGTGCGGCCAGTCGTCGGCGGTGCCGCACAGCCTGCGCTCCTGTGGGCCGCCGAGGTGTTCGAACACCTGGAGACGGCTGGGGCCGAAGCCATGGTCGCGCAGTTGCGCGGCGATGGATGCCGGGCTGCTTTCGTCGTTGCTCAGCACCAGCAGGCGCATGCCACTGTGCAGATGGGCATTGAGCGCGGTCAGCGGGCGGGCGACCACCGAGACCACCTGTACCTCCTGCAACGGCCAGCCCAGGCGGGCGGCGGCCAGGGCACAGGAGGAGGGCATCGACAGCACCTGCAGTTCGTCGGCGGGCAGCTGGCGCGCCAGGCTGGCGCCGACGCCGTAGAACATCGGGTCGCCGCTGGCCAGTACGCATACCGGCTCGCCGCGCAGGGCCAGGACCGGGGCCAGGGAGAAGGGGGTAGGCCAGTGCAATTGCTCGGCGGTCACGCAGCGGGGCAGCAGCGCCAACTGGCGTGGGGCACCGATGATTCGCGTGGCTGACAGCAGAGCGCGCCGGGCCTGTTTGCCCAGGCCGCTGAAGCCGTCTTCGCCGATGCCTATTACTGTCAGCCAGGGGGCCATCTGTTCCTCGTACCAATCATTGATCGCGGGGCAAGCCCGCTCCCACGAGGGGGCGTGGGAGCGGGCTTGCCCCGCGATTCGTCTAAGCGTTCGACCACCGGTTTTTCATGCCGCCGGACAAAGCAGGCATAATACCGCGCCTTCTACACTGAAGCGCACTTTCACGATTGCCGGATACCCCCTTGACGCAGCCCCCGTCCTCCGAAGTTTCGCCCCGTCCCTCGGCCTGCCCGGGGTTGTGGCGCATCGTTGCTGCGCGCGACGGTGGCATTTGCCGGATCAAGCTACCGGGCGGCCTGCTGCTGGCCGACCAGGCCGATGCCGTGGCCGACGCCGCCGAGCGCTTCGCCGGCGGGGTGATCGAGGCGACCAACCGAGCCAACTTGCAGATCCGTGGCATTGGCCAGGATCACGGTGGGCTGGTCGAGCATCTGCTGGCCGCCGGGCTCGGCCCGCGTGACGCGGCGGGCGATGATGTACGCAACCTCATGCTCAGCCCACTGGCCGGCCTCGATCCGGCCATGCTGTTCGACACCCGACCATTGGCCGGGCAGATCCTCGAGCTGCTGGAAAGCACACCCCGGTTTCACAAGCTGTCGGCCAAGTTCGCCGTGCAGCTCGATGGTGGCGAAGCGCTTGCGATGCTCGAACACGCCCATGATCTGTGGCTGTCGGCGATGCAGCGTGAAGGACGCATCTGGTTGCGGTTCGGCCTCGCAAGCAGCCTGTCGAATGGCCTGGCGCTGGGCGCGGTACCGGTGGAGCAGGGACTGGCGTTGGTGCGGGCAGTGCTGGAGCGCTTCCTTGACCTGGCGACACCTGAGCAGTCTCGCATGCGTCAATTGCTGCAGGTGTGCCCGGTGGAGCACTTCCTTGAAGGGCTGCCCCTCCAGATCGACACCACATTGATGGCTTGGCAGCGCTCGGCGACGACCAGCCCCTGGCTGGGCGTGCTGCTCCAGCGCCAGGGCGTGGCCTTGGGCGCCGCGCCGCCTCTCGGTCGTCTGATGCCCGCTATGTTGCGCAGTGCCGCGCGCATCGCCCGGCAATTGGGCGATGGCAGCTTACGCCTGACGCCTTGGCAGAGCCTGGTGCTGACCTCCCTCGAACCGACCGAGCTGGAAAACGCACGCGCGCAACTGACGGCATCCGGCATGATCTGCGACAACGAACATCCCCTGGCGCGGGTCGTCGCCTGCACCGGCTCCAGCGGTTGCGCCAAGGCCCAGGCCGACACCAAGGCCGATGCCATTGCCCTGGCCGCACTGCTGCACCACGGCGCCCCGGGAAGCGTGCACCTGTCCGCCTGTCCACGTTCCTGCGCCATGGCCCATGTGGCCCCGGCCACCCTGCTGGCCCGAGCCCCGGGCCGCTATGACCTTTACTTGCGCGACGCGCGCTTGCCGGGTTTCGGCAGGCTGCGCGGCGCCGACCTCACCCCAGAAGAAGCAGGCGCTATGCTCGACCTGCCGACGGAGCACCTTGATGATTGACTACATCCGCGATGGTCAGGAGATCTATCGCAATTCCTTCCGGATCATCCGCGAGGAAGCCCGGCTCGAGCGGATCCCCGCCGATCTCGAAAAGCTCGCCGTGCGCGTGATCCATGCCTGCGGCATGGTCGAGGCCATCGATGGCCTGCAGTTTTCCGAAGGTGCCGGTACCGCCGGCCGCGAGGCCCTGGCCAAGGGCGCGCCGATCCTCTGTGACGCGCACATGGTCGCCGAAGGCATCACCCGCGCCCGGCTGCCAGCGAACAACCCGGTGATCTGCACCCTGCGCGACCCGAGCGTGCCGGACCTGGCCAAGGCCGAAGGCAACACCCGCTCGGCGGTGGCCCTGGAACTGTGGCGCCCGCACCTGGAAGGCAGCGTGGTGGTGATCGGCAATGCACCGACCGCATTATTCTACCTGCTGGAAATGCTCGATGCCGGCGCGCCGAAACCGGCGCTGATCCTCGGCTTCCCGGTCGGCTTTGTCGGCGCCGCCGAATCCAAGGCGATGCTCGCCGCCGACAGCCGTGGCGTGCCGTTCGTGATCATGCAGGGCCGCCTGGGCGGCAGCGCGATGGCTGCCGCCGCGGTCAACGCCCTGGCCACGGAGGTGGAATGATGCACGCACGCGGACGACTGCTGGGCCTGGGCGTGGGCCCGGGCGATCCCGAACTGATCACGGTCAAGGCTCTGCGCCTGCTGCGCGAGGCCCCCGTGGTGGGGTACTTCGTGGCCAAGGGCAAGCGCGGCAATGCCTTCGGTATCATCGAAGCGCACCTGCAAGCTGAACAGATCCTGCTTCCCCTGGTATACCCGGTGACCACCGAGGCGCTGCCCGCGCCGCTCTCCTACGAGCAGGTGATCAGCGACTTCTACGACGAAGCCAGTCTGCAGGTTGCCGCGCACCTGGATGCCGGCCGCGATGTGGCGGTGATCTGCGAAGGGGACCCGTTCTTCTACGGCTCCTACATGTACCTGCACGATCGCCTGGCATCGCGCTACGAGGCCCAGGTGATTCCGGGCGTCTGCTCGATGCTCGGTGGCGCCTCGGTACTCGGTGCGCCGCTGGTGTATCGCAACCAGACCCTCACCGTGCTCTCCGGTGTGCTGCCCCCTGAAGAGCTCAAACAGCGCCTGGCCGCTGCCGACGCGGCAGTGATCATGAAGCTGGGGCGCAACTTCCCCAAAGTGCGCCAGGTGCTCGGCGAGCTGGGCCTGGATAGCCGTGCGCTGTACGTGGAGCGGGCGACCATGGCCAACCAGAAGATCGTCGCGCTGGATGAAGTCGACCCGCAGTCCTCGCCGTATTTCTCGCTGATCATCGTGCCGGGTGAGAAATGGCAGGGATGATCAAGGCACCGGCAATCGTCATTCTCGGCCCGGGCAGCTTGGCTACCGCGCAGCGAATCCAGCAGCGTTATCCACAGGCCGTGATCCATGGCCTGCAAGGGCGCGTGGAGGGTGCCGACCAATACTACGCAGTCTTCGGCGACACCCTGCGCGATCTGTATCAGCAAGACACGCCGATCATCGCCTTGTGCGCGGCGGGTATTGTCATTCGCACCCTGGCGCCGCTGTTGAGCGAAAAAGGCGTCGAGCCGCCGGTGCTGGCCGTGGCCGAGGACGGCAGCGCCGTGGTGCCGCTGCTCGGTGGCCTGGGCGGGGTCAATGTCATGGCCCGCGAAATCGGCGAGGCGCTGGGTGTCAGCGCGGCGATCACCACCAGTGGCGAGCTGCGCTTCGGCACTTGCCTGCTCAACCCGCCCGAGGGCTACGCACTGGCGGACCTGGAGCAGGGCAAGCGTTTCGTCTCCGACCTGCTGGCGGGCGAAACCGTGCGTGTCGAAGGCGACGCGCCGTGGCTTGAGCACGCGCAGTTGCCTGCAGGTGACGATGCGCGGCGCACCATCCATGTGGGGAGCGCACTGCGTCCGGCCAGTCGTGATGAACTGCTGATCCATGCGCGTTGCGTGGTGGTGGCGGTCACAGCCGGCAGCGCTGACCTGGCGCAACAGGTGCGGGAGGAACTGCTGCGAGCGAATATCGCCGAGCCCGCGTTGGCCTGCCTGCTGGCGAGCGAAGCCGAGATGGCGGAGCCGACCCTGCACGAGGCTGCCCACGCGCTGAACGTCGCCCTGCGCTTCGCTCCGGCCGCCGAGAGCCTGGAGCGGATGCTGGCTGATGCATTGCCGCAAGCGCGTGTGGGTTCGTCCATGGGGCTCGCCCACGCCGTTGCCGCGGCACCGGTCGACATCGACCGCGTTGGCCGTCGCCGGGGGCGCCTGGCCGTGATCGGCCTGGGCCCTGGTGCCGCCGAGCTGATGGTGCCGGCGGTCAAGGCGGAGCTGGCGCGGGCGCAGGATGTGCTCGGCTACGAAACCTACGTGCGCATGGCCGGCCCCTTCCGCGACGATCAAGTGCTGCACTGCACCGACAACCGCGAAGAAATGCAGCGCGCCCGCCATGCCTTCGAGCTGGCGGCCCAGGGCCGTTCGGTGGTGGTGGTATCGTCTGGTGATCCGGGCGTATTCGCCATGGCCGCCGCAGTGCTCGAAGCGTTGCACGAGTCCAGCGACCCGGCCTGGCAGCGCGTCGAGTTGCAGATCCTGCCCGGCGTCTCGGCCTCGCTGGCCACCGCCGCGCAAGCGGGGGCACCGCTGGGGCACGATTTCTGCGTGATGTCGCTGTCGGACAACCTCAAGCCCTGGTCGATCATCGAAAAACGCCTCGACCTGGCCGCCCAGGCGGATCTGGTGCTGGCGTTCTACAACCCGATCTCCAAGGCCCGGCCTCATCAGTTGGGCGTGGCGCTGGAAGTGGTACGTCGCCATCGCGACGCAGGCACCCCCGTGGTGCTGGGCCGTGATATCGGCCGGCCGGGGCAGGCGCTGCGGGTGGTGACCCTGGGCGAGCTGCTGCCGGAGATGGTCGATATGCGCACTCTGGTGCTGGTCGGTTCCTCGACCACCTGCACCTTCCCCCGTGCCGATGGCGGCCAGTGGGTGTACACGCCGCGCTGGTACCCCGCCAAGCCTTGAGCGAAGCCGGGGTCAGGGCAGCAGGTAGCCCTTGATCCCGGTGAAGATGATCTGCGCCGCCAGGGCGCAGACGAACAGTCCCATCAGGCGGCTGACGATCTGCAGGCCCTGGTCGCCGAGCAGCCGCTCGATACGGTGCGAGAGGTACAGCACCAGGCCGACGGTGAAGCTGGCCAGGGCGATGCTGACGATGGCCAGCAGCTTGTCGTCCCAGTGCGGCTGGCCCACCCCCATCACCAGCAGTGCACCGATGGTGCCCGGGCCGACGGTGAGCGGAATGGTCAGCGGCACGATGGTCACGTCCTGCTGCACGTTGTCAGTCTGCACAGCCGACTTGCCCTGGGCCATGCCCAGCGCCGAGATGAACAGCACCGAGCCCGCGCCGATGCGGAAGGCGTCGGCGGTGATGCCGAATACCCCGAAGATCACCCGCCCGAACAAGTACAGCAGCACGCTGGCGACCAGCGTGGCAATGGCCACCCGCCAGGCCAGTTGCTTGCGTTCCTTGCTGGAGTGGCCGCGGGTCAGGCCGATGAAACATGAGAGCACGAAGAACGGGCTGTAGAGCACGAGCATCTTCAGGTAGACGCTGAACAACTCATGGAGCATGGGGGCGGGTCCGCGACGGGATAGGTGGCACCTGTATAGCACGGAACCTGCGGGATGGGCGCGGGCTTCTCTCAGGCCAGCGGGTCAGACACTACCTGACGCTGCCCCGCCCAGAACTGGATCAGCTCGCGCAATTGCGACAGCTCCACCGGCTTGGCCATGTGCCCATCCATGCCGGCCAGGCGCGCCCGCTCCTTGTGTTCGTTGAGAATGTGCGCGGTCAGCGCCACCACCGGGGTGCGCGGACGCTGGTTGGCGGTTTCCCAGGCACGCAGCTGCTGGGTGGCTGAGAAGCCGTCGAGTACCGGCATCTCGCAGTCCATCAGCACCAGGTCGTAGTGCCTGGCCTTCATCGCCTGCAGGGCTTCCTCGCCGTTGCTGGCGGTGTCCGGCTCGAGGTTGAGCTTGCCGAGCATGCCGCGGATGACCTTGGTGGAGATGCTGTTGTCCTCGGCCACCAGGATGCGGAAGTCGCCGGGCAGGTCCAATGGCACCGGGCTGCCGGCCGGCAGCGGCGGCGCGGCCTGCTCGCGGCCGCGCAGGGCGAGCTCCTCGGCGAGGGTGGTCTTGAGCGTGTAGCCGGCCACCGGCTTGGCGAGGATGCGCTTGACCCCGGCGTTGCGGGCGATGATCTTGCTCGGCGCATTGCTGATGCCGGTAAGCATGACCACCAGGATATCGTGGTTCAGGCTCGGGTCTTCCTTGATCTTGGCCGCCAGCTGCATGCCGGTCATGCCGGGCATGTTCTGGTCCAGCAGCACCGCGTCGAAGTAGTCGCGCAGGTGCGCCTTGGTACGCAGCAACGCCAGCGCTTCCTTGCCCGACGGCACCGCGCTGACGTTCATGCCCCAGGCGCTGCACTGCTGCACCAGTACCTTGCGGCAGGTATCGTTGTCGTCGACCACCAGCACCCGCGCATCGCGCAAAGGGCTGTCGAGGTCGGTGGCCGGCTGCTCCAGGCGCAGCGGGTCCAGCGGCAGGGTCAGCCACAGGGTGTTGCCCATGCTGGTGCTGGTCTTGATGCCGAACTCGCCTTGCATCAGGCCGATCAGCTGCTTGGCGATCACCAGGCCCAAGTGGCCGCCGAGCTTGTTGCTGGAGAGGAAGTGGCGGCTGTGCAGTTCGGCCTGTAGCAGGGCATCGCGCTCGGCGGGCGGCATGGGCTCGCCGCTGTCCTGCACGGCAATGCGCAAGCGCGGGCTGTCGCCGCGTTGGTCGAGGGCCACCACCAGCAGGATCTCGCCCTGGGTGGTGTTTTTCAGGGCGTTGTCCAGCAGACTCGACAGGGCCTGGCGCAGGCGTGTCGGGTCGCCGCTGACGACCCTGGGCACCTGAGGCTGGGTGAAGCTGATCAACTCGATGTTCTGCTGCTCGGCCTTGGCCCGGAAGATGTTCAGGCAATCCTCGATCAGGGCATTGAGGTCGAACTGCACATCGTCCAGTTCGATCTGCCGCGACTCGAGCTTGGAGATGTCGAGGATTTCGTTGATCAGGGTGAGCAGTTCGTTGCCGGCGCTGTGGATGGTTTGTACGTAGTCGCGCTGTTTAACCGACAGCGGCGTGCCCAGCAGCAGCTCGGTCATGCCCAGCACACCGTTCATGGGGGTGCGGATCTCGTGGCTGATCTTGGCCAGGAATTCGGCCTTGGCGTTGATCTCGGCATCGCTGGCGGCCAGGGCGCGGCTGGCGCGGAAACGCTCCTCGCTGATCCGGCGCAGGCGCTCGCTGACCGCGAGGTTGAGCAGCAGGCCGCTGACCACCGTCAGCGCCATGAGGATGCACAGCAGCCAGGGCGTGGGGGTGCGGGTCAGGCCCAGCAGGGCCGGCAGCAGCACCAGGCCGCCGAGGTTGAATACCAGCATCGCCACGGTGAACAACCGCGCCGGGCCGTAGCCCTTGTACCAGTGATAGCTGCTGACCAGCAGCATGCTCAGGCTGCCCAGTGCGAGCAGGGCGTAGGTCATCAGGTTCAGCGGCAGCGTGTCGACGAACAGCAGCACCATGCCGCTGACCGCTGCCACCACCATTTCCATGTGCAGCAGGCGGTTGAGCCGCGCCGAACTGCAGGGAGAGAAGAAATGCAGGGTGAAGTACAGCCCGGCCAGGCCCGCCAGCACCAGGGTCAGGTAGGCCGCCGGCGTTTGCGCGCTGTGCCACAGCTGACTCCACGGGCCAGTGAGATTGAGCAGGATCAGCGCGCTGAGCAGCATCAGGCCGTGGTACAGCGCCAGGACCAGCGTGGTGCTGGAGCGTGAATAGGCGAAGCGGATCAGGTTGTGCAGGATCAGCATCACCAGCCCGCCGAACAGCAGGCCGAACAGCAGCGACTGGCGCTGGTCGGCGGCGGCGTGGGCGGTGGACTCGACGCTGATGGCAGGGCGCAACTGGTGTTCGGAGACCAGTCGCAGGTAGATGTCCAGTGGCTGGCTGCTGTGCGGCAGCGGCAGCACATGGTCCCGGCCGCGCTGGGTCGGGCTCAGGCCATCGCCCTGGCGCCCATGGTGCAACTGGCGCAGCAGCTTGCCGCCTTCGAGGGCGTAGAGGTCCAGGCGCGACAGGTCGGGGGCGAAGATGCGGACCAGTTGCTCCTGGTCGTGCGGTTCCAGGCGATAGTGCAGCCAGAGTGCCTGGTCGGGGAGGGCGGCATCCAGTTCGTCGAGGGCCAGGGGGCTGAACTGGTTGCGGTAACGCTCGGAGCGTACATCGGACAATTGCAGGTTGCCCTGTTCATCGAGCAGCGCCGACCAGCCTGCGGCCTGTTCGGCGTGTGCCGGGAGCAGGCAGAGCAGGGTCAGCAGGCTGACGATCAGGGCTATGGCAATCCGAAGCCGACGCACGACGAAATCCCTTCTTAGCTAATGTGCCGGATAACAACTATGCGCGGCGCGCCAAGGCGAAGGCAAGGCCCCGGCGGGGCCTTGACGACGAGCCGAAGGCCGCGTGCGCGGAGCGCCACGGCCGTTCGGTACCTTTTTACTGCTGGTGCTCACCGCGCTCGCGGGCGATGGCCCGGTAGCCGATGTCGGTGCGGTAGAAGCTGGCGTCCCACTTGACCTGTTCGGCCAGGCGGTAGGCCTGCTGCTGGGCGGCCTCGACGGTGTCGCCCATGGCGGTGGCGCAGAGCACGCGGCCGCCAGCGGTGACCACCTGGCCGTTCTTCAACGCGGTACCGGCGTGGAACACCTTGCCTTCAAGCTTGGCGGCGGCATCCAGGCCGCTGATCGCGGCGCCCTTGGCGTAGTCGCCCGGGTAGCCGCCAGCCGCCAGCACCACGCCCAGGCTCGGACGCGGGTCCCACTGGGCCTCGACCTTGTCCAGGGCCTTGGCGAAGGCGGCTTCGACCAGCAGTACCAGGCTCGACTCCAGGCGCAGCATGACCGGCTGGGTCTCCGGGTCGCCGAAGCGGCAGTTGAACTCGATGACCTTGGGGTTGCCCGCCTTGTCGATCATCAGGCCGGCATACAGGAAGCCGGTGTAGACATTGCCTTCCTCGGCCATGCCGCGCACGGTCGGCCAGATTACCTGGTCCATCACGCGCTGGTGCACGTCGGCGGTGACCACCGGGGCAGGGGAGTAGGCGCCCATGCCACCGGTGTTCGGGCCGGTGTCCTGGTTGCCGACGCGCTTGTGGTCCTGGCTGGTGGCCATGGGCAGCACGTTGTGGCCGTCGACCATGACGATGAAGCTGGCTTCCTCGCCGTCGAGGAACTCTTCGATCACCACCCGCGAACCGGCTTCGCCGAAGGCATTGCCGGCGAGCATGTCGCGCACGGCGTCTTCGGCTTCCTGCAGGGTCATGGCGACGATCACGCCCTTGCCGGCGGCCAGGCCGTCGGCCTTGATCACGATCGGCGCGCCTTTCTCACGCAGGTAGGCCAGGGCCGGCTCGATCTCGGTGAAGTTCTGGTAGTCGGCGGTCGGGATCTTGTGACGGGCCAGGAAGTCCTTGGTGAAGGCCTTGGAGCCTTCCAGCTGGGCCGCGCCCTTGGTCGGACCGAAGCAGTCCAGGTTGCGGCTGCGGAACAGGTCGACGACGCCGAGCACCAGCGGCGCTTCCGGGCCGACGATGGTCAGGTCGACGTTGTTCTCGGCGAAGTCGGCCAGTTGCTCCAGGGCGGTGACGTCGATGGCGACGTTCTCGCACTTGGCTTCGGTGGCGGTGCCGGCGTTGCCCGGGGCAACGAAGACTTTCTCGACGCGTGGGTCCTGGGCGACTTTCCAGGCCAGGGCGTGTTCACGACCGCCGCTGCCGATGATCAAAACTTTCATGTCAAAACCTCGAATTCTTTCGGACGGGAGGCAAGGCCTCACGCTGTACGAGGTCGCAATGAAGCAGGTAGATGCAAGGCGGGGCCGGTTCCGATGAGCGGAGTTGCCTTCTGGCAATGAGCATCAGCGGAACCGGCCCCAACGCAGCAGATGCCTGCTTCAGTGCGGCCGATTGCCGTAAATCAGTGGCGGAAGTGGCGCATGCCGGTGAACACCATCGCAATGCCGGCTTCGTCGGCAGCGGCGATGACTTCGGCATCACGCATCGAGCCACCCGGCTGGATCACGGCGCTGATACCCACTTTAGCCGCATTGTCGATGCCGTCGCGGAACGGGAAGAACGCGTCCGAGGCCATCACCGCGCCCTGCACCTGCAGACCGGCGTGCTCGGCCTTGATCGCGGCAATGCGCGCGGAGTTGACGCGGCTCATCTGGCCGGCGCCGACGCCGATGGTCTGGCGGTTCTTGGCGTAGACGATGGCGTTGGACTTGACGAACTTGGCCACTTTCCAGGCGAAGACCAGGTCGTGGACCTCCTGCTCGGTCGGTGCGCGCTGGGTGACGATCTTCAGGTCGTCGGCGCTGATCATGCCGATATCGCGGCTCTGCACCAGCAGGCCACCGTTGACGCGCTTGAAGTCCCAACCGGCGGCGCGTTCGGCTGGCCACTCGCCGCACTCCAGCAGGCGTACGTTCTGCTTGGCGGCCACGACTTCGCGGGCGGCCTGGGAGATTGTCGGGGCGATGATCACTTCGACGAACTGACGTTCGACGATAGCTTTGGCGGTTTCGCCGTCCAGTTCGCGGTTGAAGGCGATGATGCCGCCGAAGGCCGATTCGGTATCGGTGGCGTAGGCCAGGTCATAGGCCTTGCGGATGCCGCCCTCATCTTCAGGCACCACGGCCACGCCGCATGGGTTGGCGTGCTTGACGATGACGCAGGCCGGCTTGACGAAGCTCTTCACGCACTCCAGCGCGGCGTCGGTGTCGGCCACGTTGTTGAACGACAGCTCCTTGCCTTGCAGCTGGATCGCGGTGGAGATGCTGGCCTCGCCCTGCTTGGCCTCGACGTAGAACGCCGCGCTCTGGTGCGGGTTCTCGCCGTAGCGCATTTCCTGGGCTTTGACGAACTGACTGTTGAAGGTGCGCGGGAATTCGCTGCGGCCTTCGGTCGACAGGGTCTGCTTGGCCTGGTCGATGGTGCCCATGTAGTTGGCGATCATGCCGTCGTAGGCGGCAGTGTGCTCGAACGCCTTGAGCATCAGGTCGAAGCGCTGGGCGTAGGTCAGGCCACCGGCCTTGAGGCCCTCGACGATACCGGCGTAGTCACCAGTGTTGACCACGATGGCCACGTCTTTGTGGTTTTTCGCTGCCGAACGGACCATGGTCGGGCCGCCAATGTCGATGTTCTCGATGGCGGTCGGCAGGTCGCAGCCCGGCTTGCTGATGGTGGCTTCGAACGGGTACAGGTTGACCGCGACCAGGTCGATCGGCTTGATGCCGTGCTCGTTCATGATGGCGTCGTCGGTGCCGCGACGGCCGAGGATGCCGCCGTGGATCTTCGGATGCAGGGTCTTGACCCGGCCGTCCATCATTTCGGCGAAGCCGGTGTAATCGGCCACTTCCACCGCGCTCACGCCATTGTCCTTGAGCAGCTTGTAGGTGCCGCCGGTGGACAGGATCTCGACACCGAGCTGTTGCAGCTCACGGGCGAATTCGAGGATACCGGTCTTGTCGGAGACGCTGATCAGGGCGCGGCGGATCGGCAGGCGGGTAGTCTGGTCGGTCATTTCAGATTCCATAACGCGGTGGAGTCAGCAAAAAAGGCGCCTCTTTGCATGAGCGCCTTTTCTGGTTGGGGTTCTGGCCTTACAACAGATCGTACTGCTTGAGCTTCTTGCGCAGCGTGCCTCGGTTGAGTCCGAGCATCTCGCTGGCCTTGGTCTGGTTGCCCTTGACGTAGTTCATCACGCATTCGAGCAAGGGCGCCTCGACTTCCGAGAGCACCAGGTTGTACACGTCCGTGACGGTAGCGCCTTCCAGGTGGGCGAAGTAGTTGTGCAGCGCCTTCTCGACGCTGTCGCGCAGGGTCTGGCCCTCCTCGCTCGGCGTGTTCAGGTGCTGCTTGAGGTTGGCGTTGTCGCTCACGGGCGTTGTTCCACTCACTAATGTCTCGGTCATCATCGTCATGCGGCCACCCCTTGTTCGTCCTCTGTCCCAAGGCTCTGTCGACGTTCGGCGAAAAACGCCTGAACGTTGGCGCACTGCGCTTGTGTGTCTTCCAAAGCGTTGAACCGGCTGCGGAACTCCTTGCCGCCGGGTCGGGTCGCCAGGTACCAGCCCACGTGCTTGCGGGCGATACGCACGCCCATCACATCGCCGTAGAAGGCGTGCAGCGCAGCCAGGTGCTCCAGCAGAATGCGTTCCACTTCGTCCAGCGCCGGTGCGGGCAAATGCTCGCCCGTGCGCAGGTAATGCTCGATCTCGCGGAAAATCCACGGCCGCCCTTGGGCGGCACGGCCGATCAGCAGGCCGTCGGCACCGGTGGCGTGCAGCACCGCCCGGGCCTTTTCCGGCGAGGTGATGTCGCCGTTGGCAAATACCGGGATCGACACCGCCTGCTTGATCGCGGCGATGGTGTCGTACTCGGCGTCACCGGTGTACAGGTCGGCGCGTGTGCGGCCATGCACCGCCAGCGCCTGGATGCCGGCCTGTTCGGCGATCTTCGCCACATTCAGGCCGTTCTTGCTCGCCCGGTCCCAGCCGGTGCGGATCTTCAGCGTCACCGGGACGTCCACGGCGCCGACGACGGCGTGGAGGATCTCGGTGACCAAGGCTTCATCTCTCAATAAAGCAGAGCCTGCGGCCTTGTTGCAGACTTTTTTCGCCGGGCAACCCATGTTGATGTCGATGATCTGGGCGCCGGCCTCGACGTTGGCCCGGGCCGCCTCGGCCATCATCTGCGCGTCGCCGCCGGCGATCTGCACCGAGCGCGGCTCGGGATCACCTTCGTGGATGCGGCGCAGGCTCGACTTGCGGCTGTTCCACAGGCGCATGTCGCTGGAGACCATCTCGGAGACCACCATGCCCGCCCCGAGGCGTTTGCACAGGGTGCGAAAAGGCTGGTCCGTGACGCCGGCCATGGGAGCCAGGATCAGGTTGTTCTGCAGTGTGTAAGGGCCGATGCGTACCGCCGACATAGGTGTTCCCTGTTGTGGGGCCGAATCATTGGAGTTCGAAAAAGGGATGGCATGATACCCGCTCTCGATGACCGGATAAAGATGAATCTGGATAAAATCTGAACAGTTGCGGCGTTATGACCGATGCCGCGGGTACTGGAAATTCAGCACGTTGCGCTGAACCTGGGGCCGCTTTGCGGCCCGTTCGCAACGCTGGCAAGCCAGTGGGGCGGGCTTGCCGCCGGTCGCTTATTCCGGCGAGCGGAAGCTCAGGCTGTAGTTCACCGCCTTCGGCCCCGGGTCGAGGATGTCCAGGGCGATATGGATCGGCGTTTGGCTGGGCATCTCGCCGCGGCCGGCCAGTTCGCCCGACAGGTATTCGCTGGGCTTGAAGCGCCGGCTGGCGATCAACTGGCCGTTGAGGTCGGCGAAGCGCAGTTCCAGCAAGGGGAAGGGCTGGGCGAAGGGGGCACGGTTGTAGATGATCGCGTCGACGATCAGCGCGCCCTTGAAGTCCGGGTGGCTGCGCACCACCAGATTGCTGCTCTTGATCCGCGAGATGTCCACGCGGGTCGGCACCTGGCATCCGAGCGCCGGACACAGTTGCTGGAACCAGGGGCGGTACTGGTCCTGGCGGGCCATCTCGTCGAAGTGGAACCAGACGTACTGGAACGCCAGCAGGGCGGCGGCCAGCAGCGTCAGGAAGCTCCACAGCAGGCGCTTGCCCCAGTTCGGCGCGGGCTTTTCCCAGTCCAGCTGCAACGGATCGTCGACCACATTGACCAGCGGCTCCTTGCGCGTGCGCTCGGGCTTGATCGCCAGGCTCGGCTCCAGGCGCTGCCCGTGCTGTTCATCGGGCTCCTCGTCGCGGGCCGAGAGCGGCTCGCTGCGGACCTCGTCGTCCAGCGCCGACAGCCCCATTTGCGGAACCGGCTCGTCGTTGACGGACAACCGCTCCAGTGGCTCGTCGAGGTCGTCGGCCGGTGGCTGGTGGCGCACCGGCGGTTCGTCGTCCAGGTCGAGATCGGCGTTGCCGAGCGTCGGTTCGGTGCGTTCGTCGGCCGCGGCTTCCAGGTCCAGCGGTTCCTGTTCGACCAGTACCGGCGCTTCCTCGCGCACCTGTGCGGGCGTCAGGTCGTCATCGGTGGCCGTGCCGAACAGTTCATCGCCATGTCCATCGCCGACTTGCTCATCGCGACGGGCTTGCAGCACGCTCTGCGCCGCGCCGCGCCGGTCACCCGGGCTGCGTCGTTCAAGGCGCGCCAGTTCCTGGTCGAGGTCGAGGGCGTCCAGTTCCTCGGCGGTGACGCTCCAGTTGTCGTCGCCCGGTGCCGGGGTTTCGGCCGCCGGCTCGGCTGCCGTGGCCACCGGTGCGACCGGCTCGGCCACGGCGGGCGGTGCCTCGGCGCTGCCTTCGGCGGTGGCGGCGCGGTTCTGCTCCAGCAGCTGTTTCGCCGCGTTGAACACCTGCAGGCAATGGCCGCAACGCACCACGCCGCGGGCCACGCTCAACTGGTGATGGGTGACGCGAAAGCTGGTCTGGCAATGCGGGCACTGGGTGACGAAACTGTCGGTCATGCGGCTGTCCGGGGAGCTGTGCAGGAAATGAGTCTAGGCGCGCTTAGCGGCGGCGACCACTGATACGTACCCAGCCGTCGCGCACGACGATCGGGTCCAGGTCGAAGTCGGCCGTATAGGCGGCGGCCACTTCCTCGCCTTGTTCGGCAAGGATGCCCGACAGCGCCAGCAGGCCCCCGGGACGCACCAGGCCGGACAGTTGCGGCGCCAGCGAGACCAGCGGGCCGGCCAGGATATTGGCCACCAGCACGTCGGCCTGCATGGCCGGCATCTGCTCGGGCAGGTGCAGGGCGAACCGCGCGTCGGCGATACCGTTGCGCTGGGCATTGTCGCGCGAGGCTTCCAGCGCCTGCACGTCGATGTCGGTGCCGACTGCCTCGCGGGCGCCCAGCAGCAGCGCGGCGATGGCGAGGATGCCCGAGCCGCAGCCGAAGTCCAGCACCTGCGTGCCTTCCAGTTGCTGGCCGTCAAGCCATTCCAGGCACAGCGCGGTGGTTGGGTGGGTGCCGGTGCCGAACGCCAGGCCCGGGTCGAGCAGCAGATTGACGGCGTCCTTTTCAGGGGCTTCGTGCCAGCTCGGCACGATCCACAGGCGCTGGCCGAAGCGCATGGGCTGGAAGTTGTCCATCCAGCTGCGTTCCCAGTCCTGGTCCTCGATCACCTCGGCGTGGTGCTCGGGCAGCTCGGCGCCGGTCAGCAGGCGCAGGTGGGCGAACACCTGCTCGGGCTCGGCATCGGCCTCGAACAGCGCCAGCAGGTGCGTGTGCGACCACAGCGGGGTGGTGTTGAGGTCCGGTTCGAAGATCGGTTGGTCTTCGGCGTCCATGAAAGTCACCGAGACGGCGCCTACTTCGAGCAGGGCATCTTCGTAGGTTTCGGCTTGTTCCGGGCTGATGGCCAGGCGTACTTGCAGCCAGGGCATGGCGGGCACCTTTGGTAAATCGACAGGGGCAGCCCGAGGCTGCGCGAAAAGGCCGCCAGTTTACTTGAGTGCGGGGGCTTTGTGCAGGACGCAGTTGTGGGGCCGTAATTAACCGGTGCCATCGCCGGGCTAGCCCGCTCCCACGGGAGAGCGCGGGGCAGCCCTGCGGTTCAGAGGCTTCGCGCGCGGGTAACCCGGTCGACCAGGTACACCAGGCCGTGATAGTCGATGCCGCTGTGGCTCGACAGGCCGATTTCGCAGGTGCGGCTGGTGGAGATCCCTTCGCTGCAATACTGCACGGCGTCCTTAAGTGTGCGCAGGGAGTGGGCGTTGAGCTCCGGGGTGGTGAAGCCCTTGTCGCCGGCGAAGCCGCAGCAATGGATGCCCTCGGGGATCACCACCTGCCGGCTGCAGCGGCGCGCCAGGTCGATCAGCGCCTGGCTTTCACCCAGGTGCTGGGTGCTGCAGGTCACGTGCACCGCCACCGGCTCGTCCTGGGGGGTGAACTCCAGCCTGTCGACCAGGTGGGTGCGGATGAAGCGCACCGGGTCGTACAGGTCCAGCCGCGACTCGCCCAGGTCCTGCACCAGGCGCAGGGTGCAGGGACTGGTGTCGCAGTAGATCGGGTCGAGGCCGCCGCGGCTGGCGTGCAGCAGGGCGTTGATCAACTGCTGGCGCTTGTGCTCGGCCTGCTCGGGGTAGCCCTTGGAGGCGAACGGCTGGCCGCAGCACAGGCTGTCGGCGTTGTCCGGGAATACCACCTGGTAGCCGGCCTTTTCCAGCAGGGCGCGGGTCTTGTCCAGCAGCGAGCTCTGTTCGCGGTCGGCGTAGGCCGGGCCCATCACTCGCGACACGCAGGCGGCCAGGTAGACGACCCTTGGTCGGGCATCGTGGCTCGGCGCGGGGAAGTCGATGGCGCGCAGCGGCTGCGGCATGGCGGGCGTCCACTGCGGCAGGCGGCCCTTGCTGGCCCTGCTCAGGCTGGCGCTGAGGCGGCTCATGCGTGGAGCGCCGAGCAGCCTGCGCGCGCCATTGGCGGCGGCCAGGGTGAAGCGGGCGCCGCGCAGGGTGGTATGGAAATGCTCGGCCAGCCAGTCGGCGGCCTTGCCGTGCTCAGCGGCCTGGCCGCGCAGCTTCTTCACCAGCTCGCCGGTATTGATGCCCACCGGGCAACGCTGGGCGCACAGGCCCGTGGCGGCGCAGGTGTCGATACCTTGGTACTGATAGGTGCGCAGCAGTTCGCGGGTGTCGACGCCGGCGCGCTTCCTCGCCTGGATGTCGCGCCACATGACGATGCGCTGGCGTGGGCTCAAGGTCAGCCCTTTCGAGGGGCACACCGGCTCGCAGAACCCGCACTCGATGCATTTGTCGACGATCTCGTCGGCGGCCGGCAGCGGCTTGAGGTTCTTCAGGTGGATGTCAGGATCCTGACTCAGCACCACATCGGGGTTGAGGATGCCGTTCGGGTCGAGCAGGCGCTTGAGCTGCCACATCAGCTGGTAGGCGTCGTTGCCCCATTCCAGCTCGACGAACGGCGCCATGTTGCGCCCGGTGCCGTGCTCGGCCTTGAGTGAGCCGCCGAACTCCACCGCCACCAATTGCGCCACATCGTCCATGAACGCCTGGTAGCGCGCCACTTCTTCGGCATTGTTGAAACCCTGGGTGAAGACGAAGTGCAGGTTGCCTTCCAGGGCGTGACCGAAAATGATCGCCTCGTCGTACCGGTGCTTGTCGAACAGCTGGATCAGGCGGTTGACGCCTTCGGCCAGTTGCTCGATGGGGAAGGTAACGTCCTCGATGATCACCGTGGTGCCGGTCTGGCGCACGGCACCGACGGCGGGGAAGGTGTCTTTGCGAATCTTCCACAGCTGGTTGTACACCGCCGGGTCTTCGCTGAAGGCGACCTTCTGCTCCAGCGGGAACTCGGCGATGGCTGCCATCACCTGGTCGAGCTGCTCGTGCAGCAGGCTCTGGCTGGCGGCGCGGGACTCGATCAGCAGGGCGCAGGCGTTGTCGGAAAGGCCTCTCACCCATGCCGGCATGCCAGGCATCTCTTGCACCGAACGCAGGCTGCGGCGGTCGAGCAGCTCCACGGCGGACACCGGTTGCGGCTTGAGCAGGGTCACCGCTCGGCAGCAGCTTTCGACGCTCGGAAACACCAGCAGCGCGCTGGCCTTGTGCGGATGGTCGGGCACGGTGTCGTAGGTGACGGCGCTGATGAAACCGAGGGTGCCTTCGGAGCCCACCAGCAGATGCTGCAGGATGTCGAGCGGCTGGTCGTAGTCCACCAGCGCGTTGAGCGACAGGCCCGTGGTGTTCTTCAATCGGTACTTGTGGCGGATGCGATCGGCCAGCTCGGTGTTGGCGCGGGTCTCGCGGCCAAGGCGCGCGAGTTCATCCAGCAGGCCGGCGTGGCTTTGCTCGAACGCGGCAACACTGGCCGGGTCCTCGCTGTCCAGGCGGGTGCCGTCGGCCAGCACCAGGCGCAGGCCGGCAAGGGTGTGGTAGGTGTTCTGCGCGGTGCCGCAGCACATGCCGCTGGCGTTGTTGGCGACGATGCCGCCGATCTTACAGGCGTTGATCGAGGCCGGGTCCGGGCCGATCTTGCGCCCGAAGGGTGCGAGCCAGGCGTTGGCCTGGGCACCGATTACCCCGGGCTGCAGACGGATCTGCGTGCCCTGGCCGCGAATCTCCCGGCCGTTCCAGTTGTCGCCGAGCACGATCAGCACCGAGTCGCTGATGGCCTGGCCCGACAGGCTGGTGCCGGCGGCGCGGAACGTCACGGGTACCCGGTCACGCTGGGCCAACTGGAGCAGGGCGACCACTTCGTCCTCGGATTCCACTCGCACCACCAGCTTGGGAATCAGTCGATAGAAACTGGCGTCGGTACCGAACGCCAAGGTCGAGGTCGGGTCGTCGAAGCGGCGTTCGGCAGGGATCAGGCGCTCGGCATCACGCAGGAACGCGGCGGGCAGGCTCATGCAGTCTCCTCGCGGGGCCGCGGCGTCTTGTGCGCGGCGTGCCCCGGGTAATCAGGCGTTGGCGGGCGCGCTCAGGCGCCCAGTTCGCGGACCAGCGAGTCGCGGGTGATCTCGCCGATGGACTTGGCGCCAGTCAGCACCATGGCCACGCGCATTTCTTTCTCGAACAGCGCCAGCAGGTTCTTCACGCCCGCTTCGCCATGGGTGGCCAGGGCATAAAGGAAGGCGCGGCCTATCAGCACGGTATCGGCGCCCAGGGCGACCATGCGCACTATGTCCAGGCCGTTGCGGATTCCGGAGTCGGCGAGGATCTTGATGTCGCCCTTCACCGCGTCGGCGATCGCCGGCAGGGCGCGGGCGCTGGACAGCACGCCGTCGAGCTGGCGGCCACCGTGGTTGGAGACGACGATGCCGTCGGCGCCGAACTTGACCGCGTCGCGGGCGTCATCGGCGTCGAGTATGCCTTTGATGATCATCGGGCCGTCCCAGAATTCGCGGATCCACTCCAGGTCTTTCCAGGAGATGGACGGGTCGAAATTGTTGCCCAGCCAGCCGATGTAGTCGGCCAGGCCCGTGGGGTTGCCCCGGTATTTCGAGATGTTGCCCAGGTCATGGGGGCGGCCGAGCAGGCCGACATCCAGCGCCCACTGCGGGTGAGTCATGGCCTGCCACATGCGGCGCAGCGGCGCGTTCGGGCCGCTCATGCCGGAGTGGGCATCTCGGTAGCGGGCGCCGGGCACGGGCATGTCGACGGTGAACACCAGGGTCTTCACGCCGGCCGCCTTGGCGCGCTCCAGGGCGTTGCGCATGAAGCCACGGTCTTTCAGTACATACAGCTGGAACCACATCGGCCGGTCGATGGCCGGGGCCACCTCTTCGATCGGGCACACCGATACCGTGGACATGGTGAATGGGATGCCGTGGGCCGCCGCCGCGCGCGCCGCCTGCACTTCGCCACGGCGGGCGTACATGCCGGTGAGGCCGACCGGGGCCAGGGCCACAGGCATGCTCAGGGTTTCGTCGAAAAGCCGGGTCTCCAGGCTCAGGTCCGACATGTTCTTCAGCACGCGCTGACGCAGGGCGATGCTGGCCAGGTCCGAGACGTTGTGGCGCAGGGTGTGCTCGGCGTAGGCGCCGCCGTCGGCGTAGTGGAAGAGGAAGGGGGGCAGCTTGCGTTGGGCCGCGGCGCGATAGTCGGTGGAGGCGGAAATGATCATGGATTCTCGCAGCGTGGGTTGAAGGAGGTGCCGGGCGCTGGTCGGCGCCCGGGCCCTTTCACTTTAGTGATGAACCAGCATGCCGGTCAGCCAATAGGCCTGGATCAGGGTGATCAGGCCGACGATGGTGGCGAAGAACAGGCTGTGCTTGACGGTGAAGCGGAACAGGTCGGATTCCTTGCCGACCAGGCCGGTGGCGGCGCAGGCCACGGCGATCGACTGCGGCGAGATCATCTTGCCGGTCACGCCGCCGCTGGTGTTGGCCGCCACCAACAGGGTGTCGTTGACCCCGATCTGGTGCGCGGTGGTGGCCTGCAACGAGCTGAACAGGGCGTTGGACGAGGTGTCGGAACCGGTCAGGAACACGCCCAGCCAGCCCAGGAACGGCGAGAAGAACGGGAACGCGGCGCCCGTGCCGGCCAGCACCAGAGCCATGGTCGAAGACATGCCCGAGTAGTTGGTGACGAAGGCGAAGGCCAGCACCATGCCGATCGACAGGATTGGCCAGCGCAGTTCCCAGAAGGTCTCCTTGAAAGTGGTCAGACCAGTTTTGAAGTTGATCTTCAATACCCACATCGAGATCAGCGCCGAGAGGAAGATCGCGGTGCCGGTGGCGGAGATCGGGTCGAGCTTGAACACCGCCGGCATGGCGGTCGGCGCGGTGACGATCGGCGCGGTCTTGATCACCAACTGGTCGAGGTGCGGGATGGCGAAGTTGAACACGAAGTTGTACATCGCGCCGCCCGGGGCGAAGGCCGCCTTGAACGGCTTCAGGGTCCAGATCGTGACTAGCACGGTCAGGATCAGGAACGGCGACCAGGCCTTGAAGATCTCGCCGAAGCTGTACGGCGAAGGCTGGCTGCCACCCGATTGCACGACGGCGGCGCCGACGCTGCCCTTGGCTTCGGCGAACGAGCGCTTGGGCTGCCAGACCTTGAGGAACAGGGTCAGGGCGATCAGGCTGGCCAGGGCAGAGGTGATGTCCGGCAGCTCCGGGCCGATGAAGTTGGAGGTGAAGTACTGGGTGACGGCGAAGCTCAGGCCGGCCACCAGGGCGGCGGGCCAGGTCTCTTTCACGCCGCGCACGCCGTCCATCATGAACACCAGCCAGAACGGCACGAACAGCGACAGCAGCGGCAGCTGGCGGCCAGTCATGGCGCCGATGTGGAAGGCGTCGATACCGGTCACTTGCCCGGCGACGATGATCGGGATGCCCAGGGCGCCGAAGGCCACTGGCGCGGTGTTGGCGATCAGGCACAGGCCGGCGGCGTACAGCGGGTTGAAGCCCAGGCCCACCAGCAGCGCGGCGGTGATGGCCACCGGGGCGCCGAAGCCGGCCGCGCCTTCGAGGAAGGCACCGAAGCAGAAGCCGATCAGCAGCACTTGCAGACGCTGGTCGTCGGTGATCGACAGCACCGAGCTGCGAATCACCTCGAACTGGCCGCTCTTGACCGTGAGCTTGTAGAGGAATACCGCAGCGACGATGATCCAGGCAATCGGCCACAGGCCGTAGAGGAAGCCATAACCCGCGGCGGCCAGGGCCATGTCGACAGGCATCTGGAAGGCGAAGATCGCCACCAGGATCGACAGCGCGAGGGTGATGCTGCCGGCGACGTGGCCCTTGAGGCGGAACACGGCAAGGGCGAGGAAGAAGAATACGATGGGGATGACCGCCGCCAGCGCGGACAGGCCTAGGCTACCAAGCGGAGTATAGAGTTGTTGCCAGGTTTGCATATGGGGTGGCCCCTAATTGTTGTTGGTCAAGGCTCTGGCATTGGATAATTGGTAATACCAATTTACAATGGCTGGGCGCTAGGTTAAGAGCGCCGCGCAGGGTGTGTCAATTTGTCCTGTGGAAAACTTTGGTCGGATGCCGATGAGCGGGCATCTGAGCGGCAGGGAAAATCGCCGCCTGATGGGTGTCGGCGCCGGCCGGATAGGCGCAGAATAGGCGCCCCCGGATTCGCATCCCCGGGGTTCGTGGAGAGCAAGCAATGGTTTTTGATCAGGTCCGTCAGCGGCGCCTGTCCGACGACATCGTCGACCGGTTGGAAGGGATGATTCTCGAGGGCACGCTGACTTCGGGGCAGCGCCTTCCCGCCGAGCGCGTCCTGGCCGAGCAGTTCGGCGTGTCTCGTCCGTCACTGCGCGAGGCCATCCAGAAGCTGGTGGCAAAGGGGCTGCTGGTCAGCCGTCAGGGTGGCGGCAACTATGTGGCCGAAGCCCTGGGTTCCACCTTCAGCGACCCGCTGTTGCAGCTGTTGGAGCGCAATCCGGAGGCTCAGCGCGACTTGCTGGAGTTCCGTCATACATTGGAGGCGTCATGCGCCTACTACGCGGCCCAGCGTGCTACCGAGCCTGATCGCGAGCGTTTGAAGACGGCGTTCGATGCGCTGCAGGATTGCTACAGCCGTGTCGGCGAGGTGGACCGGGTGGAGGAGGGCGCGGCCGATGCGCGTTTCCACCTGGCCATTGCCGAAGCCAGTCACAACGCTGTGCTGCTGCATACCATCCGCGGCTTGTTCGACCTGCTCAAGCGCAACGTGGTGACCAACATCGGCGGCATGTACCAGCAGCGCACGGAGACCCGCGACATGCTGATCAGTCAGCATCGCGAGTTGTACCTGGCGATTGTCGAGGGGCGGGCGGACGATGCGCGGGAGGTGTCGAGCCGGCACATCCTGTATGTGCAGGAGGTGCTGCAGGAGGCGCAGCAGGAGGCCCAGCGGGTGGCCCGGGCGGAGCGGCGCAGCGGGCGCTGAGAGGCGGCGTACGCGGTTCTTGTGGGAGCGGCCACCACTCAAGATCGTCGGGGCTGCTTCGCAGTCCTATCGCGACACGAGGCCGCCCCTACAGTGACCGAGCAGGGCAGGAATTATTCTTCCTTGCCCTTGTTGCGCATCGTGCGTTGCAGCTCGCGGTTGGAGTCGCGTTCGCGCACGGTGTCGCGCTTGTCGAACTCCTTCTTGCCCTTGCCGAGCGCGATTTCGCACTTGATCAGGTGCTTGCTCCAGTACAGCGACATCGCCACGCAGGTGTAGCCCTTCTGCGCCACGGCCGCTTCCAGGCGCTCCAGCTCGCGCTTGTTCAGCAGCAGCTTGCGGGTGCGGATCGGGTCGGCGATGACGTGGGTGCTGGCGGTTGTCAGCGGGGTGATGTGGCTGCCGAACAGCCAGGCTTCGCCATCCTTGAGCAGCACGTAGCTGTCGGTCAGGTGCGCCTTGCCGGCCCGCAGGCTCTTTACTTCCCAGCCGGACAGGACCAGCCCGGCCTCGAACTTGTGTTCGATGAAGTAATCGTGTCGCGCCTTCTTGTTCTGCGCGATGGTCCCGGTCGGATGTTTCTTTTGCTTAGCCATAGGGGCGGCATTATAGGGAGAGTCCGCGTCCTCGGCTATGGGGTTTAGGTGCGCTTGAGCCAGTTGTGTGAATCCCGGACAATACAGGCCTCGTTCTGCCACACAGAACCGTATTCGAGGCGCTGCTACGCGCCGCCGCCCAGATTGGAAGTGACGCCTGGATGACTACCCATATTCAACGCTCCGCCCTGCTGCCGTTCCCTGCCCAGGCGCTCTACGACCTGGTCAATGATGTCGCCAGCTACCCGGAGTTCCTGCCCTGGTGCTCGGCTTCCACCGTGCTCGAGGCCAGCGACACGCACATGCGGGCTAGGCTGGAAGTGGCCAAGGGCGGTATGAGCCAGCAGTTCACCACGCGCAATGTGCTGGTGCCGGGCCAGTCGATCGAAATGAACCTGGAAGATGGGCCGTTCACCCAGCTGCACGGTTTGTGGGTGTTCAAGCCGCTGGGCGAGAAGGCCTGCAAGATCAGCCTCGACCTGTCGTTCGATTATGCCGGCGCCCTGGTGCGGGCGACCCTGGGGCCATTGTTCAATCAGGCGGCCAATACCATGGTCGATGCGTTTTGCCAGCGTGCCAAGCAGATCAATGGCTGATTAGGGCTCGTGGTCTGATCCGCAGGCTTTTCGACAGCGCAATAAAAAGCCCGGACTGGATCCGGGCTTTTT
Organism: Pseudomonas sp. P110(2024); assembly: GCF_057480795.1. NCBI lineage: Bacteria > Pseudomonadati > Pseudomonadota > Gammaproteobacteria > Pseudomonadales > Pseudomonadaceae > Pseudomonas > Pseudomonas sp. P110(2024). Next base: position 95,360 of record NZ_JBLIYT010000014.1, read on the forward strand.
AGTGTCGGCGCATTTACTGCGGCGAAGTTTCCAGCGGTGCTGGCGTCGGGACCGGGGTGGTCTCGATGTTGTCGATTTCTTTTTGCAGTGTGTCTTCCAGCGAGCCTGGCTTGGCCGGCTTTTCGGATTGGCTGGGCTGCTTGACCGGGCTGACCGTGGTGTCGCCGCTGCCGCCGAGGATTTCCTGGTCGCGGCTGACGCCCGGCATGAAGTCGCCGGAGAGGCTGACCAGTTGGTCGCTCTCGTTGAAGAAGATGCTCATGCGCTCTTGCTGGCGCTGGCCGCCGCCGGGCTGCAGGCTGTACAGGTAGTCCCAGCGGTTGGTGTGGAAAGTGTCCTGCAGCAGCGGGTTGCCCATGATAAACCTTACTTGCCGGCGGGTCATTCCCGGACGCAATTGGTCTATCATGTCCTGCGTGACGACATTGCCCTGCTGGATGTCGATTTTGTAAACCCCGGGAAACGAGCAACCGGCGAGTGCGAGCAGTCCCACTAGGGTGAGGCTGGTTAGCAAGAGCTTGGTGTTTTGCATCGGTGGGCGACTTCCACTATCTTGGCTGGACAACGTAAACCCCGATCATACCCGTATTAAGAGAAGCTGCGAAGCAGCATCGGCGAGAAAGCTGACCATGGTTGAAAATAGCGAATTGCGCAAAGCGGGCCTCAAGGTTACCCTGCCTCGAGTCAAGATTCTTCAGATGCTCGACTCCGCCGAGCAGCGTCACATGAGTGCCGAGGATGTCTACAAGGCGCTGATGGAAGCTGGCGAGGATGTCGGTCTGGCGACCGTGTACCGCGTACTGACCCAATTCGAAGCGGCGGGCCTGGTGGAGCGCCACAACTTTGATGGCGGCCACGCGGTGTTCGAGCTGGCGGATGGCAAGCACCACGATCACATGGTCAACGTGGACAGCGGTGAAGTCATTGAATTCTTCGATGCCGAAATCGAGAAGCGCCAGAAAGAGATCGTTGCCGAGCATGGCTTCGAGCTGGTGGACCACAATCTGGTTCTGTATGTGCGTAAAAAGAAGTAACGATTTAGATCGTTATTGATGACAAAGGCGACCTTCGGGTCGCCTTTGTGCTTTGTGGTGTCTCAAGTCTTGCGCGATTTCTGGAGCGCGAAGGCTCAGGCCTTGCTGCTCACTACCATCTTGCGCGCATGGGCCAGCGACTCCTTGGTCAGGTCGATTCCACCCAGCATCCGCGCCACTTCCTCGACCCGCTCGCGCTTGCCCAGGCTGGCCACGGCGGTGTGCGTGGTGTCGCTGTTGCGCACCTTGTGCACGAACAGGTGGTGATGGCCCTGCGCTGCCACCTGGGGCAGGTGGGTCACGGTCAGGACCTGGCCGCGCTCGCCGAGGCGGCGAAGCAGTTGGCCGACGATCTCTGCCGTCGGGCCGCCGATCCCCACGTCCACTTCGTCGAACACCAGGGTCGGAATGCGCGAGGTCTGCGCGGTGATCACCTGGATCGCCAGGCTGATACGCGACAGCTCACCGCCCGAGGCGACCTTGGCCAGGCCCTTGAGTGGCTGGCCGGGGTTGGCGCTGACCAGCAGTTCGATCTGCTCCAGGCCATGGGGCGAAAGGTCGCCGTTGTCGAAGGGCGTAAGTTCGATGCAGAAGCGCCCGCCGGGCATGCCCAGGCGCTGGATTTCCTGCTCGACGGCGGTGGCCAGTTGCTTGGCGGCCTGCTGGCGCAGCGCGCTCAGCTCGCTGGCTTTCTCTTTATAGTGCTGGGCGTAGGCGGCCAGCTCCTCGCCCAGGCGCTCAACCGACTCGTCGCTGGCGTTAAGTCCCTCGAGCTCCTCCATCAGGCGTTGTTGCAGGTGCGGTAGCTCGGTAGGGTGTACACGGTGTTTGCGGGCGAGGGTATAGATGGTGTCCAGGCGCTCTTCCAAGGCCTGAAGGCGCATCGGGTCGGCGTCGAAGTTGTCGAGGAAGCGGTTGAGTTCGCCAACGGCCTCCTCTACCTGGATCTGCGCGCTGGCGATCAGGTTGACCGCCTCGTCCAGCGCCTTTGGGCCGTTGACGACTGCGGTGAGCCGGTTGAGGCTGACAGTCAGGGCGCTCAGCACGTTGCCCGAGTCGCTTTCGCTGCACTGCTCGATGACCTGGCGGCAGATGCCGAACAGCGCCTCGGCGTTGGTCAGGTTCTTGTGTTCCTGTTCCAGCTGTTCCAGCTCGTTCTCGCCAAGGCCGAGGTTGTCCAGTTCTTCCAGTTGGTAGCTGAGCAGTTGATGGCGCGCCCGTTGCTCGTCTCCGGAATTGCTCAGGCGCTCCAGCTCCTGGCGTGTCTGGTTCCAGCGCTTGGCGGCCAGTTGGACCTGGCGGGCCAGGTCGCTGGCGCCGGCGTATTCGTCAACCAGTCGGCGGTGGGTGTCGGTCTTGAGCAGTGACTGGTGTTCATGCTGGCTGTGAATGTCGATCAGCAGTTCGCCCAGGGCCTTGAGGTCGCCCAGTGGGCAGGGGGTGCCGTTGATGTAGCCTCGGCTGCGGCCCTCGGCGGTAATCACCCGGCGCAGGATGCACGGCCCGTCGCTTTCCAGGTCGCGCTCGGCGAGCCAGGCGTGGGCCTCGGGGATGTCGATCAGGTCGAAGGTGGCGAGGATGTCTGCCTTGTCGGTGCCCGGGCGCACCACGCCGCTGTCGGCGCGGTCGCCCAGGGCCAGGCCGAGGGCGTCGAGCATGATCGACTTGCCAGCCCCGGTCTCGCCGGTGATCACGGACATGCCGCGGGCGATTTCGAGGTCGAGGTGTTCGACGATGGCGTAGTTGTGAATGGACAGGTGCACCAGCATGGGGCGGCTCCCGGAAGGTCGTGTCTGGATATTTATACAGTGCTTTTCGCGAGTCTGCCAATAGCCGGTCGACGAATGTGGAAAAGCACCTTCCCCCTTGAACCTGGTTTTTCCGACCCCATATAGCCGGCAAGACATGGCGAGCCTGGCTCGCACGACAGAAATCGTGGAGGAGAAACCCAATGGCTGACGAACAGCTGGATGAGAAGAACCTGAATTCCGAAGAAGCAGGCGCCGCGAATGCCGATGCCCGTGTCCTGGAGCTCGAGGAGCAGCTGGCCGCCGCCAAGGACCAGTCCCTGCGCGCCGCCGCCGACCTGCAGAACATCCGCCGCCGTGCCGAGCAGGATGTCGAGAAGGCCCACAAGTTCGCCCTGGAGAAGTTCGCCGGCGACCTGCTGCCGATCATCGACAGCCTGGAGCGTGGCCTGGAACTGTCCAATGCCGACGACGAGACCATCAAGCCGATGCGCGAAGGCATCGAGCTGACCCTGAAGATGTTCCAGGACACCCTCAAGCGCTACAACCTCGAGGCCATCGATCCGCACGGCCAGCCATTCAACGCCGAGCACCACCAGGCGATGGCCATGCAGGAAAGCGCCGAGGTCGAGCCGAACAGCGTGCTGAACGTGTTCCAGAAAGGCTACCTGCTCAACGGCCGCCTGCTGCGCCCCGCCATGGTGGTGGTCAGCAAGGCGCCGAGCGCTGCGCAGCCTTCGATCAATGAAAAGGCTTGAAATCTTTCCGGGCACCCCCATCTAGGTGTCAAGCCTTCAAGTATTAGTGCAGTGGGCCAAGGCAGTCGCTGCTATCAAATTCAAGTTTCGGGAGAATCAACATGGGTAAAATCATCGGTATCGACCTGGGGACCACCAACTCCTGCGTCTCCGTGCTGGAAAACGGCACCGCCAAGGTCATCGAGAACGCTGAAGGCGCGCGTACCACGCCTTCGATCATCGCCTACGCAAACGACGGCGAAATCCTGGTCGGCCAGTCGGCCAAGCGCCAGGCGGTCACCAACCCGCACAACACCCTGTTCGCTGTGAAGCGCCTGATCGGCCGCCGTTTCGAAGAAGATGTCGTGCAGAAAGACATCAAGCTGGTGCCTTACAAGATCGTCAAGGCCAGCAACGGTGACGCCTGGGTCGAGGCCTCCGGCAAGGAAATGGCTCCGCCGCAGATCAGCGCCGAAGTCCTGAAGAAGATGAAGAAGACTGCCGAAGATTACCTCGGCGAGCCGGTCACCGAAGCGGTCATCACCGTGCCGGCCTACTTCAACGACAGCCAGCGTCAGGCCACCAAGGATGCCGGTCGCATCGCCGGTCTGGACGTAAAACGCATCATCAACGAACCGACCGCCGCTGCGCTGGCGTACGGCATGGACAAGGCCAAGGGCGACCACACCGTCATCGTTTACGACCTCGGTGGTGGTACCTTCGACGTTTCGGTCATCGAAATCGCCGAAGTCGACGGTGAGCACCAGTTCGAAGTACTGGCCACCAACGGCGACACCTTCCTGGGTGGCGAAGACTTCGACATGCGCCTGATCGACTACCTCGTCGACGAGTTCAAGAAAGAGTCCGGCATGGATCTGAAGAACGATCCCCTGGCCCTGCAGCGCCTGAAAGAAGCCGCTGAAAAGGCCAAGATCGAGCTGTCCTCGAGCCAGCAGACCGATGTCAACCTGCCGTACATCACCGCAGATGCGACCGGGCCGAAACACTTGAATGTGAAGATCTCCCGCTCCAAGCTGGAGTCGCTGGTCGAAGACCTGGTCAACCGTACCATCGAGCCATGCCGCATCGCCCTGAAGGACGCCGGCATCGACGCCAGCAAGATCGACGACGTGATCCTGGTCGGTGGCCAGACCCGTATGCCGATGGTGCAGAAAGCCGTTGCCGACTTCTTCGGTAAAGAAGCGCGCAAGGACGTCAACCCGGACGAAGCCGTTGCCATGGGTGCCGCCATCCAGGGCGCTGTTCTGGCTGGTGACGTCAAGGACGTGCTGCTGCTGGACGTCAGCCCGCTGACCCTGGGTATCGAAACCATGGGCGGCGTGATGACCGCGCTGATCGAGAAGAACACCACCATCCCGACCAAGAAGTCGCAGGTGTTCTCGACCGCCGATGACAACCAGGGCGCCGTGACCATCCACGTGCTGCAGGGTGAGCGCAAGCAAGCTTCGCAGAACAAGTCGCTGGGCAAGTTCGACCTGGCCGACATCCCGCCAGCTCCGCGCGGCGTGCCGCAGATCGAAGTGACCTTCGACATCGACGCCAACGGCATCCTGCACGTCGGCGCGAAGGACAAGGCCACCGGCAAGGCGCAGTCGATCGTGATCAAGGCCAACTCCGGCCTGTCCGACGAAGAAATCGAGAAAATGGTGCGTGACGCCGAGGCCAACGCCGAGGAAGATCGCAAGTTCGAAGAACTGGCCGCCGCCCGTAACCAGGGTGACGCGCTGGTTCACTCGACCCGCAAGATGGTCGCTGAAGCCGGTGACAAGGTCACCGCTGAAGAGAAGACCGCCATCGAGGCCGCCGTGGTCGCCCTGGAAGCCGCCGTCAAAGGCGACGACAAGGCCGCCATCGACGCCAAGGTCGAGGAGCTGTCCAAGGTCTCGGCGCCTGTTGCCCAGAAGATGTACGCCGAGCAGCAGGCCGAGCAGCCACAGGGCGGCGCCCAGCAGGCCGAGCCGGAAGCCAAGCACGACGACGTGGTTGACGCCGAGTTCGAAGAAGTGAAAGACAACAACAAGCAGTAATTCCTGCATGTTGTCGGCCGGTTCACCGTCGTTTGCTGGTGAACTGGTAGGATGTCGCCGCGCGGGAGCTTGCTCCCGCGTTGGCGTGTCTGGGACACGAGAATTATTTACGGCATCTGTCGCGGCGCATTCGCCCATGACGGCAGGTGCTGGTGGCATGGCGCACGATGCGCCGAGGTATGCCGAACGCCCCCAAGAGTGCAAATGACCTATGGCAAAGCGTGATTTTTATGAGGTCCTGGGTGTCGAGCGTGGCGCCAGTGAAGGTGATCTCAAGAAGGCCTACCGCCGTCTGGCGATGAAGTACCACCCGGATCGCAACCCGGGCGACAAGGAGTCGGAAGACCTGTTCAAGGAGGCCAACGAGGCCTACGAGGTGCTGTCCGATGCCAGCAAGCGCGCGGCATACGACCAGTATGGCCACGCCGGTGTTGACCCGAGCATGGGTGGCGGCGGTGCCGGTTTCGGTGGTGCCAACTTCTCCGACATCTTTGGCGATGTCTTCAGCGACTTCTTCGGCGGCGGCCGCGGAGGCGGTCGTGGTGGTGCCCAGCGCGGCAGCGACCTGCGCTACACCCTCGAGCTCAACCTCGAAGAGGCGGTGCGCGGCACCACGGTCAACATTCGTGTGCCCACGCTGGTCAACTGCAAGCCGTGCGACGGCTCCGGCGCCAAGAAGGGCTCGACACCGTCGACCTGCCCGACCTGCGGCGGTATCGGCCAGGTGCGCATGCAGCAGGGCTTCTTCGCCGTGCAGCAGACCTGTCCGCGTTGCCATGGCCAGGGCAAGATCATCACCGACCCTTGCGGTTCGTGCCACGGCGAAGGTCGTGTAGAGGAGTACAAGACGCTGTCGGTCAAGGTTCCGGCCGGTGTCGATACCGGTGATCGCATTCGCCTGTCCGGCGAAGGCGAGGCGGGCGCCCATGGTGGTCCTACCGGTGACCTGTATGTGGTCGTCAATGTGCGCGAGCACCCGATCTTCCAGCGCGACGGCAAGCACCTCTACTGCGAAGTGCCGATCAGCTATACCGATGCCGCCCTGGGTGGCGAGCTGGAAGTGCCGACCCTCGATGGTCGCGTGAAGCTGAAGATCCCCGAAGGCACCCAGACCGGCAAGCAGTTCCGCTTGCGCGGCAAGGGCGTGGCGCCGGTGCGCGGTGGCGCGGCAGGCGACCTGCTGTGCCGGGTGGCGGTGGAAACGCCGGTCAACCTCAGTCGTCGCCAGCGCGAGCTGCTCGAAGAGCTGCGCGATTCGCTGGAAGGCGACAGCTCCCATTCGCCCAAGGCCAGCGGCTGGTTCGAGGGTGTGAAGCGCTTCTTCGGCGATCTCTGAGAAGGAACAGGCTATGCGACGTATTGCGGTAATGGGCGCGGCGGGGCGGATGGGCAAGACCCTCGTCGAGGCTGTGCAGCAGCAGGCGCCCCAGGCCGGGCTGACAGCGGCGATCGATCGCCCGGACAGCTCGCTGGTCGGGGCCGATGCCGGTGAGCTGGCGGCCCTGGGGCGTATCGGCGTGCTGATCTGCGATGACCTGGCCAAGGTCGCCGACGAGTTCGATGTGCTGATCGATTTCACGCATCCTTCGGTGACCCTGAAGAACCTGGCGTTCTGCCGCAAGGCGGGCAAGGCCATGGTCATCGGCACCACCGGTTTCACGCCGGAAGAGAAAGGGTTGCTGGCGGAGGCGGGCAAGGAGATTCCGATCGTCTTCGCCGCGAACTTCAGCGTGGGCGTGAACCTCAGCCTCAAGCTGCTGGACATGGCGGCCCGGGTGCTGGGCGATGATGTGGATATCGAGATCATCGAAGCCCATCACCGGCACAAGGTCGACGCGCCGTCGGGGACCGCTCTGCGCATGGGTGAAGTGGTTGCCAATGCGTTGGGGCGCGACTTGCAGGAAGTGGCCGTTTATGGCCGTGAAGGCCAGACTGGCGCCCGTGATCGCAAGACCATCGGTTTCGCTACTGTACGTGCCGGTGATGTGGTCGGTGACCACACCGTGCTGTTCGCCGCCGAAGGCGAGCGCCTGGAGATCACCCACAAGGCCTCCAGCCGCATGACGTTCGCCAAGGGCGCCGTACGCGCTGCGCTGTGGCTGGAAGGGCGTGAGCCTGGCCTGTACGACATGCAGGACGTGCTTGAGCTGCGTTGATGTCGCGGGGCTGCCTGGCAGCCCCTTGTCGCATTAGTGTGGTTTAGAGACACATCTACGGTAGACCCAAAACGCACTTTTCTGTAAGCTACAGCTTTAGTGTGTCCACTAAAAGCGCGCAGCGAATTGAATTCAGCACTTAAAAGCGGGGTGACGTGTCCATACGTCACTCCGCTTTTTTGCAACCTGCGATCGCCCTTTCATGCTTGATTTACGGGAGGTCTTCTTGACAAAGCCAGCCATACTCGCCCTTGCCGACGGCAGTATTTTTCGCGGTGAAGCCATTGGTGCCGACGGTCAGACCGTTGGCGAGGTGGTATTCAACACCGCTATGACCGGCTACCAGGAAATCCTTACAGACCCTTCCTACTCGCAGCAAATCGTCACCCTGACCTACCCGCACATCGGCAATACCGGCACCACCCCGGAAGACGCCGAATCCAACCGCGTCTGGTCCGCCGGCCTGGTCATCCGCGACCTGCCGCTGTTGGCCAGCAACTGGCGCAATACCCAGTCGCTGCCTGAGTACCTCAAGGCCAACAATGTTGTCGCCATCGCCGGTATCGATACCCGTCGCCTGACCCGTATCCTGCGTGAAAAAGGCGCCCAGAACGGTTGCATCCTCGCCGGTGACAACATCACCGAAGAGCAGGCCATCGCCGCTGCCCGTGCCTTCCCGGGCCTGAAGGGCATGGACCTGGCCAAGGTCGTTTCCACCAAGGAGCGCTACGAGTGGCGTTCCAGCGTCTGGGAACTGAAGACCGACAGCCACCCGACCATCGACGCTGCCGACCTGCCGTACCACGTGGTTGCCTTCGACTACGGCGTCAAGTTGAACATCCTGCGCATGCTGGTCGCGCGTGGTTGCCGCGTGACCGTGGTGCCTGCCCAGACCCCGGCCAGCGAAGTGCTCGCGCTCAACCCCGATGGTGTGTTCCTGTCCAACGGCCCTGGTGATCCGGAGCCATGCGACTACGCCATCCAGGCGATCAAGGAAATCCTCGAGACCGAGATTCCGGTCTTCGGCATCTGCCTCGGCCACCAACTGCTGGCCTTGGCCTCCGGCGCCAAGACCGTGAAGATGGGTCATGGCCACCACGGTGCCAACCACCCGGTCCAGGATCTGGACACCGGCGTGGTCATGATCACCAGCCAGAACCACGGCTTTGCCGTCGATGAAGCAACCTTGCCGGCTAACGTACGCGCCATTCACAAGTCGCTGTTCGACGGTACCCTGCAGGGTATCGAGCGCACCGACAAGAGCGCGTTCAGCTTCCAGGGTCACCCTGAAGCGAGCCCAGGCCCGACCGACGTCGCGCCACTGTTCGATCGTTTCACCGATGCCATGGCCAAGCGCCGCTGAGCATCCTGCTTCAAGGCCCCGGGCCGGCTCGCGCCGCGCCCGGCAGTGCCTGACCCAGATTGTTCAAAGCGGCTTGCCGACTGACCCCGGATTTGAGTGACAACCATGCCAAAACGTACAGACATCAAAAGCATCCTGATTCTCGGCGCTGGCCCGATCGTGATCGGCCAGGCCTGCGAATTCGACTACTCCGGCGCCCAGGCCTGCAAGGCCCTGCGCGAGGAAGGTTTCCGCGTCATCCTGGTGAACTCCAACCCGGCCACCATCATGACCGACCCGGCCATGGCCGACGCCACCTACATCGAGCCGATCAAGTGGCAGTCGGTGGCCAAGATCATCGAGAAAGAGCGCCCTGACGCCGTCCTGCCGACCATGGGTGGCCAGACCGCGCTGAACTGCGCCCTGGACCTGGAGCGCCATGGCGTCCTGGAGAAGTTCGGCGTAGAGATGATCGGCGCCAACGCCGACACCATCGACAAGGCTGAAGACCGTTCGCGCTTCGACAAGGCGATGAAGGACATCGGCCTGGAGTGCCCGCGCTCCGGTATCGCCCACAGCATGGAAGAGGCCAACGCGGTCCTCGAGAAGCTCGGCTTCCCATGCATCATCCGCCCATCGTTCACCATGGGCGGCACGGGCGGTGGTATCGCCTACAACCGTGAAGAGTTCGAAGAAATCTGCACCCGTGGTCTGGACCTGTCGCCGACCAAGGAGCTGCTGATCGACGAATCGCTGATCGGCTGGAAGGAATACGAGATGGAGGTGGTCCGCGACAAGAAGGACAACTGCATCATCGTCTGCTCGATCGAGAACTTCGACCCGATGGGCGTGCACACCGGTGACTCGATCACCGTTGCTCCGGCACAGACCCTGACCGACAAGGAATACCAGATCATGCGCAACGCCTCGCTGGCGGTGCTGCGTGAAATCGGTGTCGAGACCGGCGGCTCCAACGTGCAGTTCGGTATCTGCCCGAACACTGGCCGCATGGTCGTGATCGAGATGAACCCGCGGGTTTCCCGTTCCTCGGCCCTGGCTTCCAAGGCCACCGGCTTCCCGATCGCCAAGATCGCCGCCAAGCTGGCCATCGGCTACACCCTCGACGAGCTGCAGAACGACATCACCGGTGGCCGCACCCCGGCGTCCTTCGAGCCGTCGATCGACTACGTCGTCACCAAGCTGCCACGCTTCGCCTTCGAAAAATTCCCGAAAGCCGACGCCCGCCTGACCACCCAGATGAAATCCGTGGGTGAAGTCATGGCCATCGGCCGCACCTTCCAGGAATCCCTGCAGAAAGCCCTGCGCGGCCTGGAAGTCGGTGCCTGCGGCCTCGACCCGAAAGTCGACCTGGCCAGCCCGGAAGCGGCCAGCATCCTCAAGCGCGAGCTGACCGTGCCGGGCGCCGAGCGTATCTGGTACGTCGCCGACGCGATGCGTTCGGGCATGACCATCGAGGAAATCTTTGCCCTGACCGGCATCGACCTGTGGTTCCTGGTACAGATGGAAGACCTGATCAAGGAAGAAGAAAAGGTCAAGACCCTGGCCCTGTCGTCGATCGACAAGGACTACATGCTGCGCCTCAAGCGCAAGGGCTTCTCGGACCAGCGCCTGGCCAAGCTGCTCGGCATCACCGACAAGAACCTGCGCCGTCACCGCCACAAGCTGGAAGTGTTCCCGGTGTACAAGCGCGTCGACACCTGCGCCGCCGAGTTCGCCACCGATACCGCCTACCTGTACTCGACCTACGAGGAAGAGTGCGAGGCCAACCCGTCGACCCGTGACAAGATCATGATCCTGGGTGGCGGCCCGAACCGTATCGGCCAGGGCATCGAGTTCGACTACTGCTGTGTGCACGCCGCGCTGGCGCTGCGTGAAGACGGTTACGAGACCATCATGGTCAACTGCAACCCGGAAACCGTCTCCACCGACTACGACACCTCCGACCGCCTGTACTTCGAGCCGCTGACCCTGGAAGATGTGCTGGAAGTCTGCCGCGTCGAGAAGCCGAAAGGCGTGATCGTCCACTACGGCGGCCAGACCCCGCTGAAACTGGCGCGTGCCCTGGAAGAAGCCGGCGTGCCGATCATCGGTACCAGCCCGGACGCCATCGACCGCGCCGAAGACCGTGAGCGCTTCCAGCAGATGGTTCAGCGCCTGAACCTGCTGCAGCCGCCAAACGCCACCGTTCGCAGCGAAGACGAAGCCATCGCTGCCGCTGGCAAGATCGGTTACCCGCTGGTGGTTCGCCCGTCCTATGTGCTGGGCGGCCGCGCCATGGAGATCGTCTACGAACTGGACGAGCTCAAGCGCTACCTGCGTGAAGCGGTACAGGTCTCCAACGACAGCCCGGTGCTGCTCGACCACTTCCTCAACTGCGCCATCGAGATGGACGTGGACGCGGTCTGCGACGGCACCGACGTGGTGATCGGCGCGATCATGCAACACATCGAGCAGGCCGGCGTTCACTCCGGCGACTCGGCGTGCTCGCTGCCGCCTTACTCGCTGAGCAAGGAAGTACAGGACGAAGTCCGCGTCCAGGTCAAGAAAATGGCCCTGGAGCTGGGCGTGGTCGGCCTGATGAACGTGCAGCTGGCCCTGCAGGGCGACAAGATCTACGTGATCGAGGTCAACCCACGCGCCTCGCGTACCGTGCCATTCGTCTCCAAGTGCATCGGCACTTCTCTGGCGATGATCGCGGCCCGCGTCATGGCCGGCAAGACCCTGAAAGAGCTGGGCTTCACCCAGGAAATCATCCCGAACTTCTACAGCGTCAAGGAAGCCGTCTTCCCGTTCGCCAAGTTCCCGGGGGTTGACCCGATCCTCGGCCCTGAGATGAAATCGACCGGTGAAGTCATGGGCGTCGGCGACAGCTTCGGCGAAGCCTTCGCCAAGGCCCAGATGGGCGCCAGCGAAGTGCTGCCGACCGGTGGTACCGCGTTCATCAGCGTGCGTGACGACGACAAGCCGCAAGTGGCTGGCGTTGCCCGCGACCTGATCGCCCTGGGCTTCGAAGTGGTCGCCACTGCCGGCACCGCCAAGGTAATCGAAGCGGCCGGCCTGAAAGTGCGTCGCGTGAACAAGGTGACCGAGGGGCGTCCGCACGTGGTCGACATGATCAAGAACGACGAAGTGTCGCTGATCATCAACACCACCGAAGGTCGCCAGTCGATCGCTGACTCCTACTCGATTCGTCGCAATGCGTTGCAGCACAAGATCTACTGCACCACCACCATTGCGGCCGGTGAAGCCATCTGCGAGGCGCTGAAATTCGGTCCGGAAAAGACCGTTCGTCGCCTGCAGGATCTGCATGCAGGACTCAAAGCATGAGCATTACCAAATACCCGATGACCGTCCAGGGCGCTCGCGCCCTGGAGGAAGAGCATCTGTTCCTGAGCAAAACCGAGCGCCCACGCCTGAGCCAGGCGATCGGCGAGGCTCGCGAGCTGGGCGATCTCAAGGAAAACGCCGAATACCACGCCGCCCGTGAGGAGCAGGGCATGGTCGAGGCGCGTATCCGCGATATCGAAGGCCGTCTGCAGAACTCGGTGGTGATCGACGTCACCACCATCGCCCACACCGGCAAGGTGATTTTCGGCACCACCGTGGTGCTGGCGAACACCGAGACCGATGAAGAGGTGACCTACCAGATCGTCGGCGAAGACGAAGCCGACGTGAAGCAGGGCAAGCTCTCCAGCGGTGCGCCGATCGCCCGCGCCATCATCGGCAAGGAAGAAGGTGATACTGTCGTCGTCAAGACGCCAAGTGGCACGGTCGAGTACGAGATTGTCGAAGTCAAGCACATCTGACCGGCGCCTGCGGGCGCCATCCCTCGAGGGGATCCTCTGGCAGCTGGCCCAGGTGTTCTGGGTCGGCGGCCTGTGGGTGTTCCACGTGGGGCTGGTGCCGGCGCTCAAGGTCAGTGGCCTGGCGCCTTTGCTGGTGCACGACGTGGCTGCGCAGATCGACCGCTGGTTGATTGGCGTGGCCATGCTCGGGTTGTTGACCCAGTTGGCAGTGCTGGCGAGGGTGGATGGCCTGGCGGCCTGGTGGCGGCAGTTCCGCGGCCAGATGCTGCTGCTCGGCTTCGGCGCCTGCGTCAGCTACTACACGCTGCGCTACGGGATCTCCGTGGGCGAGCGTTGGCAGATGTTCTGCTTCCTGGTGCTGGGCTTCTCCGGCATCGTGCTGGTGGCCCAGCCGGTCCCGGTCAGGGCGCGGCGGTAAGCGACTCAATATCGCCGGGGCCGCTTTGCGGCCCTTTCGCGACGCAAGGCCGCTCCCGCAGGGATTGCGCTGCGCCGTAGGTCGGTGCAGTCCCCTGTGGGAGCGGCCTTGTGTCGCGAAAGGGCTGCGCAGCAGCCCTGCTACCGTTACTTGTAACGGTGGATGTTGGACAGCTGCTTGTTCGGCTGTGGGTTCTTGCGGTAGATCAGCGCTTTCTTGCCGATGGTCTGCACCAGTTCGGCGCGGCCGGCCTTGCACAGTTCGGCGATGGTCTCGGCGCGTTCCTCGCGATCTTCCGAGCGAATCTCGACCTTGATCAGCTCATGGTCGACCAGGGCGCGCTCCAGTTCGGCGATCACGCCTTCATTCAAACCGTTGCCAGCAACGATCAGGACCGGCTTCAGGTCGTGACCAATGGACTTGTATTGCTTCTTCTGCTCGTTATTGAGCGGCATAATCTGACCCTTTTCGTCTGATTCTGTAAAATTGACGGGCATTTTACCCGAGGGCCTGTGGCTCCGCCCAGTCAAACACGACGCATATCATCGAGGTGCCCCGTGGTACAACGTTCCAAAAGCAGCGCAAACTGGCTGCGTGAACATTTCAACGATCCTTTCGTCAAGCAGGCGCAGAAGGATGGCTACCGCTCGCGCGCGAGCTACAAGCTGCTGGAGATCCAGGAGAAAGACCGCCTGATCCGTCCGGGCATGAGCGTGATCGACCTCGGTGCGGCTCCCGGTGGCTGGTCGCAGGTAACCAGTCGTCTGATTGGCGGGCAGGGCCGCCTGATCGCCTCGGACATACTGGAAATGGATTCGATCCCCGACGTTACCTTCATCCAGGGCGATTTCACCCAAGACGAAGTGCTGCAACAAATCCTGCAGGCGGTCGGCGATTCGCACGTCGACCTTGTGATTTCCGATATGGCCCCCAATATGAGTGGTACGCCTGCAGTGGACATGCCGCGCGCCATGTTCCTCTGTGAACTGGCCCTGGATCTTGCGACCCGTGTGCTCAAGCCCGGCGGAGATTTCCTGATCAAGATCTTCCAGGGCGAAGGCTTCGACATGTACCTCAAGGACGTGCGCAGCAAGTTCGACAAGGTGCAGATGCGCAAGCCGTCCTCCTCGCGAGACCGTTCCCGTGAACAGTACCTGCTGGGCAAGGGTTTCAAGGGCGCATGAAAGGCGTGTTGCGGGGTTGCCGATAGTTATTTCCAATCGGCCGTCCCGACTGGATCGTCCGAACTTCGTGTAGTCTAGCTTTCACAAAGGGTTACAGACGGTGCCTGCGGATGCGTGGGTAATGTAGTAAGTTAGGGCGATGAATATCATGCGAGGCACGGCTGCGTCGTGCGCCGGCCTCAGAGGGTAGCGAATTGAACGACATGGCAAAGAATCTGATCCTGTGGTTGATCATCGCCGCCGTCCTGGTGACGGTGATGAACAACTTCTCCAGCCCTAACGAGCCGCAGACCCTCAACTATTCCGACTTCATCCAGCAGGTCAAGGATGGCAAGGTTGAGCGGGTGACCGTCGACGGCTATATCATTACCGGCAAGCGCACTGACGGCGACAACTTCAAGACCGTACGCCCGGCGATTACCGACAACGGCTTGATCGGAGACCTGGTCGACAACCACGTCACCGTCGAGGGCAAGCAACCTGAACAACAGAGCATCTGGACCCAGTTGCTGGTTGCGAGCTTCCCGATCCTGGTGATCATCGCCGTGTTCATGTTCTTCATGCGCCAGATGCAGGGCGGTGCCGGTGGCAAGGGCGGGCCAATGAGCTTCGGCAAGAGCAAGGCGCGCCTGCTGTCCGAAGACCAGGTGAAAACCACTCTGGCTGACGTCGCCGGCTGCGACGAGGCCAAGGAAGAGGTTGGCGAACTGGTCGAATTCCTGCGCGATCCGGGCAAGTTCCAGCGCCTGGGTGGTCGTATCCCTCGCGGCGTGCTGATGGTCGGCCCGCCGGGTACCGGTAAAACCCTGCTGGCCAAGGCCATTGCCGGTGAAGCCAAGGTGCCGTTCTTCACCATTTCCGGTTCCGACTTCGTCGAGATGTTCGTCGGCGTGGGCGCCAGTCGTGTTCGCGATATGTTCGAACAGGCCAAGAAGCACGCGCCGTGCATCATCTTCATCGACGAGATCGACGCTGTCGGTCGTCATCGTGGCGCCGGCATGGGTGGCGGTCACGATGAGCGCGAGCAGACCCTGAACCAGTTGCTGGTCGAGATGGACGGCTTCGAGATGAACGATGGCATCATCGTCATTGCAGCCACCAACCGTCCTGACGTGCTCGACCCGGCGCTGCTGCGTCCCGGTCGCTTCGACCGCCAGGTGGTGGTTGGCCTGCCGGACATTCGCGGTCGTGAGCAGATCCTCAAGGTGCATATGCGCAAGGTCCCGGTTGGCGAGAACGTCAATGCGGCGGTCATTGCCCGTGGTACCCCGGGCTTCTCCGGTGCCGACCTGGCCAACCTGGTCAACGAGGCGTCGCTGTTCGCCGCCCGTGCCAGCAAGCGCCTGGTCGAGATGAAGGAGTTCGAACTGGCCAAAGACAAGATCATGATGGGCGCCGAGCGCAAGACCATGGTCATGTCCGAGAAAGAGAAGCAGAACACCGCGTATCACGAGGCGGGCCACGCCATCGTCGGTCGCGTCGTTCCCGAGCACGACCCGGTCTACAAGGTCTCGATCATTCCCCGTGGCCGCGCCCTGGGCGTGACCATGTTCCTGCCGGAAGAAGACCGCTACAGCCTGTCCAAACGTGCGCTGATCAGCCAGATCTGCTCGCTGTACGGTGGCCGTATCGCCGAAGAGATGACCCTGGGCTTCGACGGTGTTACCACCGGGGCCTCCAACGACATCATGCGCGCCAGCCAGATCGCCCGGAACATGGTCACCAAGTGGGGCCTGTCCGAGAAACTCGGCCCGCTGATGTACGCCGAAGAGGAGGGCGAGGTATTCCTCGGTCGCAGCGCGGCGAGCCAGCATGCCAGCGTCTCGGGCGAAACCGCCAAGATGATCGACTCCGAAGTGCGCAGCATCATCGATCAGTGCTACGCCACGGCCAAGCAGATCCTTACCGACAACCGCGACAAGCTCGACGCCATGGCCGAGGCCTTGATGAAGTACGAAACCATCGATGCCGACCAGATCGACGACATCATGGCTGGCCGTACCCCGCGCGAGCCACGTGACTGGGACAATGATTCCGGAACCTCCGGCAACCAGGCTTCCCAGGATGATCGTCCGGAGTCGCCGATCGGCGGTCCAGCGGCTCAACACTAAGGGTATCTATGAGCTTGACGCAGTACCCGACCCGGTTGCCTTGCGGCAACCGGGTTCTTGATTTGTCCCGTGCCCATGTCATGGGTATCCTCAATGTCACCCCAGACTCGTTCTCCGATGGTGGGCGCTTCAGCCAGCGCGATGCGGCCTTGCGCCATGCCGAGGAGATGGTTGCGGCCGGTGCGACCCTGATCGACGTGGGCGGGGAGTCTACCCGTCCTGGGGCTCGCGCCGTCTCGCCTATCGAGGAACTGGAGCGCGTGGCGCCAATTGTCGAGGCGATCAGCAGTCGGCTCGACGTGATCATCTCGGTCGATACCTCGACGCCCTCGGTCATGCGCGAGACGGCCCGCCTTGGTGCAGGGCTGATCAACGATGTGCGCGCCCTGGAGCGTGACGGCGCGCTCGATGCGGCGGCCGATACCGGACTGCCGGTGTGCCTGATGCACATGCGTGGCGAGCCGGGCAACATGCAGGACAATCCGCAGTACGAGGATGTGACAGCTGATGTAACGCGCTATCTTGAGCAGCGTATGGCCGCCTGCGCGGCGGCCGGCATCGGGGCTGAGCGCATCATCCTCGATCCAGGGTTCGGCTTTGCCAAGACCCTTGAGCACAATCTGAGCCTTTTCAAACACATGGAAGCGCTCTATCGCCTGGGGCGCCCGCTGCTGGTGGGCGTTTCGCGCAAGAGCATGATCGGTCTCGCGCTGGGCCGTCCGGTCGGTGAGCGGCTCTATGGCAGTCTGGCCCTGGCCGCCCTGGCCATGACCAAGGGCGCGAGCATCCTGCGGGTACATGACGTCGCCGAAACCGTCGATGTCGTGCGCATGATCGCCGCGGTCCAGAGCGCCGAATAAGAACATTGGAGTCACTATGAGCAGAAAATACTTTGGTACCGATGGTATCCGCGGTCGCGTCGGCCAATTCCCCATCACCCCTGATTTCATGCTGAAACTCGGCTGGGCCGCCGGCATGGCCTTCCGCAAGCAGGGCAACTGCCGGGTACTGGTGGGCAAGGACACGCGGATCTCCGGCTACATGTTCGAATCCGCGCTCGAGGCGGGCCTGTCCGCCGCCGGTGCCGATGTGATGCTGCTCGGCCCGATGCCGACGCCGGCCATCGCCTACCTGACTCGCACTTTTCACGCCGAAGCCGGCATCGTCATCAGTGCTTCGCACAACCCCCATGACGACAACGGTATCAAGTTCTTCTCCGGTGCCGGCACCAAGTTGCCGGACGAAGTCGAACTGATGATCGAGGAGTTGCTCGACCAGCCGATGAATGTCGTCGAGTCCGGCAAGCTGGGCAAGGTCTCGCGCATCAACGACGCGGCGGGGCGCTACATCGAGTTCTGCAAGAGCAGCGTGCCCAGCAGCACCAGCTTCGAAGGCTTGAAGATCGTCGTGGACTGCGCCCATGGCGCCACCTACAAGGTCGCGCCGAGCGTGTTCCGTGAGCTGGGGGCTGACGTCACCGTGCTGCACGCCGCCCCGGATGGCCTGAACATCAACGAGAACTGCGGTTCGACCCATATCGAGTCGCTGCAGGCGGCGGTCCTGGTTGGCCATGCGGATATCGGCATCGCCTTCGATGGCGACGGCGACCGCGTGCTGATGGTCGATCACACCGGCGCCATCGTCGACGGTGACGAACTGCTGTTCATCATCGGTCGCGACATGCAGGAGCGCGGCAAGCTTCAAGGCGGCGTGGTCGGCACCCTGATGAGCAACCTGGGCCTGGAGCTGGCGTTCAAGGAACTGGACATCCCGTTCGTGCGGGCCAAGGTGGGCGACCGCTACGTCATGGCCGAACTGCTCGAGCGCGAGTGGCTGCTGGGTGGCGAAAACTCCGGTCATGTCGTGTGTGGCAGCCACACCACCACCGGTGATGCGATCATCGCCGCGCTGCAGGTGCTGATGGCGCTCAAGCGCCGTGGCGAAAACCTTGCCCAGGCCCGACAGGCCGTGCGCAAGTGCCCGCAGGTGCTGATCAACGTGCGCTTCGCGGCGGGCAAGAACGACCCGCTGGAAAACCCCCTGGTCAAGGAAGCCAGTGCCAAGGCCACCGAGGCCATGGCCGGTCGTGGGCGGGTGCTGCTGCGCAAGTCCGGTACCGAACCGCTGGTGCGGGTGATGGTCGAGGGCGACGATGAAAACCAGGTACGTGGCCATGCCGAGGCCCTGGCCAAGCTGGTCGAAGAAGTTTGTGCCTGAAATAGGCTTGCCAGCGCAGATCGGGTTGGGTAAGATCTGCGCCCACTTTGACCGACGAGGTAAAGCATGCGTCGCCCCATGGTAGCTGGTAACTGGAAGATGCACGGTACCCGCGCCAGCGTCGTAGAGCTGACCCAGGGCTTGGGCAAGTTGTCCATGCCGAGCGGAGTGGAAGTCGCGGTGTTTCCGCCATCCCTGTTCATCAATCAAGTGATTGATGGCTTGGAGGGAAAAGGAATCAACGTAGGCGCACAGAATTCTGCGGTACAATCTGAGCAAGGCGCGCTGACCGGCGAAGTTGCACCGAGTCAGTTGGCTGAAGTCGGTTGCAAATATGTATTGATTGGGCATTCCGAGCGTCGCCAGATTATTGGTGAAAGCGATGAAGTGCTGAATCAGAAGTTTGCAGCCGCTCAGAAAAGTGGTTTGACGCCAGTGCTATGTATAGGGGAAACTCTTGCAGAGCGCGAGGCAGGTGAGACGCTTGAAGTTGTAGGGCGTCAACTAAGCAGTGTTATCGACGTGTTCGGTATCAAGGCTTTCGCCAATGCAGTTATTGCCTATGAGCCTGTTTGGGCCATTGGTACTGGTTTGACGGCCTCGCCACAGCAAGCCCAGGATGTGCATGCAGCCATCCGCAAGCAGTTGGCGGCGAAGGACGCCGAAGTTGCAGAAAACGTGCAACTTCTCTACGGCGGCAGCGTGAAGGCGGCCAATGCGGCTGAACTGTTCGGCATGCCGGATATCGATGGGGGGCTCATTGGTGGAGCGTCCCTGAACGCAGACGAATTCGGTGCAATTTGTCGCGCCGCAGGAAACTGAACAAATGCTGGAAACAGTCGTAGTTGTTTTTCATCTGTTGGCAGCGTTGGCACTGGTTGTAATGGTGCTGCTGCAACAGGGTAAAGGTGCGGAAGCAGGTGCATCTTTCGGCGCAGGTGCTTCAAATACTGTGTTCGGAAGCCAAGGTTCCGCTACCTTTTTGAGTAAAGTTACTGCTATACTTGCTGCCACTTTCTTTTTGACTGCACTTGGGTTAGGATATTTCGCCAAGCAGCAGGCTCACCAGCTGACTCAAGCTGGTCTGCCAGATCCAGCAGTGCTGGAAGTCAAAGAGCCAAAGCCGGCAGTCAATGATGATGTACCGGTGCTCCAGCAGCAGAAGAGCGAAACCACCAACTCTGGTGACGTACCTCCTCCAGCCAAAGAGCAGCAGTAACGGGTTTCAAGAAGTAGTATTGCCGAGGTGGTGGAATTGGTAGACACGCAACCTTGAGGTGGTTGTGCCCATAGGGTGTAGGGGTTCGAGTCCCCTTCTCGGTACCAATTGAAGCATGAGAGCCCGCTTTAGCGGGCTTTCTTGCAGGTGGAGGTCGGATTGACCCGGCAAAGGGTTCAGTCTTATACTTTCGCCCCAGCTTTGTCGCGGGGTGGAGCAGCTTGGTAGCTCGTCGGGCTCATAACCCGAAGGTCGTTGGTTCAAATCCAGCCCCCGCAACCAGCTTCAGCAGAGCCCCTTTTCAGGGGCTTTTTGCTAGCCGAACAGTTTTCGGCGCCGTTGTCCAACGGCGCTTTCAGGGATGGGCGCTTCGCCCATTTTTTATTTGCACAGCATGCACGAGGGGGTTCAGGTGTCGAGCAAGCTAGAACAGTTGCAGGCCTTGTTGGCCCCGGTTGTCGAGGGCCTGGGCTACCAATGCTGGGGGATCGAATACGTCTCCCAAGGCAAGCATTCGGTACTGCGTATCTACATCGACAAAGAAGACGGGATCCTGGTGGACGACTGCGAAGCCGTCAGCCGTCAGGCCAGCGCCATTCTCGATGTGGAAGATCCGATCAGCTCTGAATATACCCTCGAGGTGTCCTCTCCAGGCATGGACCGCCCGCTGTTCACTCTGGAACAGTTTGCTGCGCATGCCGGCGAGCAGGTGAAGATCAAGCTGCGTACGCCCTTCGAGGGCCGTCGTAACTTCCAGGGCCTTCTCCGCGGTGTGGAGGAGCAGGATGTGGTGGTCCAGGTGGACCAGCACGAGTTCCTGTTGCCGATCGACTCGATCGACAAGGCCAATATTATTCCCAGTTTTGACTGAGACGTGCCGGACCCGGCGAAACACCCGGGGCCAATGGCTTGCGCAAGGCGAGGCGTACGATGAGCAAAGAAGTACTGCTGGTTGTTGAATCGGTATCCAACGAAAAGGGTGTACCGCCCGGCGTCATTTTCGAGGCGCTGGAAGTGGCCCTGGCCACTGCAACCAAGAAACGTTTTGAGGACGAAGTCGACCTGCGTGTGGAAATCAACCGCCACACCGGTAGCTACGAGACCTTCCGCCGCTGGACCGTGGTCGACGAGAACGACCTGGACGATCCGGCGATCGAGACCTGGCTGGAAAAGATCCAGGACACGCACCCGGACGCCAAGATCGGTGACGTGATCGAAGAGAAGATCGAGTCGATCGAGTTCGGCCGCATCGCCGCCCAGACCGCCAAGCAGGTCATCGTGCAGAAGGTCCGCGAGGCCGAGCGCGCCCAGGTGGTCGACGCTTACCGCGAGCGCGTGGGCGAGATCATCTCCGGTACCGTGAAGAAGGTCACCCGCGACAACGTCATCGTCGACCTGGGCAACAACGCCGAGGCGCTGCTGGCCCGCGAAGACATCATTCCCCGTGAGACCTTCCGTGTCGGCGTGCGCCTGCGTGCGTTGCTCAAGGAAATCCGCACCGAGAACCGTGGTCCTCAGCTGATCCTGTCGCGCACTGCGCCGCAGATGCTGATCGAGCTGTTCCGCATCGAAGTGCCGGAAATCGCCGAAGGCCTCATCGAAGTCATGGCCGCCTCCCGTGATCCGGGATCGCGCGCCAAGATCGCCGTCCGCTCCAAGGACAAGCGCATCGACCCGCAAGGCGCCTGCATCGGCATGCGTGGTTCGCGTGTCCAGGCCGTATCCGGCGAGCTGGGTGGCGAGCGTGTGGATATCGTCCTGTGGGACGAGAACCCGGCGCAGTTCGTCATCAACGCCATGTCGCCAGCAGAGGTTGCTGCGATCATCGTTGACGAGGACGCCCATGCGATGGATATCGCCGTGGCCGAGGACAACCTGGCTCAGGCCATCGGACGTGGCGGCCAGAACGTCCGTCTGGCGAGCCAGCTGACTGCATGGACCCTGAACGTGATGACCGAGAAGGACATCCAGGCCAAGCAACAGGCTGAGACAGGCGACATCCTGCGTAACTTCATTGAGGAACTGGAAGTCGACGAAGAGCTGGCACAGGTGCTGGTCGACGAAGGCTTCACCAGCCTCGAAGAAATTGCCTACGTACCGTTGGAAGAAATGCTCAACATCGATGGCTTTGACGAAGATATCGTCAATGAGCTGCGCGCTCGTGCCAAGGACCGTTTGTTGACCAAAGCCATCGCTACCGAAGAAAAACTGGCAGACGCCCATCCGGCCGACGACCTGCTCTCCCTTGAGGGCATGGACAAGGACCTGGCGGCGGAACTGGCGGTGCGCGGCGTGGTTAACCGCGAAGACCTGGCCGAGCAGTCGATTGACGACCTGCTCGACATCGACGGCATCGACGAAGAGCGTGCCGGCAAGTTGATCATGGCCGCCCGAGCCCACTGGTTCGAGTAATTAGGCGCGGCCTGAGGAGAGAAGTGCATGACGCAAGTCACGGTGAAAGAACTGGCCCAAGAGGTCGAGGCACCGGTAGAGCGCCTGCTGCAGCAGATGCGTGAGGCAGGTCTGCCGCACACCGACGCCGGTCAGGTAGTGACCGACAATGAGAAGCAGACCCTGCTGACTCATTTGAAGAGCAGCCACAAGAGCAAGGCGGAAGAGCCGCGCAAGATCACCTTGCAGCGCAAGACCACCAGCACTCTGCGTGTCGCTGGTAGCAAGAGCATCAGCGTAGAAGTACGCAAGAAGAAAGTATTCGTGCAGCGCAGCCCGGAGGAAATCCAGGCTGAGCAGAAGCGTGAGCAGGAAGAGCGCCGCGCCGCCGAAAACGCCGCGCGCGAAAAGGTTGAAGCCGAAGTGCGCCAGCGCAACGAGGAGCAGGCCCGCCGTCAGGCTGCCGAGGCCCCGGCCGCTGCACCAGTGGCCAAGGCCGAGCCTGCACCTGTTGCAGCCCCGGTAATGGCCAACGCGCCGGTGTCCGAAGACGCCGCCGCTCGTGCCGCCGAGCGCAAGAAGGACGAGACCCGTCGTAACGAAAGCCGTACCCGCGATGACGATCGTCGCGGTGGTGGCCCGGCTGCGGCCGGTCGTGGCGAAGCGCCGCGCATGTCGGTCAAGGTCAAGGTCAAGGAGAAGGAAAAGGCTCCGACTCCACGTGCAGCGCCACGCACCACCGACGAAGAGAGCGATGGTTTCCGTCGTGGTCGCGGCGGCAAGGGCAAAGGCAAGAAGCGCAACCAGCACGGCTTCCAGAACCCGACCGGTCCAGTCATTCGTGACGTGACCATCGGCGAGACCATCACCGTCTCGGAACTGGCGCAACAGATGTCGGTCAAGGCCGCTGAAGTCGTCAAGTTCATGTTCAAGCTGGGTACTCCGGTCACCATCAACCAGGTGCTCGATCAGGAGACCGCTCAGCTGGTCGCCGAAGAGCTGGGCCACAAGGTCACCCTGGTCAGCGACACGGCCCTGGAAGATTCCCTGGCCGAATCGCTGAAGTTCGAAGGCGAGACCACATCGCGTGCGCCGGTCGTGACCGTCATGGGTCACGTTGACCACGGTAAGACCTCGCTGCTCGACTATATCCGTCGTGCCAAGGTTGCCGCCGGCGAAGCCGGTGGTATTACCCAGCACATCGGTGCCTACCACGTCGAAACCGACCGTGGCATGGTCACCTTCCTCGACACCCCGGGCCACGCTGCGTTTACCCAGATGCGTGCACGGGGTGCCAAGGCGACCGACATCGTCATCCTGGTGGTGGCGGCGGACGACGGCGTGATGCCGCAGACCCGCGAAGCCGTGCAGCACGCGAAAGCGGCTGGCGTTCCGCTGGTTGTCGCCGTGAACAAGATCGACAAGCCGGGTGCCGACCTCGATCGCATCCGTAACGAGCTGTCGGTCGAAGGCGTGACCTCCGAGGACTGGGGTGGTGACACGCCGTTCGTCAAGGTTTCGGCGAAGATGGGTACCGGCGTCGACGAACTGCTCGAAGCTGTCCTGCTGCAGGCCGAGATCCTCGAACTCAAGGCCACTCCGACCGCTCCTGGTCGTGGTGTCGTGGTCGAGTCGCGTCTGGACAAGGGCCGCGGCCCGGTGGCCACCATCCTGGTTCAGGACGGTACCCTGCGTCAGGGCGACATGGTCCTGGTCGGTTCCAACTATGGCCGCGTACGTGCCATGCTCGACGAGAACGGCAAGCCTGTGAAGGAAGCCGGCCCGTCGATCCCGGTCGAGATCCTTGGCCTGGACGGCACACCGGACGCAGGCGAAGAGATGTCGGTGGTTGCTGACGAGAAGAAAGCGCGTGAAGTTGCGCTGTTCCGTCAAGGCAAGTTCCGCGAGGTCAAGCTGGCCCGTGCTCACGCCGGCAAGCTGGAAAACATCTTCGAGACCATGGGTCAGGAAGAGAAGAAGACCCTCAACATCGTCCTCAAGACCGATGTGCGTGGTTCCCTCGAAGCGCTGCAGGGTTCGCTCGGCAGCCTGGGCAATGACGAAGTTCAGGTACGCGTCATTGGTGGCGGCGTCGGTGGTATCACCGAGAGCGACGCCAACCTGGCACTGGCCTCGAACGCGGTGCTGTTCGGCTTCAACGTGCGTGCCGATGCCGGTGCGCGCAAGATCGTCGAGCAGGAAGGTCTGGATATGCGTTACTACAACGTGATCTACGACATCATCGAAGACGTCAAGAAGGCCCTGACCGGCATGCTCGGCAGCGATGTTCGCGAGAACATCCTGGGTGTGGCCGAAGTGCGTGACGTGTTCCGTTCGCCGAAGTTCGGCGCCATCGCCGGCTGTATGGTCATCGAGGGTACCGTGTACCGCAACCGTCCGATCCGCGTACTGCGCGATGACGTGGTGATCTTCGAAGGCGAGCTGGAATCGCTGCGTCGCTTCAAGGACGACGCCTCCGAAGTGCGTAACGGCATGGAGTGTGGTATTGGCGTCAAGAGCTACAACGACGTCAAGGTCGGCGACAAGATCGAAGTCTTCGAGAAAGTCCAGGTGGCTCGCACCCTGTAAGGGCCGAGCCGGGTGCAGGCCCCGTCGCAAGGCGGCTGGCGGCGCCTCTGAAGGTAGCGCCCGGTCAGGCTTAAGCCTGACCGGGCGTTTGCCGCTTTACGTTACAGGTAGCAAGAATGGCAAAAGAATACAGCCGTACCCAACGTATCGGCGATCAGATGCAGCGTGAGCTGGCAGAACTGATCCGCCGTGAAGTCAAAGACCCGCGTGTCGGTCTGGTGACCATCACCGCTGTCGACGTCAGCCGTGACCTGGGTCATGCGAAGGTTTTCATCACCGTCATGGGCGAAGAAACGCCCGACGCAGTGAAGCAGTCGCTCAAGGCGCTGAACAGCGCCGCCAGCTTCCTGCGCCTGCACTTGGGGCGCTCGATGCAACTGCGCAGCGTGCCACAGTTACACTTCCACTTCGATGAAAGCGTCAGCCGTGGTGTCCACCTGTCTGCGCTGATCGAGCGTGCGGTGGCCGAAGACCGCCTGCACAAGGATGCCGACGAGCTGGACGCCAAGGAGTAAACGGTGGCCCAGGTCAAACGTATCCGCCGCAATGTCAGCGGCATCATCCTGCTCGACAAGCCGTTGGGATTCACCTCCAACGCCGCCCTGCAGAAGGTTCGTTGGTTGCTCAACGCGGAAAAGGCCGGCCACACCGGCAGCCTCGATCCGCTGGCAACCGGCGTGCTGCCACTGTGCTTTGGTGAGGCGACCAAGTTCTCCCAGTACCTGCTCGATTCCGACAAGGGCTACGAGACGGTCATGCAGCTAGGGCAGACCACCACCACCGCGGACGCCGAAGGCGAGGTCCTGCAGACCCGCGAAGTAACCGTTGGTCGCGCCGACATCGAGGCCGTGATTCCGCGTTTCAAGGGTGAAATCCTTCAGGTGCCGCCGATGTACTCGGCCCTCAAGCGCGATGGCCAGCCGCTCTACAAGCTGGCACGTGCAGGAGAGGTAGTGGAGCGCGAGGCGCGTTCTGTTACTATTGGCCGCTTGGAGTTGCTCGAGTGCGAAGGCACCCGTGCGCGCCTGTCGGTTGGATGCAGCAAAGGCACCTATATTCGCACCCTGGTGGAGGATATCGGTGAGGCGCTGGGCTGTGGTGCCTATGTCGCCGAACTGCGCCGTACGCAGGCGGGCCCCTTCGAGCTGGCACAAACGGTGACGCTCGAGGAACTCGAGCAAGCCCATGCCGAAGGCGGCAACGAAGCGCTTGATCGCTTCCTCATGCCTTCGGACAGCGGGCTGCAGGACTGGCCACTGGTGCTGCTGTCCGAGCACAGCGCGTTCTACTGGCTGCATGGCCAGGCGGTACGTGCGCCGGACGCGCCGCAGTTTGGCATGGTTCGGGTACAGGATCACAATGGTCGCTTCATCGGTATCGGTGAAGTGAGCGAAGACGGGCGCATCGCGCCGCGTCGGCTGATTCGGTCGGAATGACCGGAACCACGGGCAGAGGCTTCGGCTGAAACCGGTGGATACGAGGGTGGCTGTTATTAGGCACGGTCACACCTCTTCTTTTTAATACGGGGACTTGTCCCTGGCCTATTGGAGACCGTTCGCGGGATCCGTTTATCAGGAGAAGCCAAATGGCCCTCAGCGTCGAAGAAAAAGCTCAGATCGTTGTCGAATACCAGCAAGCCGCCGGCGATACCGGTAGCCCGGAAGTGCAGGTTGCTCTGCTGACCGCCAACATCAACAAGCTGCAAGGCCACTTCAAGGCCAACGATAAAGACCACCACTCCCGTCGTGGTCTGATCCGTATGGTCAACCAGCGTCGTAAGCTGCTGGACTACCTGAAGGGCAAAGACACCACCCGTTACAGCGCCCTGATCGGTCGCCTGGGTCTGCGTCGCTAATAGCGGCCTGGCCAGTGGTGTTGCATGGCGTGTCGCATGCATCGGCAGGGTTGCCCGGCAACCCTGGCGTTGGACACGCCACGCGATCTGCGAGGTTGGCAGCCTGGTCCGTCGTGCGGTTCATCCGCCCGGCGCCAGGCTCCCAGCCTCGTGTTGTATCTGGACGGTCAATGGGGCCGATTCCCCGTTCTGCCCAAGAATTCGCAAGAACCAGTTCCCCCAAGAGCCACTGAAGAAGGTAGGAAACCGTGAACCCGGTAATCAAGAAATTCCAGTTCGGTCAATCGACCGTAACCCTCGAAACGGGCCGCATTGCCCGTCAGGCCACCGGCGCCGTGCTGGTCACCGTCGACAATGATGTCACCGTACTGGTGACCGTGGTCGGTGCCAAGCAGGCTGATCCGGGCAAGGGCTTCTTCCCGCTGTCCGTGCACTACCAGGAAAAGACCTACGCCGCCGGCAAGATCCCAGGTGGTTTCTTCAAGCGTGAAGGCCGTCCTTCCGAGAAGGAAACCCTGACCTCGCGCCTGATCGACCGTCCGATCCGCCCGCTGTTCCCTGAAGGCTTCATGAACGAAGTCCAGGTCGTCTGCACCGTGGTTTCCACCAGCAAGAAGACCGATCCGGACATCGCCGCGATGATCGGTACCTCGGCTGCCCTGGCCATCTCCGGCATTCCGTTCGAAGGCCCGATCGGCGCCGCCCGTGTCGCCTTCCACGAAAGCACCGGCTACCTGCTGAACCCGACCTACGAGCAACTGGCTGCCTCGAGCCTGGACATGGTCGTTGCCGGTACCGAGTCCGCCGTGCTGATGGTCGAATCCGAAGCCCAGGAGCTGACCGAAGACCAGATGCTGGGCGCCGTGCTGTTCGCCCACGACGAATTCCAGGCCGTGATCAAGGCGGTCAAAGAGCTGGCTGCCGAAGCTGCCAAGCCAACCTGGGACTGGAAACCTGCCGTTGCCAACACTGAGCTGTTCAACGCCATCCGTGCTGAATTCGGCGAAGCCGTTTCCCAGGGCTACACCATCACCGTCAAGGCCGACCGCTACGCGCGCCTGGGCGAGCTGCGTGACCAAGCCATTGCCAAGTTCTCCGGCGAAGAAGGCCAACCGTCGGCCGGCGAAGTCAAAGAGATCTTCGGCGAAATCGAATACCGCACCGTTCGCGAAAACATCGTCAACGGCAAGCCGCGTATCGACGGTCGCGACACTAAGACCGTGCGTCCGCTGAACATCGAAGTCGGCGTTCTGCCGAAGACCCACGGTTCGGCGCTGTTCACCCGCGGCGAAACCCAGGCCCTGGTCGTCGCGACCCTGGGTACTGCCCGTGACGCCCAGTTGCTGGACACCCTCGAAGGCGAGAAGAAAGACCCCTTCATGCTGCACTACAACTTCCCGCCGTTCTCGGTGGGCGAGTGTGGCCGCATGGGCGGTGCCGGTCGTCGCGAAATCGGCCACGGCCGTCTGGCCCGTCGTTCGGTCCAGGCCATGCTGCCGGCCGCCGACGTGTTCCCGTACACCATCCGCGTGGTGTCGGAAATCACCGAGTCCAACGGTTCCAGCTCCATGGCTTCGGTCTGCGGCGCCTCGCTGGCCCTGATGGACGCCGGCGTGCCGATGAAAGCACCGGTTGCCGGTATCGCCATGGGCCTGGTCAAGGAAGGTGACAAGTTCGCCGTCCTGACCGATATCCTGGGTGACGAAGACCACCTGGGCGACATGGACTTCAAGGTAGCGGGTACCGCCAAAGGCGTCACCGCGCTGCAGATGGACATCAAGATCAACGGCATCACCGAAGAGATCATGGAAATCGCCCTGGGCCAGGCCCTGGAAGCGCGCCTGAACATCCTCGGCCAGATGAACCAGATCATCGGCGAGTCGCGTACCGAGCTGTCGGCCAACGCCCCGACCATGATCGCGATGAAGATCGATACCGACAAGATCCGTGACGTCATCGGCAAGGGCGGCGCCACCATCCGCGCCATCTGCGAAGAGACCAAGGCTTCGATCGATATCGAAGACGATGGCTCGATCAAGATCTTTGGCGAGACCAAGGAAGCCGCGGACGCTGCCAAGCAGCGCATCCTGGGCATCACCGCCGAGGCCGAGATCGGCAAGATCTACGTCGGCAAGGTCGAGCGCATTGTCGACTTCGGCGCCTTCGTCAACATTCTGCCGGGCAAGGACGGCCTGGTGCACATCTCCATGCTGAGCGATGCTCGCGTCGAGAAAGTCACCGACGTGCTGAAGGAAGGCCAGGAAGTCGAAGTGCTGGTACTGGACGTGGACAACCGCGGCCGTATCAAGCTGTCGATCAAGGACGTTGCCGCTGCCAAGGCATCGGGCGTCTAAGCCTTCCCAGGCTGAAAGGAAGGACCCTTCGGGGTCCTTTTTTTATGCCTGCGGCTTTGTCTTGTGGACTTGCATCTTGCATGCAGGATTTTGCCCGGGCTTGCAAAATGCACGACCAGCTATCTATTGGTTAATTGTTAACTTATTGATTTAAAAGATAAAAAATAAAATCAAAAAGCTGGCACACGCCCTGCAACATCACTTCTACCTGACGCCAGGAACCACGGCGCAGACCTTTCGAAAAAACAGGAGTGACCCACATGAAGAAGTTCGCCATTGCTGCCGCTACTGCCACCGCTCTGACCCTGACCATGGCTAACGCGGCGTTCGCTGCCCAGTCCACCCAGGCCCCGATGACGCTGGCGGCCGGTGAGGTGACCAAAGCCAAGGAAGCTACTTCCGACACCTGGATCACCACCAAGGTGAAGGCCGACTTGATGACCGAGAAAGGCGTGCCAGGCAGCGACATCAAGGTCGAAACCAACAAAGGCGTAGTGTCCCTGTCCTCGGACGTGGCCATTACCGATGCGCAGAAGGAGATGGCGGTTGCCATCGCCAAAAAGATCAAGGGCGTGCAGGCCGTGTCTGCTGATGGCCTGAAGTCCGAATAAGGAATGTCCCGTCGGCCAAAAGGATTTGGCCACCCCTTCAAGCAAGAGCCCCGGCATTAGCCGGGGCTTTTGCTTGCGCTCATGCAGGCGCGCTTCAGTTCACCGGATTGCGTGCGATCACATCGCTCTCGAAGCACACCTGCTCCACGATCAACGGTTCCACCAGCGGCCTGCTGTCCCGGAAATGCGCGGTCTGGGTATGGGTCTCATACGCAGCGTCGTCCTGGTAGATCTCGTACAGGTAGATCACATCTGGATTTTCCCGATCCTGGGCCACATCGAACACCAGGCAGCCCGGTTCGGTAGCCACCGAAGCGGCGGCGTTGGCCTTGATTGCAGTGAGGAAGGCCTCGGCAGTTCCGGGTTTCACGCGGGTCTTGATAAACAGACAGTACACAGGAATCTCCTTTTGTTTTAAATTCTTTTCTGAATTGTATACAAAAATAGGAGCCGCGATCATGTCCCAACTACCTGTGCGACCAGGCCGCCTGAATGGCCTGCGTCATATCGCCTTGCTGGTCCCCAATCTGGAGGAATGCGAGCGCTTCTACGTGGATGTTCTAGGCATGGAGGTGCTGAACCGCGCCAATGAAGACCTGGTCTACCTGACCTGTGGCAACGACAACTTGTCACTGGGGCGCGGAGCAGGGGCGGCCAATGGGCTGCAGACACTGGACCACTATGGCTTCATCGTCGACAGCGTGGAGGAGCTGGAAGACTGGTACCAGTACTTCAAGGCCCATGGCGTGACGCTGCTGGATCGCCCGTTCAATCACGGCGATGGGGCGCGCAGCTTCCATTTGCTGGACCCGGCGGGGAACAAGGTGCAGCCGCTGTATCACCCGGCGGTGTCGGGGCAACGGCTGGCCTGATGGTATTGATCGCCAGCGCTACCCTCATCGCCGGCAAGCCGTCGATGAGGGCGATTGGGTCGAGATGCTTTACTCGGCATCCAGGTGCATCGGCGTCACCACGCGGCCATCGCTCTCGGCCTGGCCGAGGTTGGTGTCGATGAAGTACACCCGGTCATCTTCCAGCTGGCCCTTATCCACGAGGTAGTCCTTGATGCTGCTGGCCCGCTCCTGGCCCAGGTTGCGCAGCAGCACGGTACTTTCCGCCCAGGACTTGATCACCGCCTCGCGCAGCTTGGCGCTACGCTCGTCACGGCTCAGGTCCTGCCATTCAGCCGGGGGCTGCTGTTTCAAGCGGGTACGGTAGATGCCTTCGAGCATTGCCGGCTTGTCGCTGTCGTCCACCACCAGCAGTGAGGCGTTGGCCGGTACCTTGTCGCCGCGGCGCTGGAGGATCTTGTACCAGGTGGCCTGGTACTCGCGCTCCAGGCGCTGCTGGGCGATCAGCGGGCCGTCGCTGCTCTGGGCGGCGGTGCCTTCGATCTCCAGGCGCAGTTCGGGGCGTGCCTTGAGGGCTGAGGCGAGCTTGTCGAGGGAGGCCTGCACATCAGGGGTCAGGTCGCTGGAGCCCGCCGCGAAAGAGACGTTGCCCAGGTCTTGCGCGCCGCCGCCGGAGACCAGCCCGCCGAGCAGCTTGAACGGCGCCTGTGCCGCGCGCAGCACCAGGTTGCGCAGGGTCTGCCAGACGATCGGCATCACGCTGAATTGCGGGTTGTTGAGGTCGCCCGACACGGGCAGCTCGATGGAGATCCTGCCTTCGGTGTCCTTGAGCAGCGCCACCGCCAGGCGGATCGGCAGGTCCACGGCGTCCGGGCTGTCGACTTTCTCGCCCAGTTGCAATTGCTCGATCACTACCTTGTTCTCGGCCTTGAGCTGACCGTTGGTGATCAGGTAGTGCAGGTCCAGGTTCAGCCGGCCCTTGCGGATGCGCATGCCCGCGAACTTGCCTGAATAGGGGGTGAGGGTGGTCAGCTCGACACGCTTGAAGCTGGTGGCGATGTCCAGGCTGGCCAGCGGGTTGAACGGGTTGAGCGCGCCCTTGATGGTGACCGGCGCGTAGCGGTCCACCTTGCCCTTGATGTCCACTTTGGCCGGCAGCGGCTTGCGGTTGTCGATGGTGCCGATCTGGCCATTGAGCTGCTGCACGGCGGTGGCGAAGTTGGGTGTAAGGGTCAGGTCGGCGAAGTTGGCCGAACCGTCATTGATGCTGATCTGGCCGATACGAATGCCCAGTTCCTTGCCACCGCCGGACGCCGCCGACTTGCTCGGCGCCGCAGCCGGTTTGTCCGCGGGTTGCGGGATCAGCAGGTCGTCGACGTTGGTGGTACGGTCTTCGTTGATGATGAAGCGCGCATAGGGTTGCAGCAGAGTGACCTTGTCGATCGACAGGGCATCACCGTGCACGTAGGACAGGCCATCGACGTTGACCTGCTGCCATTTGACGAAGTCGCGGTTCTTGATGGTGTCCAGGGTGTGCAGCTGGTTGGCCTGGGCCTTGCCGGTGATGCTGAAGGCCAGTGGTTCGGTGCTCTTGAGGTCGACCTTGAGGTCGCTGGAGAGCATGCCGCTGCGCAGCTCCAGGCGGATGAACGGGCTGATGTAGGCCTGGGCGACCCGCAGGTCGATGTCGCGGGTGGCCACGTCGAGTTTCGCCGTGACCGGTGCCAGGTTGACCTGGCCGGCGGCCTGCAGCTTGCCCTGCTTGCCCACGCCGGTGTCGAGCTTGAGGGTGAAGGGTGACTGGTTGAGGCTGTCGAAGTTCTGCAGGTCGAGGTTGAGCGGGCCGACATCCAGGGCCACGGGCTCCTTCTGGCTACGGTCGGCCAGGTGGACCATGTAGTTGCGCGCCTGCACATCCTTGAGCAGGACCTGCCAGGGCTTGCCCGGCTCCTTGGCGGCCTGCTCTTCAGGGGTCGGCTCGGCGGCGGCGGGCTCGGCCTTTTCCTTCGGCGTGGCCTTGGCGGGCTGGCTGGCGAACAGCTTCTGCCAGTCGAGCTGGCCGTCCTTCTCCAGGGCCGCCCAGGTCTCCAGCTTCTCGCTACGGATCTTGCCGACGGTGACCAGCTGTTTGGCCAGGTCGATGGAGGTCTCGCTGACTTCCAGGCTGGCCAGGCGTGCCAGCGGGCGACCGTCCGGGGCCTTTATGGCAAAGGGCGCGACCCGCACCGAGGTGTTGTCGAGCAGGAACTCGGTTTCCTTGGCGAGGTTGAGCTTGTAGTGGGTGTCGAGGCTGACCATGCCGTCTTCCAGCACCAGCGGCACGGCGTCACGCACATAAGGCCAGAACAGCTTCATCTTGCCGTCGGTGACCTTGAGGGTGCCTTCGGAGGTGATCGGCGTCAGGCTCAGGGTGCCGCTCCAGTCGATGCGCCCACCTGACGGGCCGTTGGCCACCAGGGTCATGTCGGCGTTGTCGTCGGGCAGGGTGCTGAGGTTCTTCAGTTCCAGGTTCATCGAGTCGTAGAGGAACTCGATCGGCTCGCTCGGGCGCAGGTCCTGGAAGTGCAGGTAGCCCTCGCTGAGCTTGATGCTGGCGATGCGCAGCGGGAACGGATCGCTGGGCGGCTCGTCCGGCTTGGGCTCGCTCGGCGGAATCTTGAACAGCTGGGTCAGGTTGAGGCTGCCGTCCTTGGCGAACAGCAGCTCGGTGCGCGGCTTGTCCAGTTCCACGGCGTCGAGGCGCAGGGCCTTGGTCCACAGGCTGTCGAGGGCGAGGTTGGCGTACAGGCGTTCGAAGCCGACCTGCTCCTTGCCGGGTTCGCCGATCTGCAGACCCCAGAGCGTCAGCTCAAGGCTGAACGGGTTGAGCTCGATGCGCTGCAGGTGTGCCGGCACCGTGGCGTATTGCGCCAACTGCTGGTTGGCAATGCGCAGGGCGACACCTGGAAGAATGAAAAAGCCGAGCAGGCCGTACAGGGCCACGAGGGCCAGCAGTGCGCCGATAGCGCGGGTCAATCCTTTGGGCATGTGTCGCATCGTCTGTATCAGGCTGGAGTGCTTGGAGTATGGCACGTTAAATCGGTTCCGATGAACGGAGCAAAATACCTCATTCGAGGCCCATGCGCCGCCGTGCTCGGTGCGCCGAACCGTCGCGCATGGCCCAGCGCAGTACCGGGGCGGTGTTGTTCAGGCCCAGGCGGATCATGCGCCGTTCGACCGCGCCCAGGTGCAGGCCGAGCATGGCGCAAGCCCACTCTGGCAGCAGGTCGATGCCGGCCTTGAGCATCAGCTTGCCCACCGGTTCCGCCATCCGGCTGGGCGCCGGGGCCTTGAGCAGGATGTCCACCACCTCCAGGCTGCGTGCGTCGCACTGCAGTTGCTGGCGCATGCGTTGCAGGTACTCGTCGACCTCGGCGCAGGAGCGTGGCACGTCACGTGCACCGAGGCGTTCGGCGATCAGTGCGATCTCGTCGTAGTAGGCGTCCTGTTCGGCACGCGGCAGGCGGGGGTTGCGATAGCGCAAGTGGGCGGCGAGGAAGCTGCTGACTTCGGCCACATGCACCCAGGTCAGCAGGTCTGGGTCGCTGGCCGCATAGGGGCGGCCGTCGGGCGCGGTGCCGGTAACCTTGAGGTGGATGGTGCGGACCTTGTCGATCAGCCACTCGGCGTCGCGGGTGGAGCCGAAGGTGGTGCCGGAGATGAACTGACTGGTGCGGCGCAGGCGTCCTAACAGGTCCTGACGGAAATTCGAATGATCCCACACCCCGGCCAATGCCAGCGGGTGCAGCAGTTGCAGCATCAACGCGCTGATCCCGCCCACCAGCATGCTGGGGAAGTCGCCATGTACCCGCCAGCTGATGCTCTGTGGGCCGAACAGGCCGGGATCGCCTTTGGGCGATTCCAGGTCGAGCTGGCCGAGGGCCAGCCCGGTGAGGCTCATTACCTGGGTTTCGATGCGACGGCGTAGGACTTCCATGGCGACCTGTGCTGGCCGCCATGGCGGCCGTCTATGAATTGAGGCGTTTATCGTTCAGCCGGTCATCAGCCGGGCCTGAGGTGGAGCGCGTCTCGAACGTGCCACCCTGGACATGATAAACCGTGGGCTCCTCGGAAAAATACGGCGACAGGTGGGCCATGAAGACCTGGTGATCTTCACTGGCCTCGAAGCCAGGCGTGTGATCCTCGAGGGATTGCCACTGCACGATCAGGTTGAATTGATAGGGTGCTTCGATCCCTTGCGCGAGCAGGTGGCTGATGTGCCCATTGGCCCGGCTGAGCAGAGGGGCCACTTCGGCGAAGGCGTGCCTGAAGCTGTCGATATGTGCCGGCTGGATGGGAAGTATGGCGATTTCGTAGATCATGGCGGTTCTCGTTGGGTGATGGGGGCGTCAAACGCTGGTTGGGGTGTTCGCAGGCACGACCGCAATGGCGATCTTTCCTTGCAGGCCATTGTTGGGGCTTTGCAGCCGGGCGTGGGCGAGCGCAACGTCGGCCAGGGGGTAGACGGCGCCCACATGTGGCCGCAGTTGGCCGCGTTCGACCAGCGCGCTCAGCTCATCAAGCTTGCCGCGCTGCTGGCGGGTAAAGACAAAGTGATAGCTCGCGTTCTTGCCCCAGGCCTGCAGGAGGTTCTGCGGCTGCGCAATGTCCACGATCGACACCACGCGGCCCAACTGGGCCAAGGCGTCCGGGCTGCGAGACAGGGCATCGCCGCCGATGGTGTCGAACACCACGTCGACGCCATGGCCAGCGGTTTCCTTGAGGATGACATCGACATAGTCCTGGCGCTCGTGGTCGATGACCACATCGGCGCCCATGCGCCGAACGAATTCGGCGTTCGCTTCGCGCGCCGTGGTAAAGACCCTGGCGCCCATGGCCTTGGCCAGCTGGATCGCCACATGACCGACTCCGCCGGCACCGCCATGCACCAGGATGCTCTCGCCCACCCTGAGCGCCGCGCGGACCACCAGCGCCTCCCAGGCCGTGCCGCCGACCAGGCTCAGGCTTGCCGCCTCGAGATGGCTCAGCGACGGCGGCTTCAGGCCGACGATGCCTTCGGCGGCGACGTGGTATTCGGCATAGCTGCCGGCGCCTTCGAAGATCTGCGGGGTGTACCACACTTCGTCACCGGGGCTGAACGCCGTCACCCCAGGTCCGACGGCTTCGACGACGCCGGAGACGTCGTGCCCGGTGATGGCCGGCAGCGGCACCAGGTCGGGATAGTCGCCGCGGCGGACCTGGTAGTCCAGCGGGTTGACGGAGGTGGCATGCACCCGGACCAGCACCTGCCCGGCCTTTGGCACCGGTTTGGCGGTGTCACGATAGACGAACGCATCCGGGCCGCCGAAGGCATCCAGTATTAACGCTTTCATGGTGTTTCCTCGCTTCGATAAAAAGGGATATCGGGAAATATCGATATAATAAGTGGGATCAAACTGCCTTTCTGGTTCTGGGCGCCTGGCAGGCACCTCGGTGATTGCTCCTTGGTTTCGTTAAAACGGGATATCGGGAAATACCGATATATTGAGATAAAAGCAAACCCTACAGTTCGCTCCCGATCAGCTCCGCGAGCGCGCTGATGGCCGTTTCGTTGCGCTTGTAGTAGGTCCACTGGCCAATGCGGCGGACCTCGACCAGGCCTGCACGCTGCAGGGTGGCCAGGTAGTCGGACACCGTTGACTGCGACAACCCCACGCCTTCCTGGATACTGCTCACACAGACACCCACGGTGTGAACGTCACCTTCGTCCTGCGGAGGAAAGTGTTTCACCGGGTCTTTCAGGCCTTTGAGGATCTCGAGGCGTGTGCGGTTCGAGAGTGCCTTGAATACGTCGAGCAGTTCCATGACGCGATAATATCGGGATTTACCGATATGTCAAATCGCCCCAGGGCGGCCGGCAGAGACCGCCCTGTGAAGCTGCTTACTGATTCAGGCGTTTGTCGATCAGCCCCTGGACCACACTCGGGTCGGCGAGGGTGGACGTGTCGCCCAGGTTGTCCAGTTCGTTGCAGGCGATCTTGCGCAGGATGCGCCGCATGATCTTGCCCGAACGGGTTTTGGGCAGCGCGGGCGCCCACTGGATCAGTTCAGGCTTGGCGAAGCTGCCGATCTCCTTGCTGACCAGGGCCAGCAGTTCGGCCTTGAGCGTGTCGTCCGGCACGACGCCGTTCATGGGGGTGACGAAGGCGTATACCCCCTGGCCCTTGAGGTCATGGGGGTAACCGACCACGGCGGCCTCGGCGACGCTGTCGTGCAGCACCAGGGCACTCTCCACCTCGGCGGTGCCGATACGGTGGCCGGAGACATTGATCACGTCGTCGATGCGCCCGGTGATCCAGTAGTCGCCATCGGCGTCGCGGCGGGCTCCGTCACCGGTGAAGTAGTAGCCGGGCATCGGCTTGAAGTAGGTGTCGACCATGCGCTGGTGGTCGCCGTAGACGCTACGGATCTGCCCGGGCCAGCTGGCCTTGATCGCCAGCAGCCCGGCGCCGGGGCCTTCGATCAGCTTGCCTTTGTCGTCCAGCAGTACCGGTTGCACGCCGAACATCGGCTGGGTGGCGCAGCCCGGCTTGAGCCTTGGCGTGCCGGGGAGGGGGGTGAGCATGATGCCGCCGGTCTCGGTCTGCCACCAGGTGTCGACGATGGGGCAGCGTTTCTGTCCGACGGCCTCGAAGTACCATTCCCAGGCTTCCGGGTTGATCGGCTCACCGACACTGCCGAGCAGGCGCAGGCTCTGGCGCGAGGTACTTTGCAAGGGCTCGGGACCTTCGCGCATCAGCGCGCGCAGGGCGGTGGGCGCGGTGTAGAAGATGTTCACCCGGTGCTTGTCGACCACCTGCCAGAAGCGCGAGGTGTCGGGGTAGTTGGGCACGCCCTCGAACATCAGCGAGATCGCGCCATTGGCCAGCGGGCCGTAGACGATATAGCTGTGGCCGGTGACCCAGCCGACGTCGGCGGTGCACCAGAACACCTCGCCGTCACGGTAGTCGAACACGATCTTGAAGGTCATGGTCGCCTGCAGCAGGTAGCCAGCGGTGGTGTGCAGCACACCCTTGGGTTTGCCGGTACTGCCCGAGGTGTAGAGGATGAACAGCGGGTCCTCGGCGTTCATCGGTTCGGCCGGGCAGTCGTCACCGGCTTTTTCCGTCACCTCGTGGTACCAGAGGTCGCGGCTTTCGCTCCAGGCCACGTCAGCGCCGGTGCGCTTGATCACGAATACGCTGCTCACCGCCGGGCAACTGGTAAGGGCCTTGTCGACGTTCTGCTTGAGGGGGATGCGCTTGCCGCCACGCACGCCTTCGTCGGCGGTGATCACTGTACGGCAGTCGGCGTCGAGGATACGGTCGCGCAGTGCGTCGGGGGAGAAGCCGCCGAACACCACCGAATGGATGGCGCCGATGCGCGTGCAGGCGAGCATGGCGTAGGCGGCTTCGGGGATCATCGGCATGTAGATGCAAACCCGGTCGCCTTTTTTCACGCCACGGGCTTTCAGGGCGTTGGCCAGGCGGCAGACCTGGCGGTGCAGTTCGCGGTAGCTGATGGCCTTGCTGTCCGCGGGATCGTCGCCCTCCCAGAGCAGGGCGGTCTGCTCGCCGCGCTGGGCCAGGTGGCGATCGATGCAGTTAAGGCTGACATTCAGCTGGGCGCCGTCGAACCAGCGGGCGCTGCCAGTGTTCAGGTCGCATTGCTGCACACTCGACCAGGGCTTGATCCAGTCCAGGCGCCTGGCCTGTTCGGCCCAGAAGGTGTCGGGGGCATCTACCGACTGGCGGTAGAGGCGGCGGTAGTCGTCGTCGCTGAGGGCGGCGGACTGGCTCACGGCCAGGGCCTGGGGATAGTCGCGGAGATCGAACATGGCGGGTGGTCCTGCTCTTGTTAGGGGCGAGGGACTGCAACGGCTTATTCGATGGACAGTGTAGAAGGTGGGGGTGTTCCCGGGTGCAAAGCATCGCGGGGCAAGTCGCATCGGCGCACCGATGCGACTTGCCCCGCGATTGGTCTTGCTGGTCGATCAGCCGCGGTGACGGCCGCGGAAGTAGTTGATCAGGCCCTGGGTCGAACCATCCTCGGCGTTGTCCTCTTGGGCGCCGACCAGGCGCTGGTAGACACCCTTGCCCAGTTCCTTGCCCAGCTCGACGCCCCACTGGTCGAAGGCGTTGATGCCCCAGACCACGCTCTGCACGAACACCTTGTGCTCATACATCGCCACCAGCGCACCAAGACGGCGCGGGCTGATGCGCTCGACCACCAGGGTGTTGCTCGGACGGTTGCCCGGGATCACCTTGTGCGGTGCCAGCTTGGCGATATCGGCCTCGTTCAGGCCCTTGGCGCGCAGCTCGGTCTCGGCTTCCTCGCGGGTCTTGCCGAGCATCAGCGCCTGGCTCTGCGACAGGCAGTTGGCGTACAGCCACTGATGGTGGTCCGCCACCGGGTTGAAGCTCACCACCGGAACGATGAAGTCGGCCGGGATCAGCTGGGTGCCCTGGTGCAGCAACTGGTGGTAGGCGTGCTGGCCGTTGCAGCCGACGCCGCCCCAGATCACCGGGCCAGTGTCGGTCTTCACCGGGCTGCCGTCCTGCAGAACGCTCTTGCCGTTGGATTCCATGTCCAGCTGCTGCAGGTGTTTGGTGATGTTGCGCAGGTAGTGGTCGTACGGCAGGATCGCATGGGCCTGGGCACCCCAGAAATTGCCGTACCACACGCCCAGCAGGGCCAGCAGCACCGGCATGTTCTTTTCGAACGGCGCGGTCTGGAAGTGCTGGTCCATGGTGTAGGCGCCGGACAGCAGTTCCTTGAAGTTGGCGGTGCCGATGGCCAGGGCGATTGGCAGGCCAATGGCCGACCACAGCGAGTAGCGGCCGCCGACCCAGTCCCACATCGGGAAGATGTTCTCTTCGCGGATGCCGAAGGCCACGGCCGCGGCCTTGTTGCTCGACACGGCGATGAAGTGACGGTACAGCTCTGCCTCCGAACCGCCCTGGGCGAGGTACCAGGTGCGCGCGGCCTGGGCGTTCTTCAGGGTTTCCAGGGTGTTGAAAGACTTCGACGAGACGATGAACAGGGTGGTCTCGGCGCGCAGGTTGGCCGACAGCTCGTGGAACTCGCTGCCGTCGATGTTCGCCAGGTAGTGGCAGCGCACGCCGCGCTGGGCGTAGGGCAGCAGCGCCTCGGAGACCAGCTCGGGGCCGAGGAACGAGCCACCGATGCCAATATTGACCACGTCGGTGATCGGTTTTTCGCTGTAGCCGCGCCACAGGCCGTCGTGGATGCGGCCGACCAGTTCGGTGATCTGGTTCAGTACCTTGTGCACTTCCGGCATCACGTTGACGCCGTTCACGCTGAGCTTGTCGCCGACCGGGCGGCGCAGGGCGGTATGCAGCACCGGGCGGCCTTCGGAGGCGTTGATGATCTCACCGCTGAACATCGACTTGATGGCCGCTTCCAGGTCGACTTCCTTGGCCAGGTTCACCAGCAGGTCACGGGTCTGCTCGGTGATCAGGTTCTTCGAGTAGTCGAGGAACAGGCCGCAGCTGCTCAAGGAGAACTGCTCGAAGCGCTTGCCGTCGGCGGCGAAGGCTTCGCGCATGCTGAAGCCCTGCATGGCGTCGCGGTGTTGCTGAAGCGCCTGCCAGGCGGGCAGCGCCGTCACATCGTGGGGGGTACGGTAATACGCCATTGCGGGTGGTTTCCTTGGTGCATGGTCAGGCTTGGACAGCGGCATTCGTTGCCGGTTGCAAGCTGGACATTATAGGCATTGGCGCCAAGGCGGGAATGGGGCGAGGCAAACGGTGTGGATTAAAAATTGTCACCACCTGGATACCTGGCGTGCGTGGGGCGACGATTCGCCGCGCCCACGCGCGGATGTCAGGCGGTCTGCTCTTCCAGGTGCAGGTATATGTTGTCGATCAGACGGGTATTACCCAGGTACGCCGCCGCGATCACCACGAGGTCACGGTCGTCGATCATCGCCGGGCGCAGCGTCAGGGCGTGGCGCACTTCCAGGTAGTCCTTGCGCAGGCCTGCCGCTTCCAGTTGCGCCTGGCCCTCGGCGATCAGCGCCGCGAAATCGCGCTGGCCATGGCGCAGGGCCTCGGCGATGCCGTTCAGGGTGCGGTACAGCGCCGGGGCGGTGGCTCGCTGTTCTGGCGTCAGGTAGCCATTGCGCGACGACAGCGCCAGGCCGTCCTCGGCGCGCACGGTCGGCTCGCCGATGATCTGGATCGGCATGTTCAGGTCGCGCACCATGGCGCGGATCACCGCCAGTTGCTGGAAGTCTTTTTCGCCGAACACGGCCAAGTCCGGCTGGACCATGTTGAACAGCTTGCTGACCACCGTCGCCACGCCTTCGAAGTGGCCGGGGCGGCTGGCGCCGCACAGGCCTTCGGAGAGCTGCGGCACGCTCACCCGGGTCTGCACCGCCATGCCGTCGGGATACATCTCCTCGACGGTGGGGGCGAACAGCAGGTGGCAGCCGGCCTGGAGCAGTGTTTCCTGGTCGGCGGCGAGGGTGCGGGGGTACTTGTCCAGATCCTCGCCGGCGCCGAACTGCAGCGGGTTGACGAAGATGCTGGCGACCACGAAGTCGGCGCGCTGGGCGGCCTTGGTCACCAGGGCGGCGTGGCCGCTGTGCAGGTTGCCCATGGTCGGCACGAAGGCGATGCGCTTGCCTTCGCCACGGGCGCGGGCTACGGCGGCGCGCAGTTCACGGACGGTCTTGACGGTATTCATGCGCTGAACCCATGTTCGCTGCCTGGGAAACTGACTTCCTTGACCGCACGGACATAGGCGGCCAGGGCACTCTGGATGTCCGGCTGGCCGGCCATGAAGTTCTTCACGAACTTCGGCACACGGCCGCTGAGCGACAGCCCGAGCATGTCATGCAGGACCAGCACTTGGCCATCGGTGGCGCTGCCGGCGCCGATGCCGATCACCGGAATGCTTACCGCCTGGGTGATTTCCGCCGCCAGTTCGCTGGGCACGCACTCAAGCAGCAGCATGGCCGCGCCGGCCTGCTCCAGGGCGATGGCGTCGGCGCGCATTTGCCGGGCCTGGGCTTCCTGGCGACCCTGGACCTTGTAGCCCCCCAGCACATTGACCGTCTGCGGGGTCAGGCCCATGTGCGCGCACACCGGCACGCCGCGCTCGGCCAGCAGGCGAATGGTTTCGGCCAGCCAGGCGGCGCCTTCGATCTTGAGCATGTGGGCGCCGGCGCGCATCAGTTCGGCGGCGTTGGCAAAGGCCTGTTCGGGAGTGGCATGGGCCATGAACGGCAGGTCGGCGAGGATCAGCGCGCCATCATTGCCGCGTTTGACGCACGCCGTGTGGTAGGCCATGTCGCGGTTGGTGACGGGCAGGGTGCTGTCATGGCCCTGCAGGACCATCCCCAGGGAGTCGCCCACCAGCAGGACTTCCACGCCGGCCTGGCTGGCGACCTTGGCGAAGGTCGCGTCGTAGCAGGTCAGCATGGTGATTTTTTCGCCCTTGGCCTTCAGGCCGTGCAGGGTGGTCAGGGTTACTTCAGGCATGTAGGGGAATCCTCGTTCAGGCGCTGTGAACAACAACTGCGTACAACGCGTGTATTCATCTTCCGGAGCGGCACATCATCGTCTGTGATGTTCGGGCACAGGTCCGTCCGGGCCTAAATGGGTGATTGCGGCAGAGTGGCGCCGCGGGACGCCTATAGTCGTGAGCGAGGTGGGGGAAGTCAACCAGGCGTGTTACCGCATTGTTACGGCACCGGTGTTACTGGCGTTACCGCGGTCGGAAACGCCCGAATTACAGGCGTTCCAGGCCGACGAACGGACAATCTTCGAGCAGTTGCGCCAGTGCGCGACCGTCGGCGAGGCGGAATTCGGCGGGCACCAGCTCGGCGAGCGGGTACAGCACAAAGGGGCGGGCATGCATGTGATAGTGCGGCACCTGCAGGCGCGGCACGTCGATGACCTGCTCCCCGAACAACAGCACGTCGAGGTCGAGGGTGCGTGGGCCCCAGCGCTCCTGGCGCACGCGGCCCTGGTCGTTCTCGATGGCTTGCAGCGCGTCGAGCAGCTCCAGCGGCGCC
This sequence comes from Pseudomonas sp. P110(2024), assembly GCF_057480795.1. Taxonomy (NCBI): domain Bacteria; kingdom Pseudomonadati; phylum Pseudomonadota; class Gammaproteobacteria; order Pseudomonadales; family Pseudomonadaceae; genus Pseudomonas; species Pseudomonas sp. P110(2024). Next base: position 138,113 of record NZ_JBLIYT010000014.1, read on the forward strand.
AAGGCCGTGTCGATGGCCGCCACGGCATTGGTGTAGCGCGGCTGGCCGGGCAGCAGCGAGTCGCTGGTGTAGAGCGCCGAGGCCGCCGCCAGGCGGGTGTCGGCGATCAGGTCCAGCGCCTGCAGGGCGCTGCGCAGCTGCTCGGCGGGCTCATCCAGGTTGCTGCCCAGGCCGATGAACGCACGGGTGTTCATGCTCAGTCCCAGGCCTGCTCGTCGTCGCGCTTGCGTTTGCCGCCGCTGCGCTTGCGCTTGCGTGGGCCGGCAGTGCCGCCGGCACCGTCGTCGCGGCTGCCTAGCTCGCGGATCATGTCGCGGCGCTGGCTGTCGTTGGCGTCCTGGTAGTCGGTCCACCATTCGCCCAGGCCGTCGGTTTCCTCGCCGGCGCTTTCACGCAGCAGCAGGAAGTCGTAGCCGGCGCGGAAGCGCGGGTTGTCCAGTAGCATGTCGGCGCGCTTGCCGCTGCGCCGTGGCAGGCGCTCCTGCATGTCCCAGATCTCGCGGATCGGCAGGGTGAAGCGCTTGGGAATGGCAATGCGCGCGCACTGCTCGGCGATCAGGTCGTGGGCCGCGCCGTTCATGGCCGGGATCGGCGGCACGCCTTGACTCTGCAGGTACAGCGCACGTCCCGGCAGGGCCGGCCAGAGCAGGGCGGCGAAGAGAAACGCCGGGGTCACCGGCTTGCCCTGTTTGACGCGCAGGTCGGTGTTGCTCAGGGCCTGGCTGATCAGGGTGTGGGTGTAGGTCGGGCGCTCTTCCAGGGCCTGGCTGCTGGCCGGGAACAGCGGCTCGAACAGTTGCAGGTCGACCAGCATCTCGAAGGTGATCGCGCCCTGGCCGTTGAGGAACAGCTTGAGGCTTTCCTCGAACAGGCGTGCCGGCGGAATGTCACGCAGCATGGGCGCCAGCTCGCGGATTGGCTGCACGGTGTGCTTCTCGATGCCGAAGTCCAGCTTGGCGGCAAAGCGCACGGCGCGCAGCATGCGTACCGGGTCTTCCTGGTAGCGGTGCGTGGGGTCGCCGATCAGGCGCAGCAGACGATTACGGATGTCATGGACACCGTTGGCGTAGTCGAGGATGCGCTCGCTGACCGGATCGTAGTACAGGGCGTTGATGGTGAAGTCGCGGCGTTGCGCGTCTTCTTCCAGGGTGCCGTATACGTTGTCGCGCAGGATGCGGCCGCTGGCGTTATGCGACGAGCGGTGGCTATCGGACTGGTCTTCATCCGAGTGCGGGGCACGGAAGGTGGCGACCTCGATGATGTCACGGCCGAAATGCACGTGGACCAGCTTGAAGCGCCGACCGATGATGCGGGCGTTGCGGAACTCCGCGCGGACCTGCTCGGGCGTGGCGCTGGTGGCGACGTCGAAGTCCTTGGGCGTGATGCCCAGCAGCAGGTCGCGGACACAGCCACCGACCAGGTAGGCCTGGTAACCGGCTGCCTGCAGACGCTCGACGATGCTCACGGCATGGCGGCTGAACTGGCTGCGCTGCAGCGAGTGCTGGCTCTTGTTGATCACTTCAGGCGTGGTGCGCCTGTGGTGCTGGCCACGAACGGGCGGGCGGAACGACTGGAACAGCTTCTTCAGCATGGGATGCACTGTTTGAAGGAATGATCGGCCAAGGATAGGAGAATGGCCGCATGATGGGCGGGGATTCTAGCATTTACTGGGGGAATGGTGTAGGCGGTGTCGCAGGGGGTGATACGAAGGGGAGAAACGACATGGGGAGCCGAAGCTCCCCATCAAGTCGTTGCGTGCTCTTATTGTTTTTTTACGGGCTTCTTGTTTTTGTTGAATGCCCTGTCCACAAATCTGAAAGCTTGTGGACGACCCCCAAACCAGGGGTGAAGAGCAAACGGATTGCTTTGGTCGCCGAGTTGATGCTGATCTGTCGATCCAATCAGTTCAGGTGCTGCTTTTTAGTGCAGTTTTTGTTGTTCTCTGCCTGATCGTGGGGCAAGCCCCAAACACAACGCCTCTCCAAAAGAATCAGTTAGCTGCGCCTCCGCCGTCTTGTTCTTATTGTGCGTGAGTCGTTTCGTCTTGTTCTTATTCTGAGTTGCAGTGCTTGTTATTGTTCTTGTACCAGATATATAGCAGGTGCCGTGCCAACTTTTGAAAACCCAATGAAATCGGGGGGTTCAGTGATTCAGGCAGGTTTTGGCGCGGGGCAAATGTAGAAATTTCGTTACCTTACGCCTCGGAGATGTTACGCCTGACAGGGTGGGGTAACAGATTTTTGCGGGAACTGATGTGTTACCGCGCAAACGCATCGCGGGGAATGCCCGCTCCCACGGACCAGGTAAGGCTGGCGTGGGAGCGGGCATTCCCCGCGATCTGTCGGCGTTGAATCAATTGTCGCTGGTGGCGTTGCTCTTGCGCCGCGGGATGCCCAGGCGCTGGCGGCGCTCCCACAGGCATTTGCGGCTGACGCCCAGCTTGCGCGCCAGTTCGGTCTCGGTCATGTGGTCCTGGTGCTCGAGAACGAAATGCTGGAAGTAGTCCTCCAGCGACAGGTCCTCGGTCGGCTCGTGGCTGGCGTTGTTGGCGCTGGCCAGGCTCGGCAGGTTGTCCAGTACGTCGTCGTCTTCCAGGTCGCTCAGCTCGATGTCGATGCCCAGCAGCTCGGCAGAAATTTCCGCGCTCTCGCTAAGGATCACCGCGCGCTCCACGGCGTTCTCCAGTTCGCGCACGTTGCCCGGCCAGCTGTAGTGACGGATGGCCTGCTCGGCCTCGTGGGAGAAATGCAGGTCGTCGCGGCCGATGCGCGCGCTCTGGCGGGCGAGGAAGGCATTGGCGATCTCGTTGACGTCGCTGCCGCGCTCGCGCAGGGCCGGCAGCTTCAGGGCAATCACGTGCAGGCGGTAGTACAGGTCTTCGCGGAACTGCCCGGCCTTGGCCAGGTTCTTCAGGTCGCGGTGGGTCGCGGCGATCAGGCGCACATCGACCTTCTGCGACTGCACCGAACCGACCCGGCGGATCTCGCCTTCCTGCAGCACGCGCAGCAGGCGGGCCTGGGCCTCAAGGGGCAGTTCGCCGATCTCGTCGAGGAACAGGGTGCCGCCGTCGGCGGCCTCGACCAGGCCCGCGCGCCCGGCGCTGGCACCGGTGAACGCGCCCTTCTCGTGGCCGAACAGCTCCGATTCGATGAGCGTTTCCGGAATCGCCGCGCAGTTTACCGAGATCATCGGTGCCTTGGCCCGGCGCGAAAGGTTGTGCAAGGCGCGGGCGACCAGCTCCTTGCCGGTGCCCGACTCGCCCTGGATCAGCACATTGGAGTCGGTCGGGGCGACCTTGCGAATCTTGACGTACATGTCCTGCATGGGCGGGCACGAGCCGATGATGCCGATCTCGCCGTTGGCGGCCGCGCTACCGGCCTTGTCGCTGACGGCCTTGGCGTTGCCGGCACGAGGTTCGGCGGCAGGCGCGGTGGCCGGGGCGTTGTGTCGGTCGCGCAGGATGCGGGCCACGGCCTGGAGCATCTCGTCGTGGTCGAAGGGCTTGGCGATGTAGTCCACCGCGCCCATCTTCATCGAGTCCACCGCCGAGCGCAGGCTGGCGTAGCTGGTCATGATCAGCACCGGTGTGCCCTGGCCGAGCTTGATCAGCTCGGTGCCCGGGGCGCCCGGCAGGCGCAGGTCGCTGACGATCAGATCGAAGGTGGCAATGCTGAAGCGTTCCTGGGCTTCCTGCACCGAGCCGGCTTCGCTGACCTGGTACTGGTTCCGTTCAAGCAGGCGACGCAGGGCCGAACGGATGATGGTTTCGTCTTCGACGATCAGAATGTGCGGCATTGATTCAATTCTCTCGACGGTCTCGAATTTCAGGGGACGTCGCTACGACATGCCGGGGCAGGGTCACGCGGATCCGGGTACCACGTTGGCGCTCGATGTCGGCCGGGCTGTCGATGGTGATTTGCCCATAATGCTCTTCCACGATGGAATAGACCAGAGCGAGCCCCAGTCCGGTTCCTTCGCCCGGGTCCTTGGTGGTGAAGAAGGGTTCGAAGAGGCGGTCCATGATGCTTTTCGGGATGCCGCTGCCTTCGTCCTCGACGATCAGGTCGACGGTGTGTTCGTTCACTTCGCTGCGCACGCGCACGGCGCTGCCGGGCGGGGAGGCGTCGCGGGCGTTGGAAAGCAGGTTGATCAGTACCTGGGCCAGGCGCTGCGGGTCGCCCTCGACCCAGTGCTGCGGGTCGCAGAGGTTGAAGAACTGTACTTCGAAATTGCGCCGGTTCAACGCCAGCAGACCAATGGCGTCCTGCGCGACTTCGGCCAGGCACACCGGCTCCTCGCTGTTCTGCTGGCTGCCGCCGGCATGGGCGAAGCTCATCAGCGACTGGACGATGCGCGACACGCGCTTGGTCTGTTCGAGAATCTGGCTGGACAACTCGATGATCTCGCCGTCGCCTTCGCGCTCCTCGCGCAGGTTTTGCGCAAGGCAGGCGATGCCGGTGATCGGGTTGCCGATCTCGTGGGCCACCCCTGCGGCCAGGCGACCGATGCTGGCCAGGCGCTCGGAGTGCACGAGCTTGTCTTCCAGCGCCTGGGTCTCGGTGAGGTCCTCGACCAGCAGCACCAGGCCGCTGTTGCCCGGGGCCAGCGGCTCGTCGATGGCCGCCTTGTGCAGGTTGAGCCAGCGCGGCTGGCCATCGAGTGCCAGCCGCTGCTTGTGCAGGTGCTCGTCGGGCACGTTGATGAAGCCTTGCAGCAGGCCGCGCCAGGGTTCGCCGATAGTCACCAAGCGCGAACCGACCACGTGCTTGGCGGCGATCCCGGTGAGCTCCTCCATGGCCTTGTTCCACATCAGGATCTCCTGGTCCTTGGCCAGCGAGCACACGCCCATGGGCAGTTCCTGCAAGGTCTGGCGGTGGTAGCGGCGCAGGGCGTCGAGCTCGGCTGCAAGGCCGGTCAGGCGTGAGTGGTAGTCCTCGAGGCGGCTCTCGATGAAGTGGATGTCCTCGGTGACGTAGTTCTCGTTGCCGGACTTGTAGGGCAGGAAGGTCTCGACCATGTCCTGGGCCACGCTCGGGCCCATCAGGCCGGAGAGGTTGGCCTCGATGCGGTCGCGCAGGCGGCGCAGGGCATAGGGGCGGCGTTCGTCGAAGGGCAGGTAGAGGTCGCGCAGGGCCTGCTCGACCTCCTTCTGCGCGGCCTTGGCGCCCAGTGGCTTGGCCAGCTGGGTGGCGAACTCCTGGGGCGAGGCAGCGTGCAGCTCGCGGCGCTGCGGGCGACGCACGTTGTCCACCGCGCAGGCCTCGGCGGCGCTGACTTCTTCGCTGCTGGCGTTGGTGAACAGCGAGATCAGGGTGAACAGCAGGACGTTGGCCGCCAGCGAGGCGATGGCCGCCATGTGCCAGCTGGTGTCGTCCAGCACGTAGATCATGTCCAGCAGCGGGATGTAGAAGCCCTGCAGGTTGCCCAGCAGTGGCAGCAGCATGGTCACCATCCACACCAGCATGCCGGCCAGCAGCCCGGCGATGAAGCCGCGGCGATTGGCGGTCGGCCAGTACAGCACCGAAAGCACGCCGGGCAGGAACTGCAAGGTGGCGACGAAGGCGACGATGCCCAGGTTGGCCAGGCTCTGGTGGGTGTTCTGGGTCAGGTAGAAGACGAAGCCGGCGGTGATGATGGCGACGATCAGGGCCCGACGGGTCCATTTCAGCCAGCGGTAGATGTTGCCTTCGGCTGGCGGCTGGTACAGCGGCAGCACCAGGTGGTTCAGGGCCATGCCCGACAGCGCCAGGGTGGTGACGATGATCAGCCCGCTGGCGGCCGACAGCCCGCCGACATAGGCCAGCAGCGCCAGCGCTTCGTTGTTGGCGGCGATGCCCAGGCCCAGGGTGAAGTACTCGGGGTTGGTGCTGGCGCCCAGGCGCAGGCCGGCCCACAGCACCAGCGGCACGGCCAGGCTCATCAGCAGCAGGAACAGCGGCAGGCCCCAGCTGGCGCTGACCAGCGAGCGTGGGCTCAGGTTCTCGGTGAAGGCCATGTGGTACATGTGCGGCATGACGATCGCCGAGGCGAAGAACACCAGCAGCAGGGTGCGCCACGGCCCCTCCTGCAGTGGCGTGTGCAGGGCGGCGAGGGCGGTCTGGTTCTGCAGCAGCCAGACTTCCAGGCCGTGGGGGCCGCCGAACACGCCGTACAGCGCGTAGAGGCCGACGCCGCCCAGGGCCAGCAACTTGATCACCGACTCGAAGGCGATGGCGAACACCAGGCCTTCGTGCTTCTCGCGGGTGGCGATATGGCGCGAGCCAAAGAAGATGGTGAACAGCACGATCAGCACGCAGAAGGCGAACGCCACCCGCGCCTTGACCGGCTCGCCGGTGAGGATGCTGATCGAGTCGGCCACCGCCTGGATCTGCAGGGCCAGCAGCGGCAGCACGCCGATCAGCATGAAGATGGTGGTTAGCGCGCCGGCCCAGGTGCTGCGAAAGCGAAACGCCAGCAGGTCGGCCAGCGACGACAACTGATAGGTGCGGGTGATCTTGAGGATCGGGTAGAGCAGCACCGGCGCCAGCAGGAACGCCCCCGACACACCCAGGTAACAGGCGAGGAAACCGTAGCCGTACTGGTAGGCCAGGCCGACCGAGCCATAGAAGGCCCAGGCACTGGCATAGACGCCCAGCGACAGGGTGTAGGTCAAGGGGTGGCGGATGACCGCGCGCGGGATCAGCCCACGTTCGCTGATCCAGGCCACGCCGAACAGCACCAGCAGGTAGGCGGCGCTGATCAGGATCATCTGGGTCAGGCTAAAGCTCATCGGCATCTCGTTGGCTCTGCAGGATGAAGGTGACGACGATCAGGATCAGCCAGAGCAGGTAGGGGCGGTACCAGGCTCCGGTCGGCTCGATCCACCAGTCCATGATGGCCGGGGAGAACAGATAGATCCCCACGACCAGAAGCAGGACCAAACGATAGATGTACATGCTGGCCTCGATGGGTTGGGCGCTGCGGGCTTGGACTTATTATTGGCGCAAATGGCTGGGGCGATGCTAGCGGGAATCGGTAGGGTTCGCCAAGGGGTTGAATTTGTTGGGCTTTTGATTTTGGTATTGCGTGTTCTGGCCCTATCGCGGGGCAAGCCCGCTCCCACGATGCCAATGTGGTCTGCGTGGGAGCGGGCTTGCCCCGCAATAGGGCCGGTACTGCTTTAGCGCAATTGCGCCTCGGGCACCGTCATCTGCCGCGCAATTTGCTCCGGCCGCCATTGCTGCCGGGCCGCCGCAAGCACTTCACGTGGGCTGGCCCCCGCCAGTGCCGGATCTGCCTGCTGTCCCAATGCCCGCAGGGCGCGCAGCAGCAATGGCGTCGCCTGGTCCGCCTCCAGTGGTGGCGAGCGGTACGACTTGCCCAGCTTGTGCCCGTCCGGCTGCACGATCAATGGAATGTGCAGGTAACGCGGCTGCGAGAACCCCAGCAACTCCTGCAGGTACAGCTGGCGCGGCGTGTTGTCCAGCAGGTCGGCTCCGCGCACGATATCGGTGACACCCTGCCAGGCATCGTCCAGCACCACCGCCAGCTGGTAGGCATACAGCCCGTCGCGACGCTGGATGACGAAGTCGCCCACCTCGCGCCCCAGGTGTTGCTCGAACGTGCCCTGGACCCGGTCGCTGAATCGGTAGATCAGCTCCGGCACCCGCAGACGGATCGCCGCGCCTTCGCGGGCGTGCCCGGCGTTGCGGCAAAAACCCGGGTAGATGCCGTTGTGGCCTTCCAGCTGCTTGCGCGAGCAGGTGCAGGCATAGGCCAGGCCCATGTTGAACAGGCGGTCGACTACCGTGGCATAGGCATCGTGACGCTGGCTCTGGAACACCACCTCGTCGTCCCACTCCAGCCCGTAGCGCTCCAGTGTCTGCAGGATCGCGTCACGGGCGCCGGGCATCTCCCGGGGCGGGTCGGTGTCTTCAATGCGCAGCAGCCAGCGACCGTTGACGGCGCGGGCGTCGAGCCAGGAGGCGAGGGCGGCGACTAGCGAGCCGAAGTGCAGGAAGCCGCTGGGGGTGGGGGCGAAGCGGCCGATGTAGCGGGAGTCGTTCATGGATTGCACAGCTATATAAATGAAGACGGGGCGTACCCGTCGTAGAAAGCGGGCTAGCCTGCTTCCACAACCGATACGCCCCGTCTGCGAGGGTCCGGGATCAGCCTTTACCGACAGTCTTTTCCTTCTTCTCTGCAATTTCCTTGCAGTCGAAGCACAGGTCGGCGGTCGGACGGGCTTCGAGGCGGCGCAGGCCGATCTCGATGCCGCAGGAATCGCACCAGCCGTACTCGTCGGCCTTGATCTTGTCGAGGGTCTTGTCGATCTTTTTGATCAGCTTGCGCTCGCGATCGCGGTTGCGCAGCTCCAGGGCGAATTCTTCTTCCTGGCTGGCACGGTCCGCCGGGTCGGGGAAGTTGGCTGCTTCGTCCTTCATGTGGTCCACGGTGCGATCCACGCTGACCATCAGCTCGCCTTTCCAGGCGTTGAGGAGCTTGGTGAAGTGCTGCTTCATGAGCTCGCCCATGTACTCCTCACCCTTGGTCTCTACGTAGGGTTCGACACCGTACATGGTCTGGACTTTTTGCTTTTCTACGGTGGACATGAATAGACCGCCTCTCACTCATCTGATCCAATGCGCAGGCTGCTTCCATCTCCGGCGCCCGCCGGCCCTGCGACTGCGAGCCGCCGAACTTACCAGATAGATCCGGGGTGCGCTACCCCGCCCTATGCCTGCTTTTGACAGCGGCATCACCGGCGCGTTCGTTGGCGTGCACAGGTAGAATCACCAGTTTAGACCCAATTGAGAGAAGGCCCATGGCTCAGCCACACAGTGCGCGCAGTCGCGCCATCGAACCCTTCCACGTCATGGCCCTGCTGGCCCGTGCCAACGAGCTGCAGGCCGCGGGCCACGACGTGATCCACCTCGAGATCGGCGAGCCGGACTTCACCACCGCCGCGCCGATCGTCGCCGCCGGCCAGGCCGCCCTGGCCGCCGGGCATACCCGCTACACGGCGGCCCGTGGCCTGCCGCAACTGCGCGAGGCGATCGCCGGGTTCTATGGCCAGCGCTACGGTGTGGACCTCGATCCAGAGCGCGTGCTCATCACCCCGGGCGGTTCCGGCGCGCTGCTGCTGGCCAGCAGCCTGCTGGTCGATCCGGGCAAGCACTGGCTGCTGGCCGACCCCGGTTATCCGTGCAACCGGCATTTCCTGCGCCTGGTCGAAGGCGGTGCGCAACTGGTGCCGGTGGGGCCGGACGTCAATTACCAATTGACCGCCGATCTTGTCGATCGCCATTGGGACAAGGACACCGTCGGCGCCCTGGTCGCCTCGCCGGCCAACCCGACCGGCACGGTGCTCGACCGCGACGAGCTGGCCAGCCTTTCCAAGGCCACCCGCGAGCGTCATGGGCATCTGGTGGTGGACGAGATCTACCACGGTCTCACCTACGGCATGGATGCGCCGAGCGTGCTGGAGGTGGACGATGAAGCATTCGTCCTCAACAGTTTTTCCAAATATTTCGGCATGACCGGCTGGCGCCTGGGCTGGCTGGTGGCACCGCCGTCGGCGGTGGGCGACCTGGAAAAGCTGGCGCAGAACCTCTACATCAGTGCCCCGAGCATGGCCCAGCACGCCGCGCTGGCTTGCTTCGAGCCGCAAACCCTGGCCATCCTCGAGGAGCGCCGCGCCGAGTTCGCCCGTCGCCGCGACTACCTGCTGCCGGCTTTACGCGGGCTGGGCTTCGGCATTGCCGTGGAACCCCAAGGGGCCTTCTATCTGTATGCCGATATCAGCGCGTTTGGCGGCGATGCCTTCGCGTTCTGCCGGCATTTCCTGGAAACCGAGCACCTGGCGTTCACCCCGGGCCTGGACTTTGGCCGACACCAGGCCGGTCATCATGTGCGTTTCGCCTACACCCAGAGCCTGCCGCGCCTGGAAGAGGCGGTACAGCGCATCGCCCGTGGCCTGCAGAGCTGGCAGGGCTGACCGATGCAGTTTCCGCCCCTGGAACAGGCGCGCCTGCTGCGCCGTTACAAACGCTTCCTGGCCGACATCGAGCTGGCCAGTGGCGAGCAGATCACCATCCACTGCCCCAACACCGGCTCCATGCTCAATTGCATGCACGAGGGCGGGCAGGTGTGGTTCAGCCGCTCCAACGACCCCAAGCGCAAGTTGCCGGGTACCTGGGAAATCAGCGAAACGCCCCAGGGCCGGCTGGCCTGCGTCAATACCGGGCGCGCGAACGCCGTGGTGGAGGAGGCCCTGCGCGCCGGCGTGGTCGGCGAGCTGGCCGGCTTCACCACGCTCAAGCGTGAGGTGGCCTATGGCGAGGAGCGCAGCCGGATCGACTTCTACCTGGAATATGCCGACGGAGCCAAGGCCTATGTCGAGGTCAAGAGCGTGACCCTGGGTTACCCCGACACGCCGGTGGCGGCCTTCCCCGACGCCGTCACCCAGCGCGGTGCCAAGCACCTGCGCGAGCTGGCCACCCTGGCGCGCCAGGGGATCCGCGCGGTGCAGCTGTATTGCGTGAACCTGACCGGCATCGAGGCCGTGCGCCCTGCCGAGGAGATCGACGCCGCCTATGCCCAGGCCCTGCGCGCCGCCGTGGCGCAAGGGGTCGAGGTACTGGCCTACGGCACCCGCCTGGATGCGCAGCAACTGGTCATCGACCGTCCGCTGCCGGTGCTGCTCACTCCGTGAGCCAGATGCCCTGGCTGTCTTCCCGGCAGTCCAGGGCCTCCAGCCACTCGCCCGCGCAGGGGCCAGTGATGCATTCGCCGCTTTCTATGAGGAACTGGGCCCCGTGATGGGCGCACTGGATCAGGCTCGCGCTGTCGTCTAGAAAGCTGTCCGCCGCCCAGTTCAGCGGGATGCCCCGGTGCGGGCAGCGGTTGCGGTAGAGGTGGACCTCGCCCTGGCGGCGCACGCCGAACAGCGGCACGCCGGCTACGCTGAAGGCGCGGCTATGGCCCTCGGCGAGGTCGTTGGAGGCGCAGAGAAAATGCATTGCAGCGGAGTTTCCGGTTAAGCCGTGTGACAAAGGGATGGCTTGACGCTTCAATGCGAATAATTATCAAATTGCCCGCATTCGTCGCGCCAGGCTGTCTATGGTGCGCACTTGTGCCGCCCGCCACAAGGTGTGCTGCCCGCCCTCTGCAAAGGAATCCGATGATGCGCCGTCCCGCTGCTTTGATTGCCCTGTGCGCCGGTCTTGCCCTGTCCGCCCACACCATGGCCGCCGAGCTGCCGCAGCGCTGGGTCAGCGCTGGTGGCGCCCTGAGCGAGTGGATCAGCGCCCTGGGCGGCGAGCAGCGGCTGGTCGGTGTCGACACCACCAGCCAACACCCCGAGTCGCTCAAGGCGCTGCCCAGCATCGGCTACCAGCGCCAGTTGTCGGCCGAGGGCATCCTCAGCCTGCGCCCCGATGTGCTGGTGGGTACCGAGGAGATGGGGCCGCCGCCAGTATTGGCGCAGATCCGCAAGGCCGGGGTACGAGTCGAGTTGTTCTCCAGCAAGGCTGAGCTTGATGCGGTGGACGAAAACCTCAAGCACCTGGGGGCGTTGCTGGATGACGAGAAGAAGGCCGAGGCACTGGCCTCCGACTATCGTCGGCAACTGGAGGTGCTGCACAAGGAGGTCGAACAGGCCCAGGCCGGGCACAAGGCGCCCGGTGTCCTGCTGCTGGTCGGCCATGCCGGCGCCAAGCCGATGATCGCGGGGCAGGGTACCGCCGGGGATTGGGTGCTGCGCCAGGCGGGAGGACGCAACCTCGCCGATCACCAGGGCTACAAGAACTTCTCGGTGGAGGCCCTCGCCGCGCTGAATCCGGACGTGGTGGTGTTCTCCGACCGAGCCCTCAGCGGCGAGCAGGCCTTGCAGGCACTGATCAAGGAAAACCCGGCCCTGGCGACTTCGCGCGCGGCGCGCGACAAGCGCCTGCTGTCGCTCGACCCGACGCTGCTGGTCGGCGGCCTGGGCCCACGCCTGCCGGCCACCCTGCATGAGCTGGCCGCCAGCTTCTATCCTGCCGCCAAGGCCAGCTTCAACCCATGAGGCAGCGGGTTCGACCACGTACGTTGTTCATTACCCTGGCGTTGCTGTGCCTGCTCGCGGTCTGGCTGTCGCTGGCGCTGGGCCCGGTCAGCCTGCCGTTGCTCGATACCCTCCGCGCCGGCCTGCGCCTGGTCGGCTTGCCGGTGCCCGGCGAAGGCCTGGAGCAGGCCGAGATGATCCTCGGCCAGATCCGCCTGCCGCGCACCCTGCTGGGGCTGGCGGTCGGTGCCGTGCTGGCGTTGTCCGGGGTGGCGATGCAGGGGCTGTTCCGCAACCCGCTGGCCGACCCGGGGCTGGTCGGCGTCGCCAGTGGCGCCGCCCTGGGCGCGGCGGTGGCGATCGTCGGCGGCAGTTGGCTGGGGAGCATTCCCGACTGGTTCGCGCCTTACCTGCTGTCGCTCTGCGCCTTCGTCGGTGGGCTGGGCGTGACGGCGATGGTCTACCGCCTGGGGCGGCGTGACGGCCAGACCAATGTGGCCACCATGCTCCTGGCCGGTATCGCGATGACCGCGCTCGGCGGCTCAGCGGTGGGCCTGTTCACCTACCTGGCCGACGATGCCACGCTGCGCACCCTGACGTTCTGGAACCTGGGCAGCCTTAACGGCGCCAGCTATGAGCGGCTATGGCCCCTGCTGCTGGTGGCGGCGGCCGTGGCCCTGTGGCTGCCGCGCCGGGCGCAGGCACTCAACGCCTTGCTATTGGGCGAGTCGGAAGCCCGTCACTTGGGCATCGAGGTCGAAGGGCTCAAGCGCGAACTGGTGTTCTGCACGGCGCTGGGCGTGGGGGCGGCGGTTGCCGCCGCCGGCCTGATCGGTTTCATTGGCCTGGTGGTGCCGCACCTGGTGCGGCTGGTGGCGGGACCGGACCACCGGGTGCTGTTACCGGCCTCGTTGCTGGCGGGCGGTACCCTGCTGCTGTTCGCCGACTTGATCGCGCGCCTGGCCCTGGCCCCGGCGGAATTGCCTATCGGCATTGTCACCGCGTTCATCGGGGCGCCATTCTTCCTGTTCCTACTGGTGAAGGTGCGCAGCTGATGCTCGACGTCCGAGGGCTGTCTCTCAAGCGTGGTGGCAGCCAAGTGCTGCACGACATCAACCTGACGCTGCGGCCCGGGCAGGTCCTCGGCGTGCTCGGGCCTAACGGTGCCGGTAAGAGCAGCCTGCTCGGCGCCCTGTGTGGCGAACTGGCGCCCAGCGCCGGGCAGGTGCAACTCGATGGTCGCAGCCTTGATGGCTGGCCGGGCCAGGAACGGGCACGGCGACTGGCGGTGTTGCCGCAGGTGTCCAGCCTGGGCTTTGCATTCAGTGTCGAGGAGGTGGTCGGCTTAGGTCGACTGCCCCATGCCAGCGGCCGTCAGCGTGACCGGGAGATCGTCGATGCGGCGCTGGCGGCGGCGGATGCGGGGTATCTGGTCGAGCGCAGCTACCTGGCGCTGTCCGGCGGCGAACGCCAGCGCGTGCACTTGGCGCGGGTGCTGGCCCAGCTGTGGCCCGGCGAGCCCGGCACCACGCTGCTGCTCGACGAGCCCACCTCCGCGCTCGACCCGCTGCACCAGCACACCACGCTGCAGGCGGTGCGCAGCTTCGCCGACCGTGGCGCGGCGGTGCTGGTCATCCTGCATGACCTGAACCTGGCGGCGCGCTACTGTGACCATATCCTGCTGCTGGAACAGGGCCGCTGCCATGCCCTGGACACGCCGCAACAGGTGCTGACGCCAACGGCGCTGCGGGCAGTGTTCGGTATCGATGTCCTGGTCCAGCCGCACCCGGAGCGCGGCCATCCGCTGATCATCACTCGCTAAGAGGCTTGCACCATGCGCCATCCCCTGCTGTCCATCTGTCTGGTGCTGGCTTTGGGAGGTTGCCAGGCGAGCCTGCCACCCGCGCCGGCCTGGCAGGGTACTGAGGGCCGTGCCAACGCCCAGTTGGGACGGATCATCGACTTGTCCAGCGGCCAGGCATTGAGCCCCGGGCAGCTGGTCCAGCGCTTGGCCGATGCGCCACGGGTACTGGTGGGTGAAAAGCACGACAACCCCGACCACCACCGCCTGCAGCTCTGGTTGCTGCGTGCCTTGGAGAGTCGTCGGCCACAGGGCAGCCTGCTGCTGGAAATGCTTGAGCCGCGGCAGCAGGCCCTGGTCGATGCGCAGAAGGGCAAGGTGTCGCCGGCAGCCGACCTGCCCAAGGCCCTCGACTGGCAGCCCGGCTGGAACTGGGCGCTGTACGGGCCGATCGTCCGCGAGGCCCTGGCCCAACCTTACCCGCTGCTGGCCGCTAACCTGTCGCCGGAGGAAGTCCGCCGGGCCTATCGCCAGCCAGCGACACCCCCGGGCGAGCGCTCCAATGCGCCGGCAGTGGTGCAGGCGCTGCTGGCCCAGGTGCGCGCCGGCCACTGCAACCTGCTGCCGGAAAGCCAGCTACCGGCGATGCTGGCGGTGCAGCAGCAGCGTGACCGACGCATCGCCGAGCGGCTGCTGGCCGCGCCACAGCCGGCACTGCTGCTCACCGGCAGCTACCATGCGCGCAAGGACCTGGGCGTGCCCCTGCACCTGGCCGATCTCGGCGCCAATGCCGAGGGCACGGTGCTGTTGCTGGCGGAAGTGGGGGAGGCGGTCGAGCCAGCCATGGCTGACTTCGTCTGGTATACCCCGGCGACGCCGGAGCAGGACTACTGCGCCCAGCTGCGCAAGGCGCACTGAATCGCGGGCAAAAAAAGACCCGGCAAAGTGCCGGGTCAATAACCGTGATTAGCCTGATGAGGAGATAATCTGAGCGTCCGAACCAGGGAGCATTCAGGTTACCCAACCAGTCTCGCGACCAGTTGTGATAATCATAACGATTCTCATTTCGAGGTCAATGCCTTTTGCGAATTATTTTTCGTTTTTCTGTGCCGGGCACTTCGCGTCGAGCTGCTGGTTCAGCGCTTGCTTGCGTTCGGCCGGCAGGTCGTTCCAGTGCATGTCCAGCAGGGCCCCCTCGATGGCGTACAACAACACCTTCGAAGCCCGGAATCCTCGCGTTCTCACGGCTTGATAGGCACCCACCGCGCCGAGCCGGCGCAGGTCCGAAGCACTGTGGATACCGACGGCGTGCAGCCATTGCGCGGAGGTCTTGCCAAGGTTTTTCAGATGCTGCAATTCATCGTTCATCGAGCCTCCTTGCGATGGCTGAACGGGTCGTGGGGATAAATCGCGAGCAGGTCAATGAGGAGTGTAGCGGGGGTTGTGAATAACGCGGCCTTTTGCCATCGGCGCCGACGGGATGCAGTACTTTCGCTGGGTGGGACCCTATGGGAGCGGGTTGCGTGGGAGCGGGCTTGTCCCGCGATGGCGATCGCTGGGGCAGACGCTATCGCGGGGCAAGCCCGCTCCCACGTGTGTCCGCTCCCACAAAGTTCCCATCCACAGCCTGGCGCAGGCCAGGCACTTACCCTTGGCGAGCACTGCGATATCGCATCCGCGTCCCGAACTTCACTGACATCAGGATTTCGTCGGCGCTGAGCTCAGCCGGGAAGTAGGTCCCGGAGATCTGCGCGTGGGCGAGGCTGGCGCCCTCCAGGCCGTTTTCGCGCAGGTCGAGCCCACGCAGGTCAGCGGCGCGAAAGTACGCGTCGGTGAAGTCGATGCCGCGCACATCCAGGGCGCGCAGGTCCAGGCCGCGGAAATCACCGCCTCGAAAGTCGATAGTCGTATCGCTGGGCTTCTCGCGGTTGAACGCCGCGATCTTCTCGTCGCGGATCATCGTGTACAGGACGTTGTCCAGCTGACGGGGCTGATTCATGGCGGCGCCTCCTCCGTGGGGTGTGATGATATTGTAATGACATCACTGGAGGGGCGCCTGACTTCAGGCGTGAACTGTCGACTGCTTCACGCCTTGTGGCTCAAAGGCCGGGCAGGTGCTGGCGGATCTGCTCGATCAGCTGGTCCATGCTGGCGCTTTCCTGGGTGTTCACGCGCTTGCTGTGCTTCTGCTCCTCGGCATCCAGCGGGTCGCGGCTGGCCTGCTGCGCCTGGATCACTTCCAGGGTGGCGTCCGACGGGTCGATGGCTTCGGCCTGGCGCTGGGCCAGCCAGCTGGCGATCACCGCGTCGGGGGCCTGGCAGTCGAGAATCAGGAACGGCACGCCGGTCTCGCTGGCGACGTCCGCCGCCGCCTTGCGCTGGTCATGCTTGAGGTAGGTGGCGTCGAGTACCACCGGGAAACCGGCGTGCAGGATGATCGCCGCCAGCTCATGCAGGCGCTGGTAGGTGGCGATGCTGGCTTCCTTGTCGTAGATGCCCGCCTCGAGCTGGCCCGCGTCGGCCGCCGACTGCTTGCCGAACAGGCGCTTGCGCTCCACGTCCGAACGCACGCGCACCGCGCCCAAGGCCTCGACAAGACGCATCGCCACATGGCTCTTGCCCACCGCCGAGACGCCCTGGGTGACAGCCAGCAGGCGCGAAGGGATAGCGCTGTAGCTTTCGGCCAGGTTGGCGTAGTTGCGGTAGGTGCGCAGGGTGGTGGCGCGCTGCACGCCGTCGGCGTCGGGCGACAGGCTGAACAGCGCGACCTTGGCCCGCACCAGGGCGCGATAGGCCTTGTAGAAGTTCAACAGTTCCAGGCCTTGGTAGTCACCGGTCAGTTCCAGGTACTGGCTGATGAAGCGTCGCGACAGGCACTTCAGGCCGCGGTCCTCGAGGTCCATGGCCAGGAAGCCGACGTCAGCGTAGACATCGGTCAGGCGGAACGGCTCGTTGAACTCGATGCAGTCGAAGATCACCACCTTGCCGTCGATCAGGGTAGCGTTGCCCAGGTGGATATCGCCGTGGCACTCACGAATGAAACCATTGACCTTGCGCGCCTCGAGCAGGCTATGCAGGCGCTTGAAGCTGTCCTGGGCCCAGGCCTGCAGGTTGTCCAGTTGCTGCAGGTCGACCTTGTCGGTCAGGAACGGGCGGATCTGCTCGAAGTTCTGCTCCACCGGCGCCATGACCGCGTCCGGGGTGCCCAACGGATGGTCGACCGGCACTTTCGGCGCCTGCAGGTGGAACTCGGCGATCTGCCGGGCCATCTGGTCGATGTGACCGGCGTTCAGCTCGCCGTTGGCCTGCAGGGTGCTGAGCATCTGGTCCTGGGGGAACTGGCGCATCTTCAGCGCGTACTCGATCGCCGGGCCTTCGCCGCCGACCTGTGGGGCCTCGACGCTGCCGGTGATCGGCAGCACTTCCAGGTACAGGCCTTCCGTCAGGCGCTGGTTCAGCCGCAGCTCTTCGTTACAAAAATGCCCGCGCTGGTCCAGGCCGGTGAAGTCGAGGAAGCCGAAGTTCATGGGCTTCTTGATCTTGTAGGCGTACTCGCCGGTGAGCAAAACCCAGGAGATGTGCGTCTCGATGAGCTGGAAGCCCGCAACCGGGTGCGGATAGAGGGCGGGGTTCTGCAGCGCGCTGATCAGGGCTTGGCTCACGGATCATCCTTCAGGAGTCAGGGAATTCGAATCGGACATTATGGTCAATGGTGCCGTCCCTGCAAACCGCCGAGGGGCGTCTGCCCCCCTTTTCCAAAGTGCGTATAATCCGCCGCCATGACACGTACCCGAAATTCCCGCACCCCTAAAAAACGCCCGACCGGCCGCGCCCGCGCCTGGCTGGGCTGGGCACTCAAGCTCAGCCTGGTCGGCCTGGTGGTGATCGCCGGCTTCGCGGTCTACCTCGATGCCACCGTCCAGGAGAAGTTCTCCGGCAAGCGCTGGACCATCCCGGCCAAGGTGTATGCCCGGCCGCTGGAGCTGTTCGTCGGCCAGAAGCTGAGCAAGAACGACTTCCTCACCGAACTCGATGCCCTGGGCTATCGCCGCGAAGGCGTGGCCAATGGCCCGGGCGCCGCGTCGGTCAACGGCAACAACGTCGACCTCAACACCCGTGGCTTCCAGTTCTATGAGGGCATGGAGCCAGCGCAGTTCGTGCGTGTGCGCTTTTCCGGCGACTATGTCGCGGGCTTGAGCGGCGCCAATGGCGGCAAGCTCGACGTGGTACGCCTGGAGCCGCTGATGATCGGCGGCATCTACCCGAAGAACCTTGAAGACCGCATCCTGATCAAGATCGACCAGGTGCCGCCCTACCTGGTGGAAACCCTGATCGCCACCGAAGACCGCGACTTCTACAGCCACTTCGGCGTGTCACCCAAGTCCATTGCCCGGGCGGTGTGGGTCAACACCTCCTCCGGCGCCATGCGCCAGGGCGGCAGTACCCTGACCCAGCAGTTGGTGAAGAACTTCTTCCTGACCAACGAGCGTAGCCTCAGCCGCAAGCTGACCGAGGCGATGATGTCGCTGCTTCTGGAACTGCACTATGACAAGCGCGAGATCCTCGAGGCCTACCTGAACGAAGTGTTCATCGGCCAGGACGGCCAGCGCGCGGTGCACGGCTTCGGTCTGGCCAGCCAGTTCTTCTTCAGCCAGCCGCTGCAGGAGCTCAAGCTGCACCAGATCGCCCTGCTGGTGGGCATGGTCAAGGGCCCGTCCTACTACAACCCGCGCCGCTATCCCGAGCGTGCCCTGCAACGGCGCAACCTGGTGCTCGACCTGCTCGCCGAGCAGGGCGTGGCCACGCAGGAGGTGGTCGACGCGGCGAAGAAGATGCCGCTGGGCGTGACCAAGCGCGGCAGCCTGGCCGACAGCTCGTTCCCGGCCTTCCTCGACTTGGTCAAGCGTCAGCTGCGCCAGGACTACCGCGATGAAGACCTGACCGAAGAAGGCCTGCGCATTTTCACCAGTTTCGACCCGATCCTGCAGATGAAGGCCGAGACCGCCATGAGCGAGACCTTCAAGCGCCTTGCCGGGCGCAAGGGCGCCGACGAAGTGGAATCGGCCATGGTCGTCACCAACCCCGAGACCGGTGAAGTGCAGGCATTGATCGGCAGCCGCCAGTCGGGCTTTGCCGGTTTCAACCGCGCCATCGACGCCGTGCGGCCGATCGGCTCGCTGGTCAAGCCGGCGGTCTACCTGACCGCGCTGGAGCAACCGAGCAAGTTCACCCTGACCAGCTGGGTGCAGGACGAGCCGTTCTCGGTCAAGGGCGCCGACGGCCAGGTGTGGCGTCCGCAGAACTACGATCGCCGCCCTCACGGCACCATCTATCTGTACCAGGGCTTGGCCAATTCCTACAACCTGTCGACCGCCAAGCTCGGCCTTGAAGTCGGCGTGCCCAACGTGATCAAGACCATCGGTCGGCTTGGCGTGCAGGTCGACTGGCCGGCGTTCCCATCGATGCTGCTGGGCGCCGGCGGCATGTCGCCGATGCAGGTGGCGACCATGTACCAGACCATCGCCAACGGTGGCTTCAACACGCCGATGCGCGGTATCCGCAGCGTGCTTACCGCCGAAGGCGAGCCGCTCAAGCGCTACCCGTTCCAGATCCAGCAGACCTTCGATCCGGGTTCGATCTACCTGGTGCAGAACGCTATGCAGCGGGTGATGCGCGAAGGCACCGGCCGCTCGGTCTACAGCGTGCTGCCGAGCTCGCTGACCCTGGCGGGCAAGACCGGTACCAGCAACGACTCGCGCGACAGCTGGTTCTCCGGCTTCAGCCAGGACCTGCTGGCGGTGGTCTGGCTGGGCCGCGACGACAACGGCAAGACGCCGTTCACCGGTGCCACCGGCGCGCTGCAGGTGTGGACCAGCTTCATGAAGAAGGCCGACCCGCTGCCGCTGGACATGCCGCAGCCGGACAACGTGGTGCAGGCCTGGATCGATCCATACAGCGGCCAGGGTTCCGACGGCAGCTGTCCGGGAGCGGTGCAGATGCCGTATATTCGTGGCAGTGAACCACCCGCTGGCGCCACCTGTGGTGGCGAGCAGAACCCGGCCGAAGAGGTGATGGACTGGGTCAAGGGCTGGATGAATTGAGCGCGAGCTTCTGAAGAGGGTGTGAAGTGAACAAGTGGTGGATTCCTGCCGTGGCGGCAGTGACCGTGCTGCACGGCTGTGCCAGCGTCCCGCGTGGCAACATTCCGGTGGTCGATTCGAGCACCCGGGTCTCCAACAGCGAGCGCGTCTCGGCCAACCGCACGTCGGCCTATCCGACCAGCGGTGGCAGCAGCCAGGCCCAGTCATTGCCGGAAGACTCCGGCGTCACCGTGATGATCCCGCAAGGGACCGGCGGCGCGCCGATCCAGTCGTTCCCGGCAGGCACCGGGCCGGCGCCGATCAGCACCGGCCCGATCACCCCGGGCCCGGTCAGCAGCGGCCCGATCACGACCAACCCCAACCCGATCGCCGACGAGCCGTTCGATATCGCCTCGATGAGCAATCCGGCGCCGGTGACCAGTGCCCCGACCGGTATCCCGCGTGGCAACACGTCCGGCGGCGGCCTGTCCGCCGACGAACAGCTCGACGGCCCGGTGCTGGCGCTGCTGACCACCGCCCAGCAGCAGCAGGGCAGTGGCGACTTCAACGGCGCCGCGTCGAGCCTGGAGCGTGCCCAGCGCATCGCCCCGCGTGAGCCGCAGGTGCTGTTCCGCCTGGCTCAGGTGCGCCTGTCCCAGGGCGATGCGGCGCAGTCCGAGCAACTGGCACGCCGTGCGCTGACCTACGCCAACGGTCGCCCAGACCTGCAGGCCCAGCTGTGGAACACCATCGCCCAGGCCCGCGAGAAGCAAGGTGACAGCGCAGGTGCCGCCCTGGCGCGGCAGAAGGCGCGGGTCAACCTGTGATGGAGCAGCGCATCCTCGATATCGCCGACCACCTGCTGCTGATCGAGCGCGAGCTCAAGGTCCAGGGTTGGTGGAGTGATGCCACGCCCAGCGCCGAGGCGCTGGCCAGCGTGGTGCCGTTCGCCGTCGACAGCATGGCCTTCGAGCAGTGGCTGCAGTGGATCTTCCTGCCGCAGATGAAACTGATTCTCGAGCACGGTCACCCGCTGCCCAATGCCTCGGGCATCCTGGTCATGGCCGAGACGGTGTTTGTCGACCGTCCGGAACAAAGCCGCGAGCTACGGCGCCTGTTGGCAGCATTCGACCATTTGATCAGCCCCTCCGCCTGATTTCTTCTCTTTTTCCATCAAGGGCCGCAGATTGTGGCCCTTTTTTATGAAAATCTTCTTATATCTGCTGCTGCCGGCCTTTTTAGTGGTGGCGGAGATTCATCTTGCGGAAAAATTGGCAATAATTTCTCTTGACTTGTGCGCGCCGAATCACAAGAATCCAGATTCCGCTGTAGAGGGACTGCCAGAAGCAGACCCGCTAAGCAGATCATGAGGCGCACACCCGCGCCGACTTGTAACACCCCGCAACGCGTTACCTCGCGCTGGGTGGGAAGGCCCGCAACACACCAGGGCACTCCCAATACTTGCTCAGTCAGTGCTGACGTTCGCTCATGCTCTGCTTGGCAGTAAACCTATTAAGACCCGCTCAGTGAGGGCGGTATTCTGGCGTTTTAGAGGTGAACAACGTGGAGCTTTTATCTGGCGCTGAGATGGTCGTCCGCTTCTTGCGTGACGAAGGCGTTAAGCACATCTACGGGTACCCTGGCGGTGCTCTCCTTCATGTTTACGATGCCCTGTTCAAGGAACCGGAAGTCCAGCACATCCTGGTCCGTCACGAGCAGGCTGCCACCCATATGGCGGACGGTTACGCCCGTGCCACCGGCAAGGCCGGCGTGGTCCTGGTGACTTCCGGTCCGGGCGCGACCAATGCCATCACCGGCATTGCCACCGCCTACATGGATTCCATTCCGATGGTCATCCTGTCTGGCCAGGTGCCCAGCACCATGGTCGGCACCGACGCGTTCCAGGAAACCGACATGATCGGTATCTCCCGGCCGATCGTGAAGCACAGCTTCATGATCAAGCACGCCTCGGAAATCCCCGAAGTCCTGAAAAAAGCCTTCTATCTTGCGCAGTCCGGCCGTCCCGGCCCGGTGGTGGTCGATATTCCAAAAGATATGACCAACCCGGCCGAGAAGTTCGAGTACATCTACCCGAAAAAGGTCAAGTTGCGTTCGTATAGCCCGGCTGTTCGTGGTCACTCCGGGCAGATCCGCAAGGCGGCCGAGATGCTCCTGGCGGCCAAGCGCCCGATCGTCTACTCCGGTGGTGGCGTGATCCTCGGCGGCGGCTCCGAAGCCCTCACCGAAATCGCCAAGTCGCTGAACCTGCCGGTCACCAACACCTTGATGGGCCTCGGCGGCTTCCCGGGCACCGATCGCCAGTTCCTCGGCATGCTCGGCATGCACGGCAGCTACACCGCCAACATGGCCATGCACCACGCCGACGTGATCTTCGCCGTCGGCGCGCGGTTCGACGACCGCGTGGTCAACGGCCCGGCCAAGTTCTGCCCGAACGCCAAGATCATCCACATCGACATCGACCCGGCGTCGATCTCCAAGATGATCAAGGCCGATGTGCCGATCGTCGGCCCGGTCGAGAGCGTGTTGAGCGAGATGCTCACCATCCTCAAGGAGATCGGCGAGCAACCCGACAAGGCGGCGCTGGATGCCTGGTGGAAGCAGATCGACGAATGGCGCGGCGACGGTGCACTGTTCCCCTACGACAAGGGCGACGGCAACCTCATCAAGCCGCAGCAGGTGATCGAGACCCTGTGCGAAGTGACAAAAGGCGATGCCTTCGTCACCTCCGACGTGGGCCAGCACCAGATGTTCGCGGCGCAGTACTATCGCTTCAACAAACCCAACCGCTGGATCAACTCCGGTGGCCTGGGCACCATGGGCTTCGGTTTCCCGGCGGCCATGGGCATCAAGCTCAACTTCCCTGACCAGGACGTGGCCTGCGTCACCGGTGAAG
The DNA here is from genome assembly GCF_057480795.1 of Pseudomonas sp. P110(2024). NCBI lineage: Bacteria > Pseudomonadati > Pseudomonadota > Gammaproteobacteria > Pseudomonadales > Pseudomonadaceae > Pseudomonas > Pseudomonas sp. P110(2024). Next base: position 160,933 of record NZ_JBLIYT010000014.1, read on the forward strand.
GCAGCATCCAGATGAACATCCAGGAGCTGTCCACCTGCATGCAGTACGGCCTGCCGGTGAAGATCGTGAACCTGAACAACGGTGTGCTGGGCATGGTCCGCCAATGGCAGGACATGGCCTACAACGGTCGCCACTCGCACTCCTACGTCGAGTCGCTGCCGGACTTCGTCAAGCTGGCCGAGGCCTATGGCCATGTGGGCATCCGCATCACCAGCCTGAAAGACCTCAAGCCGAAACTGGAAGAGGCTTTCGCGATGAAGGACCGCCTGGTGTTCATCGACATCGCGGTCGACCGGACCGAGCACGTCTATCCGATGCAGATCAAGGACGGCTCGATGCGTGACATGTGGCTGAGCAAGACGGAGCGTACCTGATATGCGGCACATCATCTCCCTGCTGCTGGAAAACGAACCCGGTGCCTTGTCTCGCGTGGTCGGTCTGTTCTCCCAGCGCAACTACAACATTGAAAGCCTGACCGTGGCACCGACCGAAGACCCGACTCTGTCGCGTCTGACGCTGACCACCGTTGGCCATGACGAGGTGATCGAGCAGATCACCAAGAACCTGAACAAGCTGGTCGAAGTGGTCAAGCTTGTGGACCTGTCGGAAAGCGCCCACATCGAGCGCGAACTGATGCTGGTCAAGGTCAAGGCCACCGGTGCCCAGCGCGCCGAAATCAAGCGCACCACGGATATCTTCCGTGGCCAGATCGTCGACGTGACCGCCAGCGTGTACACCGTGCAGCTGAGCGGCACCAGCGACAAGCTGGACAGCTTCATCCAGGCCATCGGCACCGCATCGATTCTCGAAACCGTGCGCAGTGGCGTCACCGGCATTGCCCGTGGCGACAAAGTGCTCAGCATCTAACTTCAAAAACTAGCGATGGCTCCGCTGGGGCCGAGATATAACAGGGGTATTTTCATGAAAGTTTTCTACGACAAAGACTGCGACCTTTCCATCATCCAGGGCAAGAAAGTCGCCATCATCGGTTACGGTTCGCAAGGTCACGCCCAGGCGTGCAACCTGAAGGACTCCGGTGTGGACGTTACCGTCGGTCTGCGTAAAGGGTCGGCCACCGTTGCCAAGGCAGAAGCCCACGGCCTGAAAGTGGCTGACGTGGCTACCGCCGTCGCCGCTGCCGACCTGGTCATGATCCTCACCCCGGACGAATTCCAGGGCCAGCTGTACAAGAACGAGATCGAGCCGAACATCAAGAAGGGCGCCACCCTGGCCTTCTCCCACGGCTTCTCGATCCACTACAACCAAGTCGTTCCGCGTGCCGACCTCGACGTGATCATGATCGCGCCGAAGGCCCCGGGCCACACCGTGCGCTCCGAGTTCGTCAAGGGCGGCGGCATCCCTGACCTGATCGCTGTCTACCAGGACGCCTCGGGCAACGCCAAGAACGTCGCCCTGTCCTACGCCGCTGGCGTCGGTGGCGGCCGTACCGGCATCATCGAAACCACCTTCAAGGACGAGACCGAAACCGACCTGTTCGGTGAGCAGGCTGTTCTGTGCGGCGGTACCGTGGAACTGGTCAAGGCCGGTTTCGAGACCCTGGTCGAAGCGGGCTACGCCCCGGAAATGGCCTACTTCGAGTGCCTGCACGAGCTGAAGCTGATCGTCGACCTCATGTACGAAGGCGGTATCGCCAACATGAACTACTCGATCTCCAACAACGCCGAGTACGGTGAGTACGTCACCGGCCCAGAAGTCATCAACGAAGAATCCCGCAAGGCCATGCGCAATGCCCTCAAGCGCATCCAGGACGGCGAGTACGCGAAGATGTTCATCAGCGAAGGCGCCACCAACTATCCTTCGATGACCGCCAAGCGTCGCAACAACGCCGCCCACGGCATCGAAATCATCGGCGAGCAACTGCGTTCGATGATGCCTTGGATCTCGGCCAACAAGATTGTCGACAAGACCAAGAACTGAGTCTTGCGTCAATAAATGAAAAACGCGGCTTCGGCCGCGTTTTTTCGTTTGCGCGGTCAGCTTCTGGTATAAAGCGACCAGTGGCTCGCTGTTAGAACGGTTTTGCCGAGCCCATGTCGAACATATTCCACCCTGTTGCAAGGTACTTTTCATGAGCGAACGTCCCGAAGAGCCGAACAAGCCCTCCGACGCCGAAAGCCTGCTACCTGTCGATGAGCACGTTGAAGAAGGTCACGACGCCGAAGGGCGCAAGGTGCGTCACCGCGGTATCTATCTGCTGCCCAACCTGTTCACCACCGCGAACCTGTTCGCCGGCTTCTATTCCATCATCAGCTCGATGAGCGCGCAGAGCGCCCTGAGCGCGGGTGATCCACGGGAGGCGAGCAAGTATTTCGCCTTCGCCGCCATCGCGATCTTCGTCGCCATGGTCCTCGACGGCCTCGATGGCCGCGTGGCCCGCATGACCAATACGCAAAGTGCCTTCGGCGCCGAGTACGACTCGCTGTCGGACATGGTCGCCTTCGGCGTGGCCCCGGCGTTGCTGGCGTTCGGCTGGGCACTGGGGGACATGGGCAAGGTCGGCTGGATGGTCGCCTTCATCTATGTGGCCGGCGCCGCGCTGCGCCTGGCGCGTTTCAACACCCAGGTCGGCACCGCCGACAAGCGCTACTTCATCGGCCTGGCCAGCCCAGCGGCGGCCGGCGTGGTGGCTGGTACCGTCTGGGCGTTCAGCGACTACGGCATCCAGGGCTCCAAGCTGTCGTTCCTGGTGGCGCTGCTGGTGGCGGCCGCGGGCATGCTGATGGTCAGCAACATCAAGTACAACAGCTTCAAGGAACTCGACCTCAAGGGTCGCGTGCCCTTCGTCGCCATCCTCGCCGTGGTGCTGGTGTTCGCCGTGGTGTTCAGCGATCCGCCGCGCATCCTGCTGCTGATCTTCCTTGCCTATGCTGCATCGGGGCCGATCCAGTTCCTGTTGCGGGCGCGCCGTCGTAAATCCTGACAAGGATTTAATCGCGGAATAACCTGCAGGCTCCATAGTCTTACGTGTACATCAGTGACCCGTACTGTGGAGCCGCCATGCTCATCAAGCTTCCCCGACCATCCGACTGCAAAGCGTCGGAGATCACCCCCGAATCCATCTACTTCTCCCGTCGCACCTTGCTAGGCGCAGGCCTGGCGGGCGTGGCCCTGGGCGCGTTGCCGCGGTTGGGCGCGGCTGCCGAGGTGTCCCGCTATGCCGATGTCGAGGGCGGTGCCGCCCCCGGCTGGTTCAGCGACAAGCTGGCCAGCACCCGCTGGCAGGCGATCACCGTCAGTGGCGAAGCGATCACGCCGTTCAAGGACGCCACCCACTACAACAACTTCTATGAGTTCGGCCCCGACAAGGGCGATCCGTCGGCCAATGCCGGCGGTCTGAAGACCGAACCCTGGAGCCTGGTGGTCGATGGCGAGGTGGCCAAGCCTGGGCGCTATGCGCTGGAGGACTTCATCAAGCCTTACCAGCTCGAGGAGCGGATCTACCGCCTGCGCTGCGTGGAGGCCTGGTCGATGGTGATTCCCTGGTTGGGCTTCCCCTTGGCGCAGGTGCTCAAACAGGTCGAGCCTACCTCGAAGGCGCGCTACATCCGTTTCGAAACCCTGGAAGACCCCAAGAGCATGCCCGGCCAGCGTTCCGGCTTCGCCCTGATCAACTGGCCGTATGTGGAGGGCTTGCGCCTGGATGAGGCGATGAACCGGTTGGCGATTCTGGCGGTGGGCATGTATGGCCGCGAGCTGCCCAACCAGAACGGCGCGCCGCTGCGCCTGGTGGTGCCATGGAAGTACGGATTCAAGAGCATCAAGTCGATCGTGCGCATCAGCCTGGTCGCGGAGCAGCCGCAGACCACCTGGCAGGGGCTGGCGCCGGACGAATACGGCTTCTATGCCAACGTCAACCCGACGGTCGACCACCCGCGCTGGACCCAGGCGCGGGAGCGCCGCTTGCCCAGCGGGCTGTTCAGTCCCAATGTGCGCGATACGCTGATGTTCAACGGCTATGCCGATGAAGTGGCGTCGCTCTATACCGGTCTCGACCTGCGGAAGAACTACTGATGCGCTATCCCTGGTTTCGTCTGGCGATCTTCGTCGTGGGGTGCCTATTTCCACTGTGGTGGTTCTATGAAGCTGCCATGGGGCTGCTTGGGCCGGATCCTGGGAAGATCATGATGGACCGACTTGGTTTGGGGGCGTTGGTGTTTTTGCTTATCACCCTGGGCATGACGCCGCTGCAGCGGCTGACGGGGTGGTCGGGGTGGATTGTGGTGCGGCGCCAGCTGGGGCTGTGGTGCTTTGCTTATATAGTCCTGCACATGACGGCGTACATGGTGTTCATCCTGGGGCTGGATTGGGGGCAGTTCGGCGTCGAGCTGCGCAAGCGGCCCTACATCATTGTTGGCGCCTTGGGTTTCCTTGGCCTGCTGGCGCTTGCGGTTACCTCCAACCGGTACAGCCAGCGGCGCCTGGGGGCGCGGTGGAAAAAGCTGCACAGGCTGGTCTATGTGATTCTCGGGCTGGGGCTGTTGCACTTCCTGTGGATCGTGCGCTCGGACCTGAAGGAATGGGCGGTGTATGCCGCTATCGGAGTCTTGCTGCTGGTGCTGCGCATTCCCCCGGTATGGCGGCGTGTTCCACGATTGATGGGGCGGGGGAGGGCGGCCTGAAATCTTTCTTTAATAAAAGCTTGACGCCCTCTCAGATTCCCTTACAATGCGCCCCACTTCCGACGTAGTCGAAACGAAAAACCTCTTGTTAATCAATAGGTTGAATGTTTCAGGTGGTATCGGAGGTGCTTCGATCATCTGATCGGCAGCGGTGAAAAAGGCAGTTGACAGCAGGTTGTAACGCTGTATGATTCGCCTCCCGCTACGAGAGATCGCAGCGAGTCAAGTGTTTGAAGTGA
>NZ_JBLIYT010000015.1:0-159941 GCF_057480795.1 Pseudomonas sp. P110(2024)
GGATTCCAGGCGCTTGAGCCAGAGACAGAAACCGTTGCGCTCCCAATAGAGGATCTTCACGCGATTGCGCGGTTTGTTGAGGAACACGAAAAGAACCGGATCGAACACGGCCACCTTGATATCCAGTTCAACCAAGGCTGCGAGGCCATCGATGGATTTTCGAAAGTCGACGGGCTTTGGGTAGAGATAGACTTTTTCGACTTTGGCGTCGGGGCGCATCATGGTAGGCAGGCTCCAGAAAGAAATCGGGAGCACAGCATCGGGGATCAGGTAAGCGCTTTGAATGTGGGGTTCATGGAGCGCTTACGGAATAATTCTAAAAAACCGCTGAATCATGAACGGCACCGGCCGGGTTTTGTCTACAGTCCTCAAGATGACAAAGCCACTAATCAAGAAGAAAAGCGAACCCCCCATTCCACCCCCACCTAGATCCAGGTTGATCGCCCCCCATAATGCAATAGTGGAATGGATATTATCCTGAGGCGTTGTCGGTCCGAAGGCGAATCCCTTTACATCAGGGACCCAACCCCCACAGTCGGGAAGTCATTAATCCCAACTAGAAAAACATGCCCCCCACAACACCAAAAGTACCGCTACCGCTCGTAGTGCATCAAGAAAAACAATTCTAGGCTTCGCAACCTACATCGCGACGCTACTTTCCATCATGCTATTCCCCTAGCCTTCCAAAGCTCTAACTCCGAGAGCGGCCTGTTCTTATTTTTCCACAATGCTCATCACATCAAAACTATAACAATGAGATCAAGCGTAAGCAAAAACTCTCCCACCTCAATAGTACAACGCAGGAGAGACCCCCACCAAAGATATCGGGCACGTGGGGAAGGGGCTAGCCCAACCCCAGTAGAACTTCCTTAATTATCAACGCGTCCGTAGTTATCTTCAAAACGAACAATATCGTCTTCACCCAGATAATCACCGCTTTGCACTTCAATCAGTACAAGTTCGATGACTCCAGGGTTCTGCAACCGATGCTTGTGCCCAGCGCGAATAAACGTGGATTCGTTGGTGTGCAGCATCAGCTCCTGCTGATCATTGATGACCAGCGCAGTACCACTAACCACGATCCAATGCTCGCTACGATGATGGTGCATTTGCAGCGATAGCGACGCCTTGGGTTTCACGACAATACGCTTGATCTTGAAGCGCTCGCCATTCTCCAAGGTAGTATACGTGCCCCACGGCCGGTGCACGGTCTGGTGAAGCAAATGCGCTGCATGCCCATTAGATTTGAGCTGTTTGACGATATGCTTGACGTCCTGGGCATGATCCTTGTGGGCGATCAGCATCGCGTCCGGCGTGTCCACCACCAGCAGGTCCTGCACCCCAACCAGTGCCGTGAGTCGATCCTCACTGTTGACATAGTTGTTGGAGGAGCCATAGGCCAGCACTTCACCCTCAAAACGATTGCCCAAGTCATCAGCCGCCGTCAATTCACTGACAGCATTCCAGGATCCAATATCACTCCAGCCGATGTCGCAGGGTATGGTGGCAACCTTGCGGGACCGCTCCATCAACGCGTAATCGATGGAAATGTCCGGAACACTGGCAAATGACTCGGCATCAAGAGCCAGACAGCTATAACCAGACGACGAAGACGCTCGAGAGTTCTCCAGCGTGCTCTTAACGGCACTCAAGACATCTGGCGCATGCTCCTGCAACTCTTCGAGAACAGTCCCGATGCGGAAGCAGAACATACCTGCATTCCAGAAGTAATTACCGGCAGCGACATAAGCTTCAGCGGTTTTCAAATCAGGTTTTTCAACAAACCTTTCAACTTTCAAACCAACATCGAGGCTACCTCTTTTAGCGGCCTCAATATAACCAAAACCGGTTTCCGGATATTGGGGTTTGATGCCAAACGTCACCAGCCAGCCTTGTTGGGCCAGCTCGACAGCGTGGCTCACGGCAATGCTGAAGGCTGCTTCATCTTGGATAAGATGGTCAGCTGCAAGCACTAGCATATGCGCTTCTGGACCGTGCGTCTGTGCTAACTGCAGAGCCGCGGCCGCCACCGCTGCGGCGGTATTACGCCCGAATGGCTCGAGAATGTAGCCCTGTGCGTGGCCATCAATATTGATCGTCCTGTACTCATCTTCGGTCTTGAAAAGCAGTTCTCGGTTGGTAACTGTCAGTATCTCGGCTACGCCCTGCAGTTTTGCCGCACGCAAAAAAGTCTTCTGTATGAGATTCTGCCCATCAGGCAATGCCATGAACGGCTTGGGATGCGCCTCGCGTGATACTGGCCACAAGCGGCTGCCCACGCCACCGGAGAGAATTACCGGGATCAATTCCATATTTGAATCCTTAACGGCCACCTCATGTGCATCACATGTAGGATCTGGCTACTTCTGTTTGACCCGCCGCGCACGCAGCGGGAGACGTAATCAATGCAGCGCTAAAGGATGTCTAATTGCCATCTTGCGATGCCAAGTCTATCCCTGACAGCACAGAATAACAGAGTTCAATCCGAGTCGCTTGCAACAAGAGTTTTACGCAGGCGTGACTTGAGATCAGCTCCAATCACGGCTCTTGCCGCCGCTGCTGATAAATCCAGTCAACGATCTCCCCATCCGGCGCATAGCCACTCACCATCTCCCTCAGCAGTTGCCGCACCTGGGCGAAGTCATCCGCCGCAATGGCCTTGAGCAGCACGCCCAGCCGCTCCTTCAAACGCTCCCAGCCCAGGTAATCCTCCTGTGCGCTCATGATCATCGGATGCCGAGTAGACACCACGTTGTCACCGATCAGCAGCTCTTCAAAGAGCTTCTCCCCTGGCCGCAACCCGCTGAACTCGATGGAGATGTCGCCATGGGGATTGCTGTCCGAACGCACACTCAGGCCCGACAGGTGAATCATCTTCTCCGCCAGCTCGACAATCCGCACAGGCTCACCCATGTCGAGCACGAAGACGTCGCCCCCCTGCCCCATGGAGCCGGCCTGGATAACCAACTGCGCTGCCTCGGGAATGGTCATGAAATAACGGGTGATCTTCGGATGAGTCACCGTCAATGGCCCGCCCGCCTTGATCTGCTGATGGAACCGCGGAATCACCGACCCGGAGGAGCCCAGCACGTTTCCGAAGCGCACCATGGTGAAGCGAGTCTTGTTCACCCGTGCGACATTGGCCACATCGTTGAACAGCACCGGCGCCTGCTCACGGCTCAGCGCCTGCAGAACCATTTCCGCCAGGCGCTTGGTGCTACCCATGACATTTGTCGGGCGCACGGCCTTGTCGGTGGATATCAGCACGAAGTTGGACACACCCGCCTGCACAGCAGCCTGGGCCGAATTCAGGGTGCCCATGACATTGTTCAGCACGCCTTCGGCGATGTTGTGCTCGACCAACGGCACATGTTTGTACGCAGCCGCGTGATAGACAGTATCCACACGCCAGGTGGACATGACATCCAACAGCTGCACGGGATTACGCACGGAGCCAAGGATCGGCAGGATACGGGTTGGCGACGATGTGCGCTGAGCACAAGCCTCCAGCTCCGAGAGGATGCTGTACAGGTTGAATTCACCGTGGTCGAGCAACAGCAAGGTGCTAGGCTTGAGCGCGAGGATCTGCCGGCACAACTCCGAGCCAATCGAGCCGCCTGCGCCGGTCACCATCACCGTCTTGCCCTTCACGCAGTGCTCGAGAAGATCAGCCTGGGCCGGCACGGCATCGCGCCCCAGCAGGTCCGCAATATCCACTTCCTGCAGGTCATCGACCTTGACTCGGCCGCTGGCCAAGTCCATGAAGCCCGGCACGCTGCGCACATGCAGCGGGTAACCCTCGAGCAGCCCGAGAATCTCCCGCCGACGCGTGCGACTGATCGATGGCACGGCCAGCAACAACTCCTCGGCGCCGGTTTCCTCGATCATGCGCTGGATCTGCCTCGGCTTATAGACATGCAATCCGGCAATCACCCGCCCGGCAATGCTGTCGTCATCATCGATGAAGGCTACCGGACGCATTACCTTGCCCATGCGCAATGCCGCCACCAACTGGTTACCCGCCGATCCTGCGCCGTAGATGGCAACCTTGAGCAGACCATCGTCAAGATTGCTGAACGGTATATGCTGCGCAGCGGCAAACCAGTCGCCGAGGAAATACTGACGCATCGCCAGTCGCAGCCCGCCGATCAACACCAGGCTCAACCACCAGTAGTTGAAGATGACCGAACGCGGCACGAGGTACTGATGATTGGCGGACCAATAAACGATAAGACCGAGGATCAACGCCGACAAGGTCACCGCCTTGGCGATAACCACGAGCGCATCATTGCCGAAGTAACGCATCACCGCCCGGTACATGCCGAAGCGGATGAACAATGGAATCGAGACCAGTGGCGCGCAGGCGAATAGCCAAAGATGATCCTGGGCCAGCTCGAGGGACTCTGCGAAGCCCAGACGCACGACGAAGGCCAGCCACATGGCCATCCATACCAGCAGCACATCGGCCAGTACCTGAATCATTCGCTTCCTGGCCCGCGGCAGCCCTAGCAGAAATGCCCGCATTCTTTCCCAACCCCTTTCGTACACCGTTACTGTCCCTATCTGAGCAAATCTTTCTTGATCGTGAACGCACACACCTGCGTGCCGACCACCGACGTTACTCGACACCGCCCGCGTTGTAGGCCACCGCCAGCGCTACCAGCGGTACATAGGCGATGAGCAACCCGACAAATCCATCCATGCCGAACAGCATGACGCAGGCCGCCACCGGCAACAACCAGCACAGCGTGAGCAACGCAACCGCCACGGTCACAGGTAAATGGCCACCGACACGCCGCGATGCGAACTGATAGGCGTGGCTGCGGTGTGCTTCGTAGACCTTGTCGCCGCGAAACAACCGACGAATCAGCGTGAACGTGGCATCGACCACGAACACACCGAGCAGAATCAACCAGCACCAGAACAGCTGTGACGACGCCCAGGCTGCCTGCAAGGACAGCAGGCCAAGGGCAATGCCGAGGAACCCGCTGCCGGCATCACCCATGAATATCTTGGCGGGCGGGAAATTCCAATATAGAAAGCCGCCCACCGCCATGATCAGAATCACGGGCAGGGCCATCAATTGCTCGAAGCCACTCATCCAGTACAAGACACAAGCGCCCAGGCAGACGCAGGTGGCCTCGACGCTTGCGATGCCATCGATCCCATCCATGAAATTGTAGAGATTGAGCAGCCAGACCAGGTAAACCGCAGCAAGCACCGCGCCCACCCAGCCGAGATCGATCTCGACACCGAACACCGTCAGCGGCGGCAAGCCACCAAGCCAGAACAGCCCCCAGGCTGCAGCGATGAAGTGCCCCAGCAGTCGCCAACGAGCGGCGATATGGCCGTGATCATCCATGAAGCCGATGATAGCGATCAGACCTCCCGCACCGGCGACAGCGAACACCGTGTGCGGATCCAGCACACCTGCAACACCGAGCAGCACCAGTGCCAGCAGGAAAGAAACCACGATTGCCACACCTCCACCACGAGGCGTTGGCACCACATGAGAGCTGCGGGCATTGGGTATGTCGATAATACTTCTGGCCAGTGCATAACGACGCAAACCAGCGGTCATGAGCACGGAAATCAGCAGCACCAGCGGTGCCAGCCACCATTGAGTCATTTGTTCATGTGTCCCTGATAATGGCGGGCGGCTTTCGCCAGCGCCCGGTCCACACTCACGGGAGGCGTCCAGCCAAGCAGTGAGCGCGTTTTTTCGATATCGACCTGCAGCGACCCGCACAAACGCTGCGAGAGCGCACGCCGACCTAGCACGGTAGCGCCGAACGCCAGCAACGTGGCCGGCACAGGCAACAACCTTGCCGGTTTGCCAAGGGCCTTTGCCATACGCTGCAGCAGGCTGGTGGTGGACAGGTCTTCGCCATCGCTGACCAGGAAGGTCTGATTGGCGGCGCCCGGATGAGTCGTGCAGATACGTACCAGGTCGACGAGGTTGTCCAGGGCGACCAGGCTGCGACAGTTATGAATGGCCCCGAATGGCAGGGGTACGCCCCTGTCCAACCAGCGCATCATTGCCAGGAAGTTAGCCTTGACACCTGGGCCGTAGACCAGCACAGGGCGAATAATCACCACCTCCATGCCTGTGTCATTGGCCAGCTCGCGCAACCCCCGCTCCGCCTCCATTTTCGACACGCCGTAGGGGTCGACTGGCGCCGGCTCGTCGTCCGCGCGGTAGGGGCGCCCCGGCAAAGTCCCTTCACCATTGACCTTGATCGAACTGATGAAGATAAAACGCCGAACGCCCGCCGCCGCGGCTTGGCGGGCAAGATTGAGGGTGCCCTGGACATTGACCTTGCGAAAAGCGGCCAGGGGGTCGGCCTCGGTATCGTTCATCACATGCACGCGGGCGGCCGAGTGGATCACCACCTCGACACCGGCAAGGGCGGCCTGCCAGTCAGTCTCACCATCAATCCCGCTGATCGTGAATGCCGTCGCCGCGAGCCCGACCGGGGCCGCGCCACGGAAAGCGGCGTGCAAAGCATGGCCACGCGCAGCGAGTTCGGCCAAGAAAGCCTTGCCGACAAAACCGCTGGCACCGGTCAACAACACTGTGGAGCTCATCAGCAACTCGTCCTTCGCAACGAAGCACCACGCAACAGGGATTCCAGGCGCGACATCAGTTTTTCCTTGGCGTAGCGCTGTTCGTAGTACGCTCGCCCCGCTCGCCCCATGGCTTCCCGCTCAGTCTCACTGACCTGGGCCAGAGAGCAGGTAATTGCAGCCAGGCCGTCGGCATCGCCGGAGTTGCACGCAAAACCTGCGCCCGACTCCTCGATCACCCGAGCAGCCTCGCCATTGATCATGCCAAGCAAGGGCCGCCCCGACGCCAGGTAGGCCTGCACCTTGCCGGGGATGGTCTTTTCGAACACATCATTGGTTTTGAGCGACACCAGCAAAGCGTCAGCCTGGGCGAAAAGCCCCGGCATGGCTGCGAGGGGATGACGCCCGAGCAGATGCACATTATCGAGTTTGCGCAAGGCGACCTGCGCGCTTATCCACTCACTCATACGCCCATCACCAACGATCACCCAGCGTACCGCCACCTTGCCACGCAGGGCCTCAGCGGCATCAAGCACTGCGGGGAAGTCCTGAGCCTCGCCTAGATTGCCGGCGAATACCACGGTGAACAAACCAGGGGTGCGCTGGATCAGTGCAGGTCCGGAAAGGGACGCGAGAGAAAAGTCATCCTCTGCCCAGCTAGGGAAATAGACCAGACGATCTTCGGTGATCGGACGACTGCAATAACGACGTACATTTTCGAAAAAGCCATGGGACTGCAGTAGCAGGTAGTCGGTGCGGTTGTAGATCCACGAGACCACCTTGCCGACCAGTCCCAGCAGGCGAGGGTGCTTGACCACACCGACCGCTCGCAGGGTCTCGGGCCACAGATCCAGAACCCAGACAAATACCGGCGCGCGCTTCAGGCGACCGATCACCAGGGCCGGGATAGCCGCCAGGATGGGCGAGACGGCATACACGAATACAGCATCGAAACGCTGCTTGCGCAGCTTGAATGCGCCCAGCATGGTCGCGCTGAGCACGAATGACAGATAGTTCAACGCCAGGTTGAAACTGCGCTTTCCGCGTGGAACTAGGGGTACGCGAACAATTTCGGCACCCTCATATTGCGCAAACGCCTGAGGTTCTCGCCGGAAACGCTCGAACACCTCACCCTCCGGGTAGTTCGGGAGTCCGGTCAGAACCGTGACCTGATGTCCTTTGGCCGCCAGGTCACGGACCAGGTCATTGATCCGCATGTTTTCCGGCCAGAAGTACTGGGAAACCACCAGTACCCTCAAAGAAGTCTCTGACATGTTCGCTCGATCTGACTCAGTACCGCTTCCAGACGACGCGATTCACGTAGTCGGTATAGCTGTGGAGGATACGCACGACCTTGTCCGCCACATTCGGCATGCTGTAGTCCTCGACCAGACGCAGACTGCGGTTTTCACCCCGGTCCTGATCGGCGAGGATCGCAAGCCCCTGCAACACGCGATCGATTTCGAGGCCTACCATCATGGCGACCGCCTCTTCCATTCCCTCGGGACGCTCGTGAGCCTCTCGAATGTTCAACGCGGGGAAGTTGAGAATCGAGGCTTCCTCGCTGATGGTGCCACTGTCAGACAGTACCGCCCTGGCCTCCATCTGCAGCTTGTTGTAGTCCTTGAAACCCAGCGGTTTGAGCAGCCGCACGTTGCCATGAAATACCACGCCCATGCTGTCGACGCGCTTCTGTGTCCGCGGATGGGTCGAAACAATGACAGGCAGGTCGAATGTCTCGGCAACCGTGTTGAGTACATCCACCAGCTTAAGGAAGTTTTTGTCAGAGTCGATGTTCTCCTCTCGGTGCGCACTGACCACGAAGAACCGACCCTGCTCGAGCCCCAGACGAGCGAGCACATCGGAGGTGGCGATCCCCTCGCGATAGTGGTTAAGCACCTCGTACATCGGACTACCGGTCTTGATCACCCGATCCGGCGACAGGCCTTCGCGCAACAGGTAGTCGCGCGCAATCGTACTGTAAGTCAGGTTGATGTCGGCGGTGTGGTCGACGATGCGGCGATTGATTTCCTCCGGTACCCGCATGTCGAAACACCGGTTGCCGGCCTCCATGTGAAACGTCGGGATCTTCCGACGCTTGGCTGGGATCACCGCCATGCAACTGTTGGTATCGCCCAGTACCAGCAGCGCCTCGGGATCGACCTCGGATAACACGCGATCCACGGCAATGATCACATTGCCGATGGTCTCAGCCCCCGATGAGCCAGCCGCGTTGAGGAAGTGATCCGGTTTACGCATGCCCAGATCCTGAAAAAAGATCTCGTTCAGCTCGTAGTCATAATTCTGGCCGGTGTGGACCAGCACATGGTCACAGTACTCATCCAGCTTCGCCAACACGCGCGATAGGCGAATGATTTCCGGGCGAGTCCCCACCACGCTCATTACTTTCAGCTTTTTCATTGCAAATTCCTGTCGCCGCTCAGGCTTGTTTACCCACCGGACGGGCGTAGGTATCCGGATGCTCGCGGTCAAATATCTCGTTGGCCCAAAGTACCACGATCATCTCGTCATCACCGATATTGGTAATGTTGTGCGTCCACCCCGGCACGGTTTCAACGATTTGCGGCTGATCACCCTGTGTGATGAGCTCGTAAAACTCTCCAGTCACAATATGTCGGAAACAGAAACTCGCCCGCCCTTTGATGACCAGAAACTTTTCCGTCTTTGAATGGTGGTAATGGCCGCCCCGGGTCACACCCGGGTGCGCCGTGAAAAATGAAACCTGCCCCGAGTCGCGGGTCTTGAGCATTTCCACGAACATGCCCCGAGGATCGCTGTAGGCCGGCACCTCGTAGGCAAAGCGTTCCGGCGGCAGATAGCTCAGGTAGGTGGAGTGCAACGCCCTCACCAAGCCGCTACCTACCGCCTCGGTCACCAGCGTCTCGCGGCTATCGCGAAAAGCCTGGAGTTGCTCGGCCAATGCCCCGACAGTCATCTCGTACTGTGGCAACGCATTCACATAAGGCGCGTCATGCACCTCCCCACCCATGATCGCAAGGAACTGACGAACCAGATCGTCGATATAGACGAGCTTCATGCAAGCGGCGGGATCATTGATCTGGATTGGCAGATCCCGACCAATGTTATGACAGAACGTCGCCACAACCGAGTTGTAGTTGGGACGTGCCCATTTCCCGAACACATTGGGCAAACGGAAGATATGCACCGGCGAGCCCTGCGTGTCTCTCAACGCCAGGAGCAGCCGCTCTGCAGCCAACTTGCTGGCGCCGTAGAGGTTCTCCTGCTCAGCTTGGCTGGACGAGGCATAGACAACCGCTATCTTCCGCCCGCAGGACTTGACCGCCGCGCACAGGGCGGCGGTCAGGTCGGTGTTGCCGTGGCGAAACTCCTGAGGATCCTGAGGGCGGTTGACACCGGCCAGATGGAAGATACATTCCACCTGTGACACAAGGCTCGGCAAGCTTTCCAGGGCATCGTCCCGGGTAAAGGACAGCACCTCGACATCCTGTCGCTCAGCAAGGTGCACGACAAGATTCCGGCCGATGAAGCCATTGGCACCGGTAATCAGAACCTTCATGTTCATTCCTCGGGCGTGGCGTGTTCACCGCGTTGAATGGCACGCATGAAGTCCAGTTTCAACAGCAACCGCTGCATGCCAGCCACATCCAGGCGCTCGGTATTGTGCGAGTTGTAGTCTTCCGTGCGGGAAATCTTGGTTTCGCCCTGCTCCACGAACTTTGCATAGTTCAGGTCGCGCAGGTCCGGCGGCACCCGGAAGTACTCGCCCATATCCTCGGCACATGCCATTTCTTCACGGCTAAGCAGCGCTTCGTAGAGTTTCTCGCCATGGCGAGTGCCAATCACCTCGATGGGATGTTCTGGCGCCCCCAGCAGATCGGTAAGTGCGCGAGCCAGCGTTTCCACGGTCGCGGCTGGCGCCTTCTGCACGAACAGATCGCCGTTGTTGCCATGCTCGAAGGCGTAAAGCACCAAGTCCACGGCATCGCTCAGGGTCATCATGAATCGGGTCATGTTGGGGTCGGTCAAGGTCAGCGGCTTGCCTGCCCGGATCTGCTCGATGAACAACGGGATAACCGAGCCACGGGATGCCATGACGTTTCCGTAGCGCGTCCCACAAATAACCGTCTTGCTGTCATCGACGTTACGCGACTTTGCGACCATCACCTTTTCCATCATCGCCTTGGAAATACCCATGGCGTTAATGGGATAGACCGCTTTGTCGGTGCTCAAGCACACCACACGCTTCACTTGGTTCTGGATCGCCGCCTCCAGCACGTTCTCAGTGCCGATGACGTTGGTCTTGACCGCTTCCATGGGATGGAATTCGCACGACGGCACTTGCTTGAGGGCCGCGGCGTGAAAGATATAATCGACACCGCGAGTGGCATTAAGCACGCTTTGATAATCGCGAACGTCACCGATATAGAATTTTAACTTGGTATTGGAATAACGCTTGCGCATGTCATCCTGTTTCTTCTCGTCCCGGCTGAAAATGCGGATCTCGGAAAAACCAGAATCGATAAAACGGCGAAGCACGGCATTACCAAACGACCCCGTGCCACCGGTAATCAAAAGCACCTTGTCAGTGAACATCTATACATCCTTTCTTAATTCTGCAACGCGCTGTAGCAAAGCTGCGTTTTTTGAGCCGGAGTCGGGTAGTTGATCAGCACAGCCCGGTATTTACCCTTGAATACGAACAAGCTTCCTGCCGCAGCGCCCACCACACCCAATCGCTTGATCAGGTGCTCGAGATGTTCTTGGGTCCCCGCGCCTCCGAGCGCGGTCACCGGTACCCTGACAGCAGCCTTGACCGCCGCAGCCAATTCGATGTCGTAGCCCTGCATTGTGCCATCACGATCGACCGCGTTGATCACGATCTCACCCGCGCCGGCGTCCTGCAATTGTCTCGAGAACTCCACGGGGTCGAGCTTGTGCACTCTTTGCGCGTTATGAGTGCATACCTGGTAGCCCTTGGAGAACAACCCCGTCTTCTTGCGTACATCCACCACCGCGACCACCGATTGGCTACCCACAGCCCTGGCCATATCGGTTATCAAGGCTGGCTGGGCAATTGCCGCGGCACTGACCGCAACCTTCTCCACGCCCAGTTCGATAATACGAGCCGCTTGCGCCGCTGTCGTGACTCCGCCGCCATAACACAGGGGCATCCGACACTCGGCAGCCAACTTGGCAATCAGGTCGAAGTTGGGCTCAACGCCTTTGACCGTGGCGTCGATATCCAGCACCATGAGCTCGTCAGCTTCTTTTTCATTGAAAATCTTGACGGCGTTGATCGGGTCCCCCACATACTTGGGGTCCTTGAACAACTGAGTCTTGACCAGCCCCCCCTGGTGGATGAGCAGGCAAGGGATGATTCGTGGCCGTAGCATCAATCAGCACTCCGCAAAATTTTTCAAAAGCTGCGCGCCCCAATGATGGCTTTTCTCCGGATGGCATTGCACACCATGGATATGCCCTCTTGATACCACGGCATCAAAGTCAAAGCCGTAGTGCGCTGTGGCCGCCACATCTTCCTTCTGCTGCGCGTCGAAATAATAGGAGTGCAGAAAATAGAACTGCGGCGCTTCCTCAGCTGCTTGCGCGAACAGCGTACTACCCTCGCGCACCTTGAGTGTGTTCCAGCCCATATGCGGCATGGGTAAATTTTTCGCCTGGGGATGATTGGCGAAGGCACGCACATGCCCCGGAATCCAGTTCAGTCCAGGCAACTTTCCCTCCTCCGAACCGGTAGCCAGCATCTGCATGCCCACGCAGACGCCTACCACCGGGATCTTCGCCTCCAGCACAAGCTCTTCAAGCCGTTCGCGCATCCCGGAATCGTTGAGACGCTGCATGGCATGATCGAAATGCCCCACGCCGGGAAGAATCAGACGCGTGGCGTCGGCTAGAGCCTCTGCATGATTCGCTCGCTGGGCATCCACGCCCAGACGCTTGAAAAGAGTGAGGAAGGCCTGGATGTTGCCCACGCCGTAATCGACGATACGAATCACCGGAAGAACCTCTTTTCCAAGCCCAGCGCACGTAACAAGCTGGCGCCGGAATCAATGATCCAGCGCTTGTTTTTGTAGTCGCGATAGGTTTTTTTCGGGCTCTCGAACAACACACGCAACTCGTCCACCGTCAGGCCCAATTTGTGCGCGACGTACTCAAATTCCTGCTCGAGAAAATGCTCGTCCATTTCCGGGCTGGCGATGCGCTCGAGAGCGGCCTCACGCGTCATCTGCCCAGTCATGATCAGGCTGGAAAAATGCGCGCGACGTTTTTCGAACCCGAACCGGCGCGGCAACCAATAGTCTTCATAAAACCGGGTAAAGCGCGACTCGTGATGCTTGTGCTTGAACGAACGCCAGCCATACAGACGGCCGAGCTCCTCTTCCGCTTCCTGCTTCACATAAGGCACAAGGTTCAGCGGATGATGAACCTTCATTCCCAGGATCTTCTGGTACCAGACCTTGTAGATCAATATGTCGGTCAGGGGGAACGTCTTGAGTTGACCCTCACCATGCTGCTTCCAGATATCGCCGAACAGACGCTTATCGATACCCAGGTAACCGCCCCACTCTTCGGGCTCACGACAGCACTCCGTCGAGAAATTGGAGCCAGTAATAATATGCTTGATGCCATGCTGGCGTGCGAACTTATAAAGACCGGAAAAGAATGCCGCGTCCTGTACCAGATCCTGATCTGGAATGCCTGCGCGCAGGAAGGCAGTCTGCAGCCGGCGCACCTCATCCCAGTTGATCACTTCTGTATAAAGATCAAGCCCCAAGCCGTCTACCAGCTTTTCGATATTGCCCACAGCCTGATCTGTGTTCCAGCCAGCATCAACATGGAACAGCAATGGACGCAAGCCCATCTTTTCCTTGGCGATGTAAGCGGCATAAGAACTGTCCAGCCCGCCACTGAGGCCGATAATGCAGTCAAAGTCCTTGCCCTGGCCAGCTGCCTTTATGGTATGCGCTAGTTGCGACAGACGCTCTTGGCCGACCGCCCCGGTATCCCAGCTGGGTTTAATATTGCGTTCAAAATTATTGCAATATTCACAGACACCAGCCTCATCGAAAGTGATATTAGGATCCGATGTATCCATAATGCACTTAGAGCAAATCATACACTACCCTTATTTTGCAAAATCCGCCCCTGCTCACCGCTATTTTGTGACATCGAAACCTCTCGGCTGCCGCCATGGACAACAGCAGCACCAGCCACCCACTCAACGCGAGTCCGTCAGTGAAGCATGATCGCCTAAAGCGCCAGTGCCGCCCTGTCGATCCCTGCCACTGCAGCCTTTCGCCTCATCAACAGCGATGACGGGATCGACCACCACCCAATGCTCTATATGGGAAACATGAAGTAGGACGGGATCTCGTAAGTACTCGGCGCAGCGGGAACCCCCACGAACAGCTCGGCCAAACGAGCATGGTACAGCAAAAGGCATAGGCGAAAAACGCATGAAACGTGCAAAAGCAGGCGTGCAGGAACGCCCAGCACATGCGCTGGCCGAGAAAGAAGATGCGGCCTGCTCGAGACAGGTCAGCACCAGACCATACCGGCAAAAAGCTCAGGCAGTGCGACCTGCGCGCAAATGACAGCCCCGAAAATACGAAACAAATAGCAGCTCACCCCAGGAAAAACTGTTGGAATATTGTAATCGACCTACCTCTTGCACGAACTTCGCCCTTTGCCGCCGCGCCCACTAACAGGAGGAGTTACTTTCCTTTGCCTTTCCCTCAACGCGCCGCAGGAAAGCCTCTACTTCGGTAACGTCCCCCCCCAGCTCCGAGAGCCTTTCATCCGAGAAGTCCCACCACCTGGCACGTTCCAGCCGTGCGATCACCTCTGGATCGAACCTGTAGCGGATTACTTTCGCGGGACTACCTACCGCAATGGCATAGGAAGGAATATCGCGGGTCACAACTGCTCCCGCCCCTACGACTGCACCATTACCCACCGTCACTCCCGGCAGAATGATCGCGCAGCGGCCGATCCACACATCGTGTCCGATCACAACCGCTCCTGGCGGGGGTAACGGATGCTCGGCGAACTTACGGGTAACGCTATCACGCCCCTTGTAGAAAACCGGAGACATGCTAGCCCACTCCATCGGGTGCCTCGCACCGCCTATCACGACGTCGCTGGCAATGGAGGTGAAGCTACCAATATCGCAATGAGCAATATCGCAGTCGTAGCCACAAAAGCTATATCGCCCCATTCGCGAGGAGACAAAGCTGGTACCCGACTCCACCTTGGAAGTTGCATGCACCTGCGAATCAATCACCGCGGCCAGCCGCAACTTCTTGAGCACCTTTGAAACCAGGTAGGCAAGGCTGTACCTGAAAAACTTCACACGCACCCCCACCTCACAGCACTGTGGACACCGGACGACGCGGATACGCATCCAGCAAGCTCACATCGGTCAAATTGACAATCTTCACACCGTGTTTTTTTGCAAGTTTCGCAATCAAATAGTGAAACTCGGTAGTCAAATGATAGTATTTGAGATAGAAGGCCAAGTTATACGTGACCGCCGCCAGCTCATCATCATCGTCATAACAGTGACCACGACCAAAACTACAGAACGCATTATAGTCGCAGCCCAGCAGATAGATCTCCTTGAACCCCATATACATGGCAGAGACAATGCAGACACTTACGACATTCATCAAACCATGTATGCCCCTATGAAGCTCCAGGCTCACCTCGCTAACCGGGTACTTCTTGGCGTACACGTAAATCGCATCCAGCTCTCGATCAACACTGTCAACCACGGGCTTTGCCCGTGGATCGGTAATAAATACCGGCGCCTGCGCACCATACGCCTGCGCTACCTCAGCATAGGTATGCTGATGAACCTCCCAGTAGTTATTATCGACCAGCGCATAGTAGTCAGGCCGCACAGCCTTGCCGATGTCGGCCTTGTAAAGAGAGTTCAAGCCGAAGGTGCGTTCCCGCTTCAACTTTTCGATCTGCCCACCGCTAAGCTCACTCAGGGAGGGTCCGGTACCCAGAATAAAACAGCGCTCCCCCTGATGCTTGTTCTCATAGGCACGATTCTTCTCAAGCAGTTTTTTCGTCTTAAAACCGCACAAAAAAATCACTGTCACCAAGGCGTTGTACACTCGGAAAACACAGTTATCCAGAAGCTCTTTTATTTTGAATTTATTCATCAACCGCAACCAAATGCTATCTAAAATGAGCCAGCGTCACTGGCGTGTTAGGCTCTACCGCCAGCCGAAGTTCTCGCCCAATAATGTCGTCCATAAACTTGGGGGCCAGCCCAAAGCCCGGCCTGACACTTCTCACCGCATCCGCCGTCAGCCGCTCACCCGCCTTCATCTTCTTCACAAAATAGAGTGAACGACGAAACTTCACATTCCCCTGCTCACTCGACTTACGGCCGTAATCGACCTGCCCCAGCGCCTTCCAGGCCGTCTTGCTGTCACGGCACAGCGCCGCAAGCTCGGCAGGTTCGAGCGAGAAGCTATCGTCCGGCCCACCTCCGTTGCGATCCAGGGTGAAGTGCTTCTCGATGATGGAGGCCCCTAACACCACACTGGCCGTTGCCGTCGTGTTATCCAGCGTATGGTCCGAAAGCCCGGTGACGCACCCGAAGCGTCGCATCATGTCAGGCAAAGTATGAAGATTATAATCCTCCGCCGGTGCGGGGTAGCCGCTGACACAATGCAGGATCGCCAACTCCTTGCAGCCACCTTCACGAGCGGCATCGATCGCCTCCTGTATTTCCTCGGCATCCGCCATACCCGTGGAAATGATCATCGGCTTACCGGTGCTCGCCACATATCTGATCAAGGGCAGATCGACCGCTTCAAACGAGGCGATTTTGTAGGCCGGCGCATTCAAATCCTCCAGCAGATCAACCGCCGAGGGGTCGAAAGGAGAACTGAAAATGGTAATACCAAGCCGGCGCGCATGCTCGAACAAGGGCTGATGCCAAGCCCATGGCATATGCGCCTCCTGGTAGAGCTGATAGAGCGTCTTGCCACCCCACAGGCCGCCCTGAATCTGAAACGCCTCGTCATCACAGTTGAGCGTAATAGTGTCAGCGGTATAGGTTTGCAGCTTGATAGCGTCCGCACCGGCTTTTTTTGCCTCTTCGACAATCTTCAATGCAGTCTGCAGCCGACCATTATGGTTGGCTGACAACTCAGCAATGATATAAGGAGGCTCATCGCGTGCAATACGGCGACCGGCAATCGTGATGCTAGGGTACAAAGACATAGGGTGATCTCACACTATACGGCTTGCCACTCACCGAGCAGCAGACCTAAACAAATAACGTCATGGTAACGCTGGCCATCGAAATGCTGCTGACGCAGCACGCCTTCCCGACTGAAGCCCAGGCGCTCATGAAAACGAATGGAGCGCTCGTTGAAGTCGAGCACTTGACCACACAACTTATGCAGCTTTGCCTCGCAAAATGCATACCGTAATGCGGCGTGTCCCAGCCGCCGGCCAGTTCCCTGTGGGGCGTCGGCGCTAGCATAGAACCCCCAGTCGGCCACCCCACCGCACCCGGACTCATGGATGCTGACAAAGCCCAGAGGCGTGTCATCACACTCAAATACCAAAAGATGGCGCGCACTGTCCTGCGACGCCTTCGCAAACCACCGAGCATGCTCCTCGGGGGTGATCTCATGCTGGGTATACATGTAGCGACGCACTTCAGGGTGGTTGCGCCACATCAGGACTCTCTCCAGATCCTCGCCCTCCATGGGACGCAGTGTCTGCCTGATCATTTCGATTCCTCCAGCAACTTGACCACAACATCGGCGCCACGCCCATCCAACAACCCCGCCGCCACCCTACCCATCCTGCCGAGAGTTCCAAGATCATTGGCCAGCTTTGCCATGTATTCGGGAAGTTGCTCAACACTCCCCTCGTTAGGCCCCAAGACCCAAGCCGCCCCGACAGCCTCAAGCACATTGGCGACCAGACGTTGATTAACTGCCAGCACCATCATCAGGGTAGGCAACCCCAAGCAGCAGCGCTCCCAGGAGGTAGCACCCGCTGCGCCGATCGCCAGATCGCTGTCAGCCATCAACTGCCCCATATTGCTGACACCCACCAGCACTCGAGTACTCCATGGCATGCCCTCGGCGAGGCTACGGACCTCCGACAACCAGGGAGCACTCGGCCCCAGAACCACTGTAATTCGACAAGGAGCAGGCAATTCGCAGTACCGTAACGCTTCCAGTACCTGTCCTGTTGCATTGTCTTTGTCGACCCCCCCCATGGTGACCAACAGCTCAAGCAATCGCGGGGTCGACCGTCGCTCAAGACTGGCGGCACGAAGAGCGGCGAATTCCGGGCGCAATAGCGCATATTGAACACCACACAGTACGACACAGTGCGCAGGCACCCAAGGCCGATAGTGTCCCTCATCACGCCCCAGCGTCTGATCCAGCAGCATGTCGCAATCATGCGATCTATCTGCAAGATCATCGATAACCAGGAGCTTTTTGCAGTAAGGCTTCAACTCGCGTTCCCAACGACTGTCGAGCGCATAGTGATCGACAATCAACCAGTCGGGCTGCAACACCGCCATGATGGCACGACAGGCCTGAACGTCATCAGGCTGAGTGCTTCCCAGCCAAGCGCCGTGAGCCACCCCGTCATCTTCGACGGACCCTGCTGGCTCACAGGGCAGCACGTGGACGCAATACCCTCTCTCCCGTACCTGCTCAATAAGGTGCCCTGGATGCTCACGACTGATGAAATGGCACTCAACACCACGCTGGCGCAGGGCGTCTGCCAAGGTCAGGCAGCGCATGACATGACCCACGCCAATCTCCAGCGAGGCATCAGCACGCAGAACGACCTTGCGCATCAATTCCCCGCCTGCATCGCTTTGAACAACCACTCAGCCCGAATCCAGTCTTCCAGCGTATCGATATCCTGGACACGGTGACGCGGCATTACTACCGGCACGGAACAAGGCCCGAAGATGGGTCGTCCTTCAAGCCAGGCGGATGTGCGCCCCCAATAGAATTGCCCGGCATCGTGAAACGCCTCCTCGAGATCCTGGGAGCGTGTACCGAGATGCTCCGGCTGGAACATTTCAATTCGGTTCTGCGCCGTTACACGCACGGCACGCTGGATGGGAAACGGGTAGCTGGCTACCGAAAAGGCGTAATCCACTGCTGCGTCAGCCATCAGCGCAAACCCACGCTTGATATCAGCCGCATTGACAAAAGGCGCCGTCGCGTAAATACAGCAGACATAGGCCGGCACCTTACCTTCGGCACTCAACTGCTCAATAGCGTGGCGAATGACCGGGACAGTGCCAGTATAATCGTCCGACAACGCGCCCGGGCGCAGGAACGGAACGCTTGCACCGTACTCACGCGCAAGGGCTGCTATCTCGCTGTCATCCGTTGAAACGACCACTTTTTCAAAACAGCCACTGGCCAGGGCTGCCTCGATGGAATAAGCAATCATTGGCTTTCCGCAAAAGACCTTTATATTCTTTCGCGGAATGCGCTTGCTGCCTCCACGCGCAGGAATGATCGCAACGTTCACACGAGCAACTCTTGTAGCTTTTCGATGACAGCATCCTGCTGCGCCTCGGTCAGCCCCGGGAACAATGGGATACTGATAGCCTCTTGATAGTATCGCTCCGCTTCTGGGAACTGCCCCTGCCGAAAGCCCATTTTTTTATAATAAGGCTGTGTATGAACGGGGATATAATGCAGATTCACCATTATCCCTGCTTCGCGCATCGACGTAAAAATATCGACGTGTTTGGCCTTGATGCGATCCAGTTGAACCCTGACGACATAAAGGTGATACGCAGAGTAATTATCGGGGTACTGATAAGGCAGTGTCAGCGGCAAATCCTGGAGCTTCTCGTTGTACCGTTGGGCCAGCTGATGGCGCTTACTGACAAATTCATCCAAACGCTCAATTTGAGCGACCCCCAGCGCAGCCTGCAGGTCGGTCATACGATAGTTGAAACCAAGCTCAACTTGCTGATAGTACCAAGGGCCGTCCATCTCATGAGTCATCAGATGCGGCTCACGGGTTATACCATGGCTCCGCAAAAGCCCCATTTTTTCGGCCAACTGCGGATCATTCGTGACAGCCATGCCACCTTCTGCCGTCGTGATGATCTTTACCGGATGAAAACTGAATATTGTGATATCGCTGAGGCCGCATCCACCAATGTACTGCCCCTGGTATTTACCACCAATCGCATGAGATGCATCTTCAATAACCTTGAAACCATACTCATGACTCAATGCGCGAATCGCATGCATGTCGCAGGACTGTCCAGAGAAATGCACCGGCACCACCACCTTGGGCAGTGTGCCCGAAGCCTTGGCGCGCTTCAGCTTCTCCTCAAGACGCACAGGACATAGATTGTAGCTTTTCGGGTCAATATCGACGAAGTCGACTCGAGCCCCGCAGTACAACGCGCAGTTTGCAGAAGCGACAAATGTATTGGGGGTCGTCCACAACCAATCCCCTTCGCCCAAACCCAATGCCAGGCATGCGATGTGCAACGCCGAGGTCGCACTATTGGTCGCCAGCGCATAACGGGCACCGCAGACGGCCTTCACGGCATCTTCGAATTGCGCAATCCTCGGCCCCTGAGTGAGGTTCGTCGATTGCAGCGCAGCCACCACCGCATCAATATCGGCTTGCGTAATTTCTTGCCGCCCGTAGGGTATCATTTGCCGATTTTCCTCAAACTTTAGTAAAGCAAGCACACGATTAAATATTAAATATTTTTTGTCACCGCAGGACTTCGCCCCTGGCGGCCGGGTACCGATAGGCACAGTATTTATAGAGCAGCATGAATACATAAGCCACTCCCCCCCCTACCGGCACCGCATAAAACGCATCCCAGCGGGCTGTCAACCACACCGCCAGAATGAATACCGGAACACTCAACACATGCGCCCCGACAATGGCACGATCTCGCCCCTGCGCATAAAGTGCATAGTGTGGAATATAACTCAGCGCCTGGAAGATCATGGCCAGCAAAAAGACATACAAAATACTTTTCATTCCAGAGTACACATCCCGTTGTAGCAACAACAAGATCCAATCAATGCACAGCAAAACGCCTAGCGCAAACGCCACAGCCAGCACGACGGTCTGAACCAACATCTTCCGCAGGTTACTCCTGAAAAGATCCTCATTTCCGGCACTGTGCGCAGCAACAATAGACGGGTACATAAAGAAGAAAACCCCAGCCTCTAGAAACGACATCATGGCGGCAGAGATCGACATAAAGAATACATAGCCGCCGAGCATTTCACGCCCCTGCAACGACTCGAACCAATACCGATCAACACTGGTAACGAAGTTTAGGGAAATGGTGCCAATAAACATGGGAATAGCAACTCTCAACCCCCGCCGTATCCAACGCCAGTCCACTGCTTCCGACAGGAAGCCGCCCCCTCCCAACGCCTTGACCAAGGCAAAAGCAGACATAATCACTGCCGCAGTCGCGCCCGCTACCCAGGCCATCAGGACATTGCTAAACTGGCGATATTCCGGATCCAACGCCATCAGCACAATCACCACGCAAGCCCACAAACCCTGGCGAACGAACAGCGTAATGCTGGCAACCAACTGCTTTTCAAGCGCAATAAGTAGACGCATCATTTCCTGACAGGCATGCTCCAGCACCACCAGGACAAAGAACCAGGGAGCCATTTGCCATGACAGGAAGTCAAAATAAAAAATCAAGAGCAACAACGGTAAAGCAATAACGTATAGCCAGCCATGCAAGGCCAGTTGATTTTTAAAAACTCGACCCCGGCCTTTTGGCTCGATCCTTATTATTTCACGGGAACTATAAGCATAGAAATCCAGTCCCAATGGATAAGTGGCATAAGCAATAGTAACAACCAAAAGTCCATACAGACCAACATCTTGCGGTGCGAGATACTTTGCCAGAAAAAACAACAAAACAAACTTCCCGACCAGCGTCATGCCGCGGAGGCCCATGTTTAACAATCTGTGAAAATAGTGCGCCAACGTCATAGTAGCTGCTTATTCTGCGGACTGCATTCCGTGCCGTGACTCCAGGGCACCCCCGGCCTCACGACCAGCCGTACCTCGTAAAAACCCACACGCTCATATTCAGGCACCCAGAACCTCATGGATTTCCTCTACAGCCCGAGATCGGCGGCCTTGCACATTCAGTGCTGATAGTGGACTGCAAGCAATCACCGCAATGTGGCACAACAATTACGTGCTACAAAAGGATGACGAGCACCGAAGCCCATCAAGGCGCAGGCAGTGTCGGCCGCTCGTCTTGAATCTTTAATGGGCGCAAACACACCCAAGGCCAGGTCATCGAGGGCAAGCCCACAAGGACGCCCCTTGCCGCACGCGCCGCTACTGAGCGCCATCCCACTGGCGATCATTACCCGACACTTTGATGCTCCAGCTACGCAAACCGGGGATTTTAACAAAATCGGGGGTACGCCACATCATTTAAACACTCAGCATCGATCGACAGCCGCAACGGGTTATCGGGAGCACCCAACGCTCCAGAGAGCACATGAGCGTGCCGCCATCACAGCAGCGCACACCGCACTCAAGCAGAACCAGGCAGCGCCCCACACACTGAAGGCGCATTACATCAACATGATCGAGATAAACATCAATGACGACTAATGCCTGAATGCCGCGATATCAAAACCAGTTGCCGCGACTGTCGCCCTAGCAGCCGCCCTCTGCACCAACCCGCGATCAATCAGCAGGCTGATCGTCGATTACAGGTACAGAGCCGGTGACGCCAAGGACACTAATGCGATGCGAAAGAAATGGATAGGTCATCACACCAAGGCTTTGATTCAGGGAAAGGAGCGCCCTATCAAGCACCCGTCATCCACCAACAACCACGATGCAGGCAGGA
This sequence comes from Pseudomonas sp. P110(2024), assembly GCF_057480795.1. Lineage (NCBI taxonomy): Bacteria > Pseudomonadati > Pseudomonadota > Gammaproteobacteria > Pseudomonadales > Pseudomonadaceae > Pseudomonas > Pseudomonas sp. P110(2024). Next base: position 22,490 of record NZ_JBLIYT010000015.1, read on the forward strand.
AGCTTCTTAATGCTCAACCACGGCACCCTTGCGGGCATTTGCCCGAATCTTGCGCTTGCCGCGCATCAGTCCATAGGCACCCAATAGCGGACCAACCACCAGACCGAGCAGCAGAGCCGCGATCACCAAGACCGCCACCGGTATCGCCGGTGCCGACCAACCAAAAATCACCAGGGAAACAGCCTGTTGGTTCTCCAGCACGAAGAAAAGCACCACTGCTGCCAGCAATAGCACGAACAGCGCAGCCAGCGCGCGCTTGAGGTTACGCATCGAATCGCTCCTTGAATGACTCAACCAGGCTCATGCTCTTCTTCATTAACCCGATCTCGCAGCTCCTTGCCGGGCTTGAAGTGCGGCACGTACTTGCCTTCGAGGCTGACCGACTGGCCGGTCTTGGGATTGCGCCCTACCCGCGGTGCGCGGTAGTGCAGGGAAAAGCTGCCAAAGCCACGGATCTCGATGCGATCCCCGGTCGCCAGGCACTGCGACATCTGCTCAAGCATGGTCTTGATGGCCAGCTCGACGTCCTTGGACGAGAGCAGCCCCTGATGGGTGACAATTCGTTCGATCAGCTCCGACTTCGTCATATTTTTCCCTTCGTTATCAAGCAGCTAGATCATTGCTTAATCAGTTTGTAGCACGCCCCGGCGGATTTGAACAGTGTGGTTCTTGACTAAACAAAAAAAATCAAGATAAGACGCAGCACGGGCAATCCTCACTCCGCACGACCCCAAGCGCACTGAGACGCGACTTTGCGGGCAAGCGGGAAAGCCTACCGCCCACGCATCACGCACACCCGCAGAAATAGCCACAAACCCTGTAGGAACAAGCTTCTTTGGCCCAACCAGGCAAATCGCAGGTACAAAAAAGGGCGACCCGAGGGTCGCCCTTTTTACCGATCAAACAGAACTCAGTTCTGCTTGGCCATTGCTTCGCGCAGCAGCGCAGCCATGGTGGTATCGGCAGCCGCTTCCGGAGCGTTTTTCAGGCTCTGGATGGCTTCGCGCTCTTCAGCGTCGTCCTTCGACTTGATGGACAGGCTGATAACGCGGGACTTGCGGTCGACGCTGATGATCTTGGCTTCGATCTCTTCGCCTTCCTTCAGCACGTTACGGGCGTCTTCAACGCGGTCACGGCTGATTTCGGAAGCCTTCAGAGTAGCTTCGATGTCGTCGGCCAGGGTCACGATAGCGCCCTTGGCGTCAACTTCCTTGACGATACCTTTAACGATAGCGCCCTTGTCGTTGACAGCAACGAAGTTGGAGAACGGATCGTCTTCCAGCTGCTTGATGCCCAGGGAGATGCGCTCGCGCTCTGGATCAACCGACAGGATGACGGTTTCCAGCTCGTCGCCCTTCTTGAAGCGACGCACGGCTTCTTCGCCAGCTTCGTTCCAGGAGATGTCGGACAGGTGAACCAGACCGTCGATGCCGCCGTCCAGACCGATGAAGATACCGAAGTCGGTGATCGACTTGATGGTACCGGTGATCTTGTCACCCTTGTTGAACTGGCCGGAGAAGTCTTCCCATGGGTTCGATTTGCACTGCTTGATACCCAGGGAGATACGACGACGCTCTTCGTCGATGTCCAGAACCATGACTTCCACTTCGTCGCCAACCTGAACGACTTTCGACGGGTGGATGTTCTTGTTGGTCCAGTCCATTTCGGAGACGTGCACCAGGCCTTCAACGCCTTCTTCCAGCTCAGCAAAGCAGCCATAGTCGGTCAGGTTGGTGACGCGAGCCATGACGCGGGTGCTTTCTGGGTAACGGGCTTTGATAGCAACCCATGGGTCTTCGCCCAGTTGCTTCAGACCCAGCGAAACGCGGTTGCGCTCGCGATCGTACTTCAGGACCTTGACGTCGATCTCGTCACCAACGTTGACGATTTCCGACGGGTGCTTGATACGCTTCCAGGCCATGTCGGTGATGTGCAGCAGACCATCGACGCCGCCCAGGTCAACGAACGCACCGTAGTCGGTGAGGTTCTTGACGATACCTTTGACCTGCTGGCCTTCCTGCAGCGATTCCAGCAGAGCTTCGCGCTCGGCGCTGTTTTCGGCTTCCAGGACGCTGCGACGGGAAACGACAACGTTGTTGCGCTTCTGGTCCAGCTTGATGACCTTGAATTCCAGCTCTTTGCCTTCGAGGTGGGTGGTGTCGCGCACTGGGCGGACATCAACCAGGGAGCCCGGCAGGAACGCACGGATGCCGTTAACGTCGACAGTGAAGCCGCCTTTAACCTTACCGTTGATAACGCCCTTGACCACTTCTTCGGCAGCGAAAGCAGCTTCCAGAACAATCCAGCACTCGGCGCGCTTGGCTTTTTCACGGGACAGCTTGGTTTCGCCAAAGCCGTCTTCGACCGCGTCCAGCGCAACGTGAACTTCGTCACCGACCTTGATGGTCAGCTCGCCAGCTTCGTTGATGAACTGCTCGAGCGGGATGACGCCCTCGGACTTCAGGCCAGCGTGAACGGTAACCCAGTCGCCGTCGATGTCGACAACGATACCGGTGATGATGGCACCCGGCTGAAGATTGAGGGTTTTCAGGCTTTCTTCAAAGAGTTCTGCAAAGCTTTCGCTCATTTTAATTCCTGTAGATTCGGGCGAAACAAACGCCCATAGCCACATTCCAGACAATGTGGGTTTCGTTAAGTAAAGAAGAACTGGCAGGACGTTGACTGGTGCCCCTGCCCGCTCTCCTCTCCATCAGGCCAGGTCGCGCAGGGCGAGCTCGCTTCTGATGCGTTGCAGCACCTGCTCGATGGACAACTCCGTGGAATCCAGCTGAATGGCATCGGCCGCCGGCTTAAGCGGGGCCACTGCGCGCTGGGTGTCACGCTCATCGCGCGCACGGATCTCATCTAGCAGACTTGACAGACTAACATCTTCACCCTTGCCCTTCAACTGCAGGTAGCGGCGACGGGCACGCTCCTCGGCGCTGGCGGTGAGGAAGACCTTGAGCGGCGCGTCGGGGAACACCACGGTGCCCATATCGCGACCGTCGGCAATCAAACCCGGCGCCTCGCGGAAGGCGCGCTGACGCTGCAGCAGCGCCTCGCGCACCGCCGGCAGCGAGGCGACCATCGATGCGCCGGCACCGACGGTCTCGGTACGGATGACATGACTGACATCCTCGCCCTCGAGAATGATCTGCTGCAATTTGCCCGGCTCGGCAGCGATGAACTGCACGTCCAGATGGGCGGCCAGGGCCTTGAGCAGCTCTTCGTTGGTCAGGTCGACGCCATGATTGCTGGCATTGAACGCCAGCAGGCGGTACAGGGCGCCGGAATCGAGCAGGCGCCAGCCCAGCTCGCGGGCCAGCAGGCCCGCCACGGTACCCTTGCCCGAGCCGCTCGGCCCGTCGATGGTGATGACCGGTGCTTGCGAATTCACGACTTGCCCTCTTCGGCGACGCGGATTCCGACTTCCTTGCACAGCGCCAGGAAGTTGGGGAACGACGTGGCGACGTTGGCACAGTCATGGATCACGATCGGCGCGCTGGCGCGCAGCGAGGCGATGCTGAAGGCCATGGCGATGCGATGGTCACCGTGGCCGTGCACTTCGCCGCCGCCGATCGGGCCGCCGTCGATGATAATGCCGTCCGGCGTCGGCTCGCACTTCACGCCCAGGGCGATCAGGCCGTCGGCCATCACCTGGATGCGGTCCGACTCCTTGACCCGCAGCTCTTCGGCGCCACGCAGCACCGTGCGCCCTTCGGCGCAGGCAGCGGCGACGAACAGCACCGGGAACTCGTCGATGGCCAGCGGCACCAGGTGCTCGGGAATCTCGATACCCTTGAGCTTGGCGCCGCGCACGCGCAGGTCGGCCACCGGCTCGCCGCCGACTTCACGCTGGTTCTCAAGGGTGATGTCGCCACCCATCAGGCGCAGGATGTCGATCACGCCGGTGCGGGTCGGGTTGATACCGACGTGCTCCAGGACCAGCTCGGAACCTTCAGCGATGGAGGCCGCCACCAGGAAGAATGCCGAGGAGGAAATGTCCGCCGGCACTTCGATGCGGGTAGCGGTGAGCTTGCCACCAGACTGCAGGGAGGCCACCGGGCCGTTCGACTCGACCGCGTAGCCGAAGCCGCGCAGCATGCGCTCGGTGTGGTCACGGGTCGGCGCAGGCTCGGTGACGGTGGTGGTGCCCTCGGCGTACAGGCCGGCCAGCAGCAGGCAGGATTTGACCTGGGCGCTGGCCATCGGCAGCGTGTAGTTCAGCGCCTTGAGCTTATGACCACCACGGATGGTCAGCGGCGGACGGCCTTCAGGGCCGGTCTCGACCACAGCGCCCATTTCGCGCAACGGATTGGCCACGCGGTTCATCGGGCGCTTGGACAGCGAGGCGTCGCCAGTCATGGTGGTGTCGAACGGTTGCGCCGCCAGCAGGCCGGACAACAGGCGCATCGAGGTACCGGAGTTGCCGACATACAGCGGGCCGGGTGGCGGCTTGAGGCCGTGCAGGCCGACGCCATGGATGGTCACGCGTCCGTGGTGCGGACCTTCGATGACCACGCCCATGTCACGGAAGGCCTGCAAGGTGGCCAGGGCGTCCTCGCCCTCGAGGAAACCTTCCACCTCGGTGGTGCCTTCGGCCAGCGAGCCGAGCATGATCGAGCGGTGGGAAATCGACTTGTCGCCAGGTACGCGGATCCGTCCGGACACGCGGCCACCCGGTTGGGCCAGGAAAATCAGATCGTTGGCGTTCATAGCGTCCACATAGGCCCGGCGGGCCAGGATTTTACTGAAATGCTCGCGGGCAACCCGGGCGCGGGTGAACACACCCAGCAGTTGGTGCCCGTCCCCAGCATCGACCGCGTCGCGCAAGGCGTCGAGGTCGCTGCGAAATGTATCGAGAGTGCGCAGGACCGCCTCGCGGTTGGCGAGGAAGATGTCGTGCCACATGATCGGGTCGCTACCAGCGATTCTCGTGAAATCGCGAAAGCCCCCCGCAGCGTACCGGAAGATCTCCAGGTTTTCATTGCGCTTGGCCAGCGAATCGACCAGGCCGAAGGCCAGCAGGTGCGGCAGGTGGCTGGTGGCGGCCAGGACTTCGTCATGGCGCTCCACCGGCATGTGCTCGACATCTGCGTCCAGCGCGCGCCAGAGGCGGTCGACCAAGGCCAGCGCCTGCGGGTCGGTGTCCACCAGCGGCGTGAGGATCACCTTGTGGCGACGGAACAACGCGGCATTGGAGGCCTCAACGCCGCTTTGCTCGGAGCCGGCGATCGGGTGCCCGGGCACGAAGCGCGGCAAGCGCTCGGCGAACGCTTCGCGCGCTGCACGCACGACGTTGCCCTTGGCGCTGCCCACGTCGGTGATCACCGCGTCACCCAGGTCGAGCTGGGCCAGCCGGGCCAGGACTTTCTCCATGGCCAGGATCGGTACCGCCAGCTGGATGACATCGGCGCCGACACAAGCGACGGCCAGGTCCGCCTCGCAACGGTCGACCACGCCCAGCGCCACGGCCTGCTTGCGCGACTCGGCATCCAGGTCGACGCCGACCACCTCGCGGCACAGGCCGCTTTCACGCAAGCCCTTGGCGAACGAGCCGCCGATCAGGCCGAGGCCGACCACGACCAAGCGGCCGACAATCGGTGCGGATTTGTTTGTTACAGCATCAACCACGAGTACGAACCCTGTTCAGAAATCTAGGCAATCTGCGAGACCCACTGGGGCTGCGTTGCAGCCCATCGCGACGCAAGGCCGTTCCCACAGGACTCAGTACAGCTTCAAGGCCTGCACAATACCTGTGGAAGCGGCCTTGTGTCGCGATGGGGCGCGAAGCGGCCCCGGCAATCTCAAATCAAAGCACCGCCTTCGGATACGAACCCAGCACCTTCAGCGCCACAGCCTCCTGGCTGATCTGCTCCAGCACCGCCTTGATCAGCGGATCGCGGTGATGGCCGACGAAGTCGATGAAGAACACGTAGGTCCACTTGCCGCTGCGCGACGGACGGGTCTCGATGCGCGTCAGGTCGATGCCGTTCTCGTGGAACGGCACCAGCAGCTCATGCAGCGCGCCCGGCTTGTTGCTCATGGAAACGATGATCGAGGTCTTGTCGTCGCCGGTCGGCGGTACTTCCTGGCTGCCGATCATGAGGAAGCGCGTGGAGTTGTCCGGGCGGTCCTCGATCTTCTCGGCCAGGCGGGTCAGCCCGTACAGGTTGGCCGCCATGTCGCCAGCGATCGCCGCCGAGTTCCACTCGCCCTTGACCCGCTTGGCCGCCTCGGCGTTGCTGGAGACAGCCACGCGCTCGACGTTCGGGTAATGGGCGTCCAGCCACTTGCGGCACTGGGCCAGCGACTGGGCATGGGAGTAGATGCGGGTGATGCTGTCGGTCTTGGTGTTCTCGCCCACCAGCAGGTGGTGGTGGATACGCAGCTCCACCTCGCCGCAGATCACCATGTCGTGCTCGAGGAAGCTGTCCAGCGTATGGCTGACCGCGCCTTCGGTGGAGTTTTCCACCGGCACCACGCCAAAGTTGACGGCACCGGCCGCCACTTCGCGGAACACCTCGTCGATGGCCGCCATCGGGCGGCTGACCACGGCGTGACCGAAGTGCTTCATGGCGGCCGCCTGGGTGAAGGTGCCTTCCGGGCCGAGGTAGGCGACTTTCAGCGGCTCTTCCAGGGCCAGGCAGGAGGACATGATCTCGCGGAACAGCCGCGCCATCTCTTCGTTGTCCAGCGGCCCCTTGTTGCGCTCCATGACACGCTTGAGCACCGCGGCTTCACGCTCGGGGCGATAGAACACCGGCGCCTCGCCTTCGGCCAGCGACGCGGTCTTGACCTTGGCCACTTCCTGGGCGCAACGGGCGCGCTCGCTGATCAGCTCGAGGATCTTCTCGTCGAGGCTGTCGATGCGCACGCGCAGGGCCTTGAGTTCCTGGTCGGACATCAGCCGTGCTCCTTCTCGAATTCAGCCATGTACTGCACCAGCGCCTCGACGGCCTCCAGGCCCAAGGCGTTGTAGATCGAGGCGCGCATGCCGCCCACCGAACGGTGCCCCTTGAGGTTCAGCAGGCCACGGGCGTCGGCGCCAGCCAGGAAGGCCTTGTCCAGGCGCTCGTCGGCCAGGCGGAACGGCACGTTCATCCACGAACGGGCGTTGTGGCTGATCGGATTGGTGTAGAACTCGCTGCCGTCGATGAAGCCGTACAGGCGGTCCTTCTTGGCGCGGTTGCGCTGCTCCATGGCCTCGACGCCACCCTGCTCCTTGAGCCACTCGAACACCAGGCCCGAGAGGTACCAGGAATAGGTGGCCGGGGTGTTGTACATCGAGCCGTTGTCGGCCGCGATCTTGTAGTCGAGCATGGTCGGGCAGCTGCTGCGGGCGTGGCCCAGCAGGTCTTCACGGACGATCACCACCACCAGGCCGCTGGGGCCGATGTTCTTCTGCGCGCCGGCGTAGATCAGGCCGAACTGCGACACGTCGGTCGGGCGCGAGAGGATGTCGGAGGACATGTCGACCACCAGCGGGACGTCGCCAGTCTCGGGCACCCAGTCGAACTGCAGGCCGCCGATGGTCTCGTTGGACGCATAGTGAACGTATGCCGCGTTCTTGGTCAGTTTCCACTCGTTCTGGCCTGGGATGGCCAGGTAGTCGTAGGGCTTGGCGCTGGCGGCGATGTTGACGTTGCCGAAACGACGCGCTTCCTCGATGGCCTTCTTCGACCAGATGCCGGTCTCGACGTAGTCGGCGGTGCCATTCTCCGGCAGCAGGTTCAGAGGAATCTCGGCGAACTGCTGGCTGGCGCCGCCCTGCAGGAACAGCACCTTGTAGTTGGAGGGGACGGACAGCAGGTCGCGCAGGTCCTGCTCGGCCTTTTCGGCAATGGCCACGTAGTCGTCGCTGCGATGGCTCATTTCCATTACCGACAGGCCCTTGCCGCGCCAGTCCAGCATCTCGGCCTGGGCACGCTGCAGGACAGCATCGGGAAGCGCGGCGGGGCCGGCGCAGAAGTTAAAGGCTCGTTTGCTCACATCCACTCTCGCTCTGCCAAATAGAACAAATCGTCACTCACAGACCCCGCCAACCCCTGCAGGAGCGAGCGTTGCCTGTTCCAATCAGTCAAACGGGGCGACCTTGGTCGCCCCGTTCGGGTTGTTGCTTCGGTTATTCCTGAGGTGCCTCTTCGGCGCCTGCGGTGTCCTCGCCCACTGCATCGAGCGGGGCGCCCTCCTCGTCCGTCTCGACCAGGTCGTCGAGTTCTTCCTCGGATGGCTCCTGGACACGCTCCAGGCCCACCAGTGTTTCGTCCGTGGCCAGCTTGATCAGCGTAACACCCTGGGTGTTACGGCTCAGGCTGGACACTTCGCCGACCCGCGTGCGCACCAGGGTACCCTGGTCGGAAATCAGCATGATCTCCTCGCCTTCCTGCACCTGGATGGCGCCGATCAGCAGGCCGTTGCGCCCCTTGGTGCCCATGGCGATCACGCCCTGGCCGCCACGACCGCGACGCGGGAACTTGGACAGCGGGGTGCGCTTGCCGAAGCCACGCTCGGAGGCAGTGAGGATTTGCGCGCCGGACTCGGGGATCAGCATGGAGATGATCTGCTGGCCCTTGCCCAGTTTCATGCCGCGCACGCCACGGGCATTACGACCCATCTCGCGCACCACGCTCTCGGCGAAGCGGATCACCTTGCCGGCGTCGGAGAACATCATGACTTCCTTGGCGCCATCGGTAATGGCTGCGGCGATCAGGGTGTCGCCTTCCTTGAGCTTCAGGGCGATCAAGCCGTTGGAGCGCGGACGGGCGAACTGCACCAGCGGGGTCTTCTTGACGGTACCGGAGGCGGTGGCCATGAAGATGTAGGCGCCGGTCGGTTCGGCGGCCCACTCTGGGGTGTCGCCGTCTTCCTCGTCGATCTCTTCGGCCTCAACCAGCTCGCCTTCAATCACGCTGTCATCGCTGTCTTCCAGCTCTTCCTCAGGGTCTGCGTGCTGCTGCAGCGCTTCCAGGTCGATCTGCAGCATGGCGGTGATGCGCTCACCCTCCTCCAGCGGCAGCAGGTTGACCAGCGGACGACCGCGGGCGGCGCGGGAGGCCTCGGGGATTTCGTAGGTCTTCTTCCAGTACACCTTGCCCTTGCTGGAGAACAGCAGCAGGGTGGCGTGGCTGTTGGCGACCAGCAGGTGCTCGATGTAGTCCTCGTCCTTGACGCCGGTGGCCGACTTGCCCTTGCCGCCGCGGCGCTGGGCCTGGTAGGCGGACAATGGCTGGGTCTTGGCGTAACCACCGTGGGAGATGGTCACCACGCGCTCTTCTTCCGGGATCATGTCACCGTAGTTGAGGTCGTGGCTGGCGTTGAGGATCTCGGTGCGTCGGGCATCACCGTACTCGGCGCGGATCGCTTCGAGTTCTTCGCGGATCACTTCCATCAGGCGCTCGGCGCTGCTGAGGATGCGGATCAGCTCGCCGATCTGCTCGAGGATCTCCTGGTACTCGGCCAGCAGCTTCTCGTGCTCCAGGCCGGTCAGGCGGTGCAGGCGCAGCTCGAGGATGGCCTGGGCCTGCTCCGGCGACAGGTAGTACTTGCCTTCACGCAGACCGTACTGCTCCGGCAGGTCTTCCGGACGGCAGGACTCGGCGCCGGCGCGCTCGACCATGACCTGCACCGCGCTGGACTCCCAGGCGGTGCTGATCAGCGCTTCCTTGGCTTCGGACGGGGTCGGCGAGGCCTTGATCAGGGCGATGACCGGGTCGATGTTGGACAGCGCGACCGCCTGGCCTTCAAGGATGTGGCCACGCTCGCGGGCCTTGCGCAGCTCGAACACGGTGCGGCGGGTGACCACTTCGCGACGGTGGCGAACGAACGCCTCGAGCAGGTCCTTGAGGTTCAGCAGGCGCGGGCGACCGTCGATCAGGGCGACGATGTTGATGCCGAACACGCTCTGCAGCTGGGTCTGCTGGTAGAGGTTGTTGAGCACCACTTCCGGCACCTCGCCGCGACGCAGCTCGATGACGATGCGCATGCCATCCTTGTCGGACTCGTCGCGCAGCTCGGTGATGCCTTCGATCTTCTTCTCTTTGACCAGCTCGGCGATCTTCTCGATCAGACGCGCCTTGTTCAGCTGGTACGGCAGCTCGGTGACGACGATCTGCTGGCGACCACCGACCTTGTCGATGTCCTCGATCTCGGAACGGGCGCGCATATAGATGCGGCCACGGCCGGTGCGATAGGCCTCGATGATGCCCTGGCGGCCGTTGATCAGGCCGGCGGTAGGGAAGTCCGGACCCGGGATGAACTGCATCAGTTCATCGACCGTGATGTCGGAGTTGTCGATCAGCGCCAGGCAGCCATCGATCACTTCGCCGAGGTTGTGCGGCGGGATGTTGGTGGCCATGCCCACGGCGATACCGCTGGAACCGTTGACCAGCAGGTTGGGGATCTTGGTCGGCATGACCGCCGGGATCTGCTCGGTACCGTCGTAGTTGGGCACCCAGTCGACGGTTTCCTTGTGCAGGTCGGCCAGCAGCTCGTGGGCCAGCTTGGCCATGCGCACTTCGGTGTATCGCATGGCCGCGGCGTTGTCACCGTCCACCGAACCGAAGTTGCCCTGGCCATCGACCAGCAAGTAGCGCAGCGAGAAGGGCTGGGCCATGCGCACGATGGTGTCGTACACAGCGGTGTCGCCGTGCGGGTGGTACTTACCGATCACGTCACCGACCACACGGGCGGATTTCTTGTACGGCTTGTTCCAGTCGTTGCCCAGTTCGCTCATCGCATACAGAACGCGGCGATGCACGGGCTTCAAGCCGTCACGCGCATCGGGCAGCGCTCGCCCGACAATAACGCTCATCGCGTAGTCGAGGTAAGACTGTCTCAGTTCGTCTTCGATATTGACCGGGAGGATTTCTTTGGCCAGTTCGCCCATGAGAAGCCTGATTCCTTTTTCTGGTGAAACTTCGCCTGATCCCTCGAAGGACGAACGAAGCTCGCCGCCGCAGCGCATATGGGGTGCGACGACTTACGACAAATCAATGAGTTGTGACATGGATCTGCGCAATGAAGGCCGCCGCAAAGAGCGGCCTTGGAAACTGCCGGATGGTATCACAAACACGGGACGCATGGGAGATATGGCAGGTTGCCTTGAAGCGCCATCCAAACGGGTGAAAAAACACCTCAATGCAGGCGTTTGCGGCACATCAACTGGGCGATTTTCGCCGTATCCGGACGCTCGACCACCCCCCTCTCGGTGACGATCACGTCGATCAGGTCCGCCGGGGTGACATCCACCACCGGGTTGTAGGCCTCGACATCGGCCGTCACCTGGATGCCCGCGACTTCCAGCAACTCTTCTTCGCCACGGGTCTCCAGCGGAATGTCCTCGCCGGTGGCCAGGTTCAGGTCGACGCTGGTGCTCGGCGCCACCACCATGAAGCGCAGGCCGTGGTGCATGGCGGTCACCGCCATCTGGTAGGTGCCGATCTTCGCCGCCACGTCGCCATTGGCGGCGATACAGTCGGCACCAACCACCACCCAGGTGATGCCCTTGGTCTTCATCAGGTGTCCCATGGCCGCGTCGGCGACCACGGTCACCGGCACACCATCGGCGGCCAGCTCCCAGGCGGTCAGGCGCGAGCCCTGCAACCAGGGCCGCGACTCGCAGGCATAGACCTGCTCAACCATGCCTTCCAGGGTGGCAGCGCGGATCACCCCCAAGGCGGTGCCGAAGCCGCCGGTGGCCAAGGCCCCGGCGTTGCCATGGGTGAGCAGAGCCTGTTCGCTGCCCTGGTGGCGACGAATCTGCTCGACGCCGAACTGGGCCATGGTCAGGTTGGCCTCGCGATCGCTTTCATGGATGGCCACCGCCTCGGCCTCCATCACCGCCAGCACATCCTCCCCTGAACGCAGGCGCTGCAGGCGTTCACGCATGCGGTTGAGCGCCCAGAACAGGTTGGCCGGGGTCGGGCGCGCCTCGCCCAGCAGCATGAAGTCCTCCTCGAGGGACTCCTCCCAGCCGTCACCCTCGGCCAATCGCTGGCGCAAAGCCAGCACCAGGCCATAGGCGGCGCAGATTCCGATCGCCGGGGCGCCGCGTACAGCCATGTCGCTGATTGCCTCGGCCACCTCGTACGCCTGCGTGCAGGCCAGCCAGCACTGCTCCAGCGGCAGCAGGCGCTGGTCGAGCAGGTGCAACACGCCGTCGCGCCATTCGATGCCCGTCACCGTCTCCGCCGCCATCAGTTGCTCGCGCATCGCCTCTCCCCGTCGCCCTGACATCAAAAGCCGGCGATTATAGCGACCCTCAGCCGCGGACGCTCGGGTATACTGCGCGTTTAGCCGAACCAACCCAGGTATATGCCGCGCATGCCCACCGCCATCCCTCTCCTCGACCTGCTGCTTGTGCCGGACTGGCTGGTCCCCGTGGAGCCGGCCGGCGTGGTGCTCGAAGGCCATGCACTGGGTGTGCTGGACGGCCAGATCGCCTGGCTCGGCCCCCGCGAACGGGCACCCCGGGCCCGGGAAGTGCGCGAACTGCCCGACTGCGTGCTGACGCCCGGGCTGGTCAACGCCCATGGTCACGCCGCCATGGCCCTGTTCCGTGGCCTGGCCGATGACCTGCCGCTGATGACCTGGCTGCAGGAGCATATCTGGCCGGCCGAGGGCCGCTGGGTGGACGAAAACTTCGTGCGTGACGGCACCGACCTTGCCATCGCCGAGCAGCTCAAGGGCGGCATCACCTGCTTTGCCGACATGTACTTCTTCCCCCGCGAAGCCTGCGACCGCGTGCACCAGAGCGGTATCCGCGCGCAGATCGCCGTGCCGCTGCTGGACTTCCCGATCCCCGGCGCGCGCACCCCGGACGAGGGCCTGCACCTGGCCATCGAGCTGTTCGGCGACCTGCGCCACCACCCGCGCATTACCGTCGCCCTTGGCCCGCACGCGCCGTACACGGTCAGCGATGCGAACCTTGAGAAGATCCGGGTAATCGCCGACCAGCTCGACGCACCGCTGCACATGCATATCCACGAGACCGCCGGCGAAGTCGAGCAGGCGCTCAAGGACAGCGGCGAGCGCCCACTGGCCCGCCTCGCCCGCCTGGGCCTGCTGGGGCCGAACCTGCAGGCGGTGCACATGACCCAGGTCAGCGACGAGGATCTGGCCCTGCTGGTAGAAAGCAACACCAGCGTGGTTCACTGCCCCGAGTCCAACCTCAAGCTGGCCAGCGGCTTCTGCCCGGTGGAGCGCCTGTGGCAGGCCGGAGTGAACGTGGCGGTGGGCACCGACGGCGCCGCCAGCAACAATGACCTCGACCTGCTCGGCGAAACCCGTACCGCCGCGCTGCTGGCCAAGGCCGTCGCCGGCTCGGCCACCGCCCTGGACGCCCATCGGGCGCTGCGCATGGCCACGCTCAACGGCGCCCGGGCGCTGGGCCTGGAGGCGACGACCGGCTCGCTCGAGGTAGGCAAGGCCGCCGACCTGGTCGCCTTCGACCTGTCGGGGCTGGCGCAGCAGCCGGTGCACGACCCGGTCTCGCAATTGATCTACGCCACCGGCCGCGATTGCGTGAAGGACGTCTGGGTCGCCGGCCACGCCCTGGTGCTGGACCGCCGCCTGACGCGGATGGACGAGCGGGCCCTGGCCGCCAATGCCCGCGCCTGGGGAGCCCGCATCGGCGGGCGCAACGAATAACCGGGCGCCAGCCACGGCTGGCGCCCCGTGACACTTTCATAGAAGCTTCAGAGGACTGTTCAGATGAGCAACGTCGACCACGCCGAAATCGCCAAGTTCGAAGCCCTGGCTCACCGCTGGTGGGACCGCGAGAGCGAATTCAAGCCACTGCACGACATCAACCCACTGCGGGTCAACTGGATCGACGAGCGCGTCGCCCTTGCCGGCAAGAAGGTGCTGGACGTCGGCTGCGGCGGCGGCATCCTCAGCGAGGCGATGGCCCAGCGCGGCGCCACCGTGACCGGTATCGACATGGGCGAGGCGCCACTGGCGGTGGCCCAACTGCATCAGCTGGAGTCCGGCGTGGCGGTGGAGTACCGGCAGATCACCGCCGAGGCCCTGGCCGAAGAGATGCCCGAGCAGTTCGACGTGGTCACCTGCCTGGAGATGCTCGAGCACGTGCCCGACCCTTCGTCGGTGATCCGTGCCTGCTACCGCATGGTCAAGCCGGGCGGCCAGGTGTTCTTCTCGACCATCAACCGCAACCCCAAGGCCTACCTGCTGGCAATCATCGGCGCCGAGTACATCCTCAAGATGCTGCCGCGCGGCACCCATGACTTCAAGAAATTCATCCGCCCCTCCGAGCTGGGCGCCTGGAGCCGCGCCGCGGGCCTCGAGGTCAAGGACATCATCGGCCTGACCTACAACCCGCTGACCAAGCACTACAAGCTCAGCAACGACGTCGACGTCAACTACATGATCCAGACCCTGCGCGAGGAATGAGCATGCGCCTGCGAGCAGTACTCTTCGACATGGACGGCACCCTGCTGGACACGGCGCCGGACTTCATCGCCATCTGCCAGGCGATGCTCGCCGACCGCGGCATGCCGGCCATCGACGACGAACGCATCCGCGAGGTGATCTCCGGCGGCGCCCGCGCCATGGTCGCCGCAACCTTCGCCATGGACCCCGAGGCCGACGGCTTCGAGGCCCTGCGCCTGGAATTCCTCGAGCGCTACCAGCGCGACTGCGCGGTGCACAGCAAGCTGTTCGACGGCATGCCGGAGCTGCTGGCCGACATCGAGAAAGGCAACCTGCTGTGGGGCGTGGTCACCAACAAGCCGGTGCGCTTCGCCGAACCGATCATGCAGCGCCTGGGCCTGGCAGAGCGCTCGGCCCTACTGATCTGCCCAGACCACGTGAAGAACAGCAAGCCCGACCCCGAACCGTTGATCCTGGCGTGCAAGACCCTGGACCTGGACCCGGCCAGCGTGCTGTTCGTCGGCGATGACCTGCGTGACATCGAGTCTGGCCGCGACGCCGGCACCCGCACCGCAGCGGTGCGCTATGGCTATATTCATCCAGAGGACAACCCCAACAACTGGGGCGCTGACGTGGTGGTGGACCACCCGCTGGAACTGCGCAAGGTGATCGACAGCGCGCTGTGCGGCTGCTGAACCTTCGCGCAGCCCCCATTGATCGCAACCGATTTAAGGACAGACCGATGTTCGACTACACCGCCCGCCCCGACCTGCTCAAGGACCGGATCATCCTGGTCACCGGCGCCGGTCGCGGCATCGGCGCCGCCGCCGCCAAGGCCTACGCCGCCCTGGGCGCCACCGTGTTGCTGCTGGGCAAGACCGAGTCCAACCTCAACGAGGTCTACGACCAGATCGAGGCCGCTGGCCATCCGCAGCCGGTGGTGATCCCGTTCAACCTGGAAACCGCCCTGGCGCACCAGTACGACGAACTGGCGGCGATGATCGAGGAGCAGTTCGGTCGCCTCGACGGCCTGCTCAACAACGCCTCGATCATCGGCCCGCGCACGCCGCTGGAGCAGCTCTCGGGCGATAACTTCATGCGCGTGATGCACATTAACGTCAACGCCACCTTCATGCTCACCAGCACCCTGCTGCCGCTGCTGAAACTGTCCGAGGACGCCTCGGTGGTGTTCACCTCCAGCAGCGTCGGGCGCAAGGGCCGGGCCTACTGGGGTGCCTACGGGGTGTCGAAGTTCGCCACCGAGGGACTGATGCAGACCTTGGCCGACGAGCTGGAAGGCGTGGCGCCGGTACGCTCGAACAGCATCAACCCGGGCGCCACGCGCACGGCGATGCGCGCCCAGGCCTACCCAAGCGAGAACCCGCAGAACAACCCGCTGCCCGAGGACATCATGCCGGTGTACCTGTACCTGATGGGGCCGGACAGCAAGGATGTGAACGGACAAGCGCTGAACGCGCAGTAAGGCCCACTTCGCCGGCAAGCCAGCTCCTACGGAATCGACTGTAGGAGCCGGGTTGCCGGCGAACTGTTTCAGCCCGCCACCAATGCCGGGCGCAGACGCCCCTGCTGACGCCCCTCGAGCTGCATGCAACGCTCCAAAAACAGGAACATGCAGTCATAGCTCTTGCAGATCGCCCGACGCAGTTCGGTGCGCAACCCCAACGTGGGGTTCTCGCCGGCCAGGGTGCAGATGATCTCAAGCGCTTCCCAAGGGTGCGCATCATCGTACTGCGCATGCATCTTCAGCCACTTCATCGCGCGCTTGCGGGTGTCCTCGGGGAACCCTTGGGCATAGGTGTCCTCAGCGCACACCACCGCCGACCACTCGCCGGTGGCACCTTCGATGGCGTAGTTGGTGGCCGCCATGGCGATAGCCAACGACTCGGTGGCGCATACCCGCCAGCACCAGTCGTTGAGGCCGTTGAGCTCAGGCGGCACTTCCTGGGACTGCAATTCATGCAGATGGATACCGTGTGCCTGGCACCAGTTCACCCAGTAGTCGGCATGGTTGAGCTCGACCCGGATGTTGCGCATCAGCCAGCGGCGCGCCATGTCTTCGCCAGGGTGCCGGGCGTAGCGGGTCTTGGTGAGGTTGTGGGCCATGTAGAGAGAAAACTGCTCGACCACCGGCCAGCCACCGATCAAGTACTGGCGGATGGTCGACTGCTTGAGCTGGCCATCGCGCAGTCGCTGGTAGAACTCATGCTCCACCACCCGGCGCTTGCTTTCGCGGCAATCCTCTATCAGTTGTTGAGCCCACTGCGGATAACTGGCCGGATCCATCAATGGTCCGATCCTTACGAACGCGTCGATCACTGTCAGCTCCTTGATTCCCTGTGATTTCCGGGCGTTGTTCAGCGAAAGGTCCCCGGCGCCCGGTGCAGAAGGGGCCTCGCGGCAATCCGTTGGCGCTGCAGGCTGTCGCAGGTGAAAACCTGCGGGCGTTCGATAAGGTATCCCTGGGCGTAGTCAACGCCGATCTCCTGCAAAGCCTGCTCGATCAGCGGTGTCTCGACAAACTCGGCGATGGTCCGCTTGCCCATGACGTGACCGATGTGATTGATCACCTCGACCATCGCCCGGTTGATCGGATCATCGAGCATGTCCTTGACGAAACTTCCGTCGATCTTCAGGAAGTCTACAGGCAAATGCTTCAAATAGGCGAATGACGACATTCCGGCGCAGAAGTCGTCGAGCGAAAATTTGCAGCCCAGTCCTTTCAATTCATTGATGAATCGGATCGCACTGCCCAGATTGGCGATGGCGCTGGTTTCGGTAATTTCGAAACAGATCAGTCGAGGCGGGATGTCGAACTCGCCAAACAGGCGTTGCAAGTACTCGAGGAACTTGTCATCGCCGATACTTGAGCCGGATAAATTGATGGCGCACATCGCCAGGGGGCCCTCCCGGCCTTCGTCCACGCACTGGCGGATCACCTGGAACACACTGCGCACCACCCAACGGTCGAGCGCGGTCATCAGCCCATAGCGCTCCGCTGCGGGGATGAAACTGTCGGGCAGGATGGTGCGCCCGCTTTCGTCGTGCAAGCGCAGGAGGATCTCGATATGCCCGGGGCCCTCATGGGGATGCAAGGGCGCGATCTCCTGGGCGTAGAGGCAGAAACGGTTCTCCTCCAGCGCCACGTGCAATCGCTGGATCCAGGCCATTTCGCCAAAGCGCATAGACAGCTCACTGTCATCGGCATGATAGACCTGGACCCGATTGCGTCCCTTCTCCTTGGCCATGTAGCAGGCCATGTCCGCCGCGCGCAACGAAGCTTCCAGGGTACTGGGCACCTGGGCGATGTGCACCAGGCCGAGGCTGACCGTGGTTACGAAGGGGCGCCCCTTCCATACGAAATGCAGGCTCTGCACGGACTGGCGCAACTGTTCGGCAATGCGCTCGGCCTGCTCCGGCGGGCAATTCTCCAGGAGCACGCCAAACTCGTCGCCACCCAGGCGCGCGAGGGTATCACCCTCGCGCAGGCCCGACTGCAGCACCGCGCAGATATGCCGCAGCAATTCGTCACCAGCGGCATGGCCGCAGGTATCGTTGACCAGCTTGAACTGGTCGAGGTCGAGGAACATCAGCGAATGGCGCCCGGCCTGGCGCGCCAGGCCGTTGAGCGCCTGCTCCAGGCGATACTCGAACTCCCGGCGGTTGGCCAACCCGGTCAGGGCGTCATGGGTGGCCTGCCAGGACAAATTGGCAATGTACTGGCGCTCCTGGGTCATGTCGTGTAACACCACCACGACGCCACTGACCTGCCCTTCGGTGAGGATGGGCGAGCCCACCAGGTTAACCGACACCGTGCTGCCGTCCAGGCGCTGGATCAGCCGGGCGTGCTCGGCGCCGCCCTTGAGGCTGCCGCTGAGCACCTGCTCGACCAGCGTCAGGCTGTCACCCTCGGCGTTCTCGTCGAGCAGGCTGAACAACGCCGTCAGCGGCAGCCCCTGGGCCTGCACCGCCTGCCAGTGGGTCAACTGCTCCGCGGCCGGGTTCATATAGCTGATGCAACCGTCGACATCGGCGGTGATCACCGCATCGCCGATCGATTCCAGGGTGATCTGCGCCCGCTCCTTCTCCTCCTGCAGTGCACTGGCGAACGCCTGGCGCTGGGCCAGCAGCTTGCTCGAACGTCGCCAGGCCATGGCGATCAGGAACAGCGCGGTGGCCAGGTTGGTGAGCATCAGCACCTTGAGCAACATCCGCGAGCCTTCACCCAAGGCATCGCTGAACGCCTTGGCGGCGGGGGTGACACCGTCATTGATGGCGACGATGCGCGCCTTCCAGTTGGCCACCTGGTGGGGATCGATAACACCGCTGGCGAAACCTTGACGCATCTGCTGGGCCAGCACGTCGAGCTGGCGCAGGTAGTCGTCACCGATGTTCCAGTAATCGATGGCGGTTTCCATATAGCTGATATGACGGAAGTTGCGGTAGAACCAGATGATCCGGGCAACGTCCTCAGGGTGGTTGCCGCCCTGTAGCACGCCCTGGCGCGCCGCCTCCAGGTCCGGCTCGGGTCGATCCAGGGCCAGGCGCAGGTTATGGTCGCCCTGGGGCACCAGGATGGCCCGGCGGTAGCGAGCATAGGTCAACGGATCGCGGTCGTCGGCGTAGAGGTTGAGGTAATAGATGGCGTCCTTCTGCGCCTTGGACCACAAACTCTCGCCTGCCACGTAGGCGCGCACGGCGGACAATGCATAAAGGCTCAGACTGCCCAGCAGCACCTGGAAAACCACAACGGCGACGAAAGGCCAGATGATACCCAGCAGCCTTGGCGCTTCGAGAGTCCGATTTACCTTCATGTAGTCCCTGTCATGGCGGCAGATAAGGCACGAATCGACCTAGACAAGCACAGCGTAGGCCATTTGCCATGAAGGAGCGACAAGCTACCAGCGCCAAGCAGCAAGAAAAAGTGTGCTGACTGCGACTTGCCGCTTGCAGCTCGAACCTTGAGGCTGTTTTCAGGTCTGCTGCAGATGGCCGTAGAGCTTGGCGTACAGGCCGCCCTCGGCGATCAGTTGCTGATGGCCGCCGTCCTCGGCGACATGGCCGCCGTCGAACACCAACACGCGGTCGGCCTGCTTCACCGCCGACAGGCGGTGGGCGATGATCAGCGTGGTGCGACCGCTGAGGAACCGCGCCAGGGCCTGGTGCAGGTTGTACTCGGTGGCGGCGTCCAGCGCCGAGGTGGCTTCGTCGAGAATGACCACCTTGGGCTCGGCCAGCACCATGCGAGCGATCGCCAGACGCTGGCGCTGGCCGCCGGACAGGCGCACGCCGGAACGCCCGACGATGCTGTCCAGGCCCTGGGGCAGCGCGGCGATGGTGGCGTCCAGCTGGGCGATGCGCAGCGCCTGCCAGCAGGCATCGTCACTGCAATCGCGGCCCATGGTCAGGTTGGCGCGCACACTGTCGTTGAACAGCGACGGGTGCTGCAGCACCACCGCGACGTGCTCGCGCAGGGTCTCCAGGCCGATCTCCTGCAGGCTGGCGCCGCCGAAACGGATGGTCCCGGCCTGGGCGCTGTACAGCCCCAGCAGCAGCTGCACCAGGGTGCTCTTGCCGCCGCCGCTGGCGCCAACGATAGCGACCTTCTCACCCGGGGCGATGGACAGGTTCAGCTGGTCCAGCACCGGCTCGTCGGCGTAGGCGAAGCGCAGGTCGCGCACCTCGATGCCGACCGTCTCGCGCCCGGCGAACGGGTCGCTGGCCGCCGGGTACTGCGGCTCATCGGCCCGCGCCAGCAGCTCATTGAGGCGACTGAGCGCGCCACCAGCGGCGTAGTAGGCATATTGCAGGTTCAGCAACTGCTCCACCGGGCCGATCATGAACCACAGGTAGCTGAACACCGCCAGCATCTGGCCGATCGACAGGTCGGAGAACAGCACGGTGAGCATCGCTGCGGCGCGGAAGATGTCGATGCCGAACTGGAACAACAGGCCGCTGGCCCGGCCACTGGCATCGCTCTTCCACTGCGAGGCCACGGCATAGTCGCGCACCTCGCGGGCGCGCAGGCCCAGGCGACCGAGGAAATACCCCTGACGGTTGCCGGCGCGGATCTCCTGGATCGCATCGAGGGTTTCGGTCAGCGCTTGGGTGAAGCGTGCGGTGCTGTCGTTCTCGAGCTTCTTCAAGTGCTTGACGCGCTTGCCCAACTGCACGGTGAAGTAAATCACCAGCGGGTTGAACAAAAGGATCAACAGCGCCAGCTGCCAGTGCATCCAGATCAGGATGGCGGCGGTGCCGGTCAGGGTGAGCACAGCCACCAGGAAGCGGCTGAGGGTTTCGCCGACGAACTTGTCGAGGGTGTCCAGGTCGGTGACCAGATGGGTGGTGACCGTACCGCTGCCCAGGCTTTCGTATTCCTTGAGCGAAATACGCTTGAGCCGCTCGATCAGGCGGATGCGCAGGCGGTAGACGATGTCCTTGGCCAGGCCAGCGAACAGTTTGGCCTGGACCACGTTGAACGCCAACGCCGCCAGGCGCAGGCCCAAGGTGGCGCACAGCATCAGGCCGATATAGCCCGCGGCCACCTGCCAGCCTGCGGGCAGGAAGTTGTTCATCCACTTCAGTGCGGCGTCGCCATGCCCCAGCAGCACTTCATCCACCAGCAACGGCAGCAGCAAGGGGATGGGCACGCTGCACAGGGCAGCGAGCACGGCCACCAGGTTGGCGGTCCACAGGGCTCGCTTGTGGCGCAGGGCCAGGCGGCGGATTTCCGCCCAGCTCAGGCGATCGGGCACAGCGGGGGACTTCCCTGGCACAGGGTCTGGCGACCCTGGCAGGTCAAGCACAGGCGGCCTGCTGCAGCCAGCGGCCGAGCAGCGGCTGCAGGCTGTCCAGCGACTGGTAGCCGTTGGTCAGCAGGGCCAGCTGGCCATTGCGCTCGGCCAGCAGCGTCGGAAAGCCGGCGATGCCCAGGTCCTGCACCCAGCCGAAGTCGGCACTGGTGGCGGCACGGGTATCGGCGCTGGTGAAGCGCTGCGAGAACGCCTCGCGGTCGAAACCGGCCTGTTCGGCCAGCTCCACGAGTTGCGGGGCGCGGGTGACATCCAGCCCCTGCTCGTAGAACGACCGCTGGATCAGCTTGAGCAACGCCCAGGCCCGCTCATCGTCCAGCTCGCGCGCCGCGACCAGCGCGCGGCACGCAGGCTCGGTGTCGTAGACGAAACCGTCAGGCATCGCGCCATCGAAACGAAACGGCTGCCCGGTGGCGTCATGCACCGCCTGCCAGTGCTCGAGGATGTACTTGCGGGTCGAGGCATCCAGGGCGCTGCCGCCGCTGCGCAGGCCACCGGGCACCAGGCGGGTGACGACGCCCGCCTCACGCGCCTGGGCGATCAGCGCCTCGGCCACCGGGGCAAAACCCCAGCACCAGGAGCACATCGGGTCCATCACATAGAGCAGGCGTGCGGACATGCATCAGGCCTCGGCTTTGTAGTTGTAGCCGATCGGGTGTGGCTGGTTGCGCGCCTTGGCCAGTTCAATCTGCTTCTGGCGGTCGATGGCGCTGCGCCGGGTCTTCTCGCTCAGGCTGTCCCAGCAATGCGGGCAGCTCACGCCTGGCGAATAGTGCTCCGACTCCCGGTCCTTCACGTCGATCGGATGGCGGCAGGCATGGCACTGGTCGTACTCGCCCTCGCTCAGGTCGTGACGCACGGTGACCCGGTTGTCGAAGACGAAACAGTCGCCGTCCCAGAGGCTTTCTTCCTGGGCTACTTCCTCGAAGTATTTCAGGATGCCGCCCTTAAGATGATAGACGGCTTCGAAGCCCTCACCGAGCATGTAGCTGGAGGCCTTTTCGCAACGGATGCCACCGGTGCAGAACATGGCGACCTTCTTGTGCTTGCTCGGGTCGAAGTTGGCCTTGATGTAGTCGGGGAACTCGCGGAAGGTCTCGGTCTTCGGGTCGATCGCGCCCTTGAAGGTGCCGATGGCCACTTCGTAGTCGTTGCGGGTGTCGATCAGCAGCACTTCAGGGTCGCTGATCAGCGCGTTCCAGTCTTTCGGATCGACGTAGGTGCCGACCGCCTTGTTCGGGTCCACGCCCGGCACGCCGAGGGTGACGATCTCTTTCTTGAGCTTGACCTTGGTGCGATAGAACGGCTGCTCGTCGCAGTACGACTCTTTATGGTCGACATCCACCAGGCGTGGGTCGCTGCGCAGCCAGGCCAGCAGCGCGTCGATGCCTTCACGGGTGGCCGAGACGGTGCCGTTGATGCCTTCGTTGGCCAGCAGCAGGGTGCCTTTGACGCCGTTGTCGACCATGGCCTTGAGCAGCGGCTCACGCAGTTCGACGTAGTCTTCCAGGGTGACGAACTTGTACAGCGCCGCCACGACGATCGGTTGGGTCATGAATCTGAAACTCCTGGTGGTTGCCCTCGTAAGGGGCGGACCGGGGTTGACATGAAAAAGCATAGGGGCGCCTTACGCCCCTTTCGCGACACAAGGCCGCTTCCACAGGGGGATGCGTATTCCTGTGGGAGCGGCCTTGTGCCGCGAAAGGGCCGCAAAGCGGCCCCGGATTTTGCGAAATTGTACCAGAACGACGGAAAGGATTCAGTGCCCACCGCCGGCGCACACCGGCGAGGCAGGCGCCACGCCGACCGCCGCCCACTCCTCGGGCGTATAGGTGTGGATCGCCAGGGCGTGGATCTCGCCCATCAGATCACCCATGGTGGCGTAGACCTTCTGGTGGCGCTTGACGCTATTCAGCCCGGCGAACTGCTCGCTGACCAGCACCGCCTTATAGTGCGTTTCCTGGCCACGGCTGTGCATGTGGCTTTCGTTGCGCACTTCGAGGTGGTCTGTGCCCAGCGGCGCCAGCTGCTGCTCGATGCGTTGCTGCATGTTCATCGCGTCAGGCTCACTTCTTAGCCGGAGCGGCTGCCTTGCCAGCGCTCGGGTCGAGTTCCTTGGTCATGTCGTCGAGCAGCTTGTTGACCACCGGCACCGCCGGCTCCAGGCTCTGCTGGGTCAACTGGGCCGACTGCTGGGTGACCTTGGGCATCTCGCGCAGGACTTTCTTGCCCAGCGGCGACTCGTAGAACTTGACCAGGTCGTTCAGCTCGGCCTCGGTGAAGGTCGCGGTGTACAGGTCGACCATCTTCGGCTTGAGCTTCTTCCAGCCGATGGCGTTGTCCAGGGCGGCGTTGGCCTTGGCCTGGTAGCTGTCGAGCACGGTTTTCTTGGCAGCCGGCGCCTTGGTCTGTTCGAAACGCTGGGCGAACATCTGCTGGACCTGCATGTACACCGGGGTGCCCAGCTTGTCGGCATTGGCCAGGGTCAGGAATTTCTCGGCAGCGGCATTGTGGCTCGCGGTGGCGGCGAGTACCTGGCCGCTGGCGCAGGCCAGGGCAACGGCAGCACAGAGGACACGAAGACGGGTCATTGCATTTCCTTCAAGAAAGGGAGGCGGGTACCTCAGAGTAGAGCATTCTGCGCCGTGGTGGCGAAGTGCTCAAGTGGCACGACGAGCGACTGAACCGCTGCGACGAATCAGGGCCTAAACTGCGATTTCTGACTACAAAGGAGTGAGCGCAGCATGAGCCGTATCGAGACAGACAGCCTGGGCCCGGTCGAAGTTCCAGAGGACGCCTACTGGGGTGCGCAGACCCAGCGTTCGCTGATCAACTTCGCCATCGGCAAGGAGCGCATGCCGCTGGCGGTGCTGCACGCCCTGGCGCTGGTCAAGAAAGCCGCTGCCCGGGTCAATGACCGCAACGGCGACCTGCCCGCCGACATCGCCCGGCTGATCGAGCAGGCCGCCGACGAAGTGCTCGACGGCGATCACGACGACCAGTTCCCACTGGTGGTGTGGCAAACCGGCAGCGGCACCCAGAGCAACATGAACGTCAACGAGGTGATCGCCGGGCGCGCCAACGAACTGGCCGGCAAGGGCCGTGGCGGCAAGGTACCGGTGCACCCGAACGATCACGTCAACCGCTCGCAAAGCTCCAACGACTGCTTCCCCACCGCCATGCACATCGCCGCCGCCCAGGCCGTGCACGACAAGCTGCTGCCGGCGATCGCCGAACTGTCGGCGGGCCTGGCCGAGCTGTCGGCGCGCCACATGAACCTGGTCAAGACCGGGCGCACCCACATGATGGACGCCACGCCGATCACCTTCGGCCAGGAGGTGTCGGCCTTTATCGCCCAGCTCGACTACGCCCAGCGCGCTATCCGCGCAACGCTGCCGGCGGTCTGCGAACTGGCCCAGGGCGGCACCGCGGTGGGCACCGGCCTCAATGCCCCGCACGGTTTCGCCGAAGCCATCGCCGCGGAGTTGGCGGCCCTGTCAGGGCTGCCGTTTGTCACCGCGCCAAACAAGTTCGCCGCCCTCGCCGGTCACGAGCCGCTGACCAGCCTGGCGGGCGCGCTGAAAACCTTGGCCGTGGCGTTGATGAAGATTGCCAACGACTTGCGCCTGCTGGGTTCGGGCCCGCGCGCCGGGCTTGCCGAAGTACGCCTGCCAGCCAACGAACCCGGTAGTTCGATCATGCCCGGCAAGGTCAACCCGACCCAGTGCGAGGCCTTGTCGATGCTGGCCTGCCAGGTGCTTGGCAACGACGCGGCGATCGGCTTTGCCGCCAGCCAAGGCCACCTGCAGTTGAACGTGTTCAAACCCGTGATCATCCACAACCTGCTGCAGTCGATCGAGCTGCTGGCCGATGGCTGTCGCAACTTCCAGCAGCACTGTGTGGCCGGTATCGAGCCGGACGCCGGGCAGATGGCCGCGCACCTTGAGCGCGGCCTGATGCTGGTGACGGCGTTGAACCCGCATATCGGTTACGACAAGGCGGCGGAAATCGCCAAGAAGGCCTACAGCGAGGGCAAGACCCTGCGCGAGGCGGCGCTGGAACTGAAGTACCTGACCAACGAGCAGTTCGACCAGTGGGTAAGGCCGGAAAACATGCTGGCGCCTGGCGGCAAGGGCTGATCCGGTGGCCTCATCGCGGGGCAAGCCCGCTCCCACGCCAGCCACAAAACGCAGCGTGGGAGCGGGCTTGCCCCGCGATGAAATTATCAATCAACCCGCACCCGACGTACCTTCCACCCCGCGATCAGCGACGGCCCCAAGGCCACCAACGCCGACCCCAGCACCACCGTCACCGCCCCTACATAGCCCAGGCCATTGATCTGCTCGGCATGCACGTATTCCGGCCACAGCCAGGCCGCCAGCGCCACCGCAACAAAGGTCACCAGCGGTGTCAGCGCCAGGGTCGCGCTGACCCGCGAGGCCTCCCAATGCGCCAGCGCCTCGGCGAACGCGCCATAGGCCACCAGCGTGTTCAGGCAGCAGGCCAGCAGCAACCAGCCCTGCACCGGACTGAGCTGCAACGCCTCCAGCGGATGCACCCAGGGCGTGAGCAGCAGCGCGCAGCACAGGTAGATCACCATCATCACCTGCTGCGAATTCCACACCGTCAGCAGCTGCTTCTGGCTCAGGGCATAGAACACCCAGATGCTGGTCGCCAGGATGATGGTCAGCACACCGGTGGTGTAGGTGCCAAGCGAAGTGAGCAGCTCTTCCAGGCGCTGGTTGAAGAACAACCCGAACCCCACCAGCAACACCAGCAGCCCCAGGCCCTGCCCCAGGCTGAAGCGCTCCTTGAACACAAACACGCTGGCCACCAGCAACAGCACCGGCCCCAGCTGGACCACCAGTTGCGCGGTGCCGGGGCTAAGCAGGTTCAGGCCGACCAGGTACAGCACATAGTTGCCGACCAGTCCGGCCACCGCGACGGCCACCAGGCCCTTACCCTTGATTCCGAGGCGGCTGAACGATGGCAACCTCCGATTAGCCGCCAGCCAGGCGAACAACAGGCCGCCGGAAACACTCAGGCGGTACCAGGTGACGGTTACCGGGTCCATCACCTGCAGCACCTGCTTGAGCTTGATCGGCAGGATGCCCCAGAGAAACGCCGTCAACAGCGCCAACAGAAGGCCCTGGACCCAGCGTCCGGAAGAAATGTGCATGGTGTCCTCGAGTCGGACCTTGGTGGGGGAAGGTGCAGTCTAAAGGCTTGCCGGGGAGGATGTGGCGGGAAAAGATTTCATCAGGTCATTCCCTGGACGCATGCTCAATGCCCGGGCGGGCTATCGTGGAGCAGGCTTGCCCCGCTAAAAGCCAAGCCCCCCCTGCACGATCCGCCTACTTCTTGTCCTTGGCGAACGCCGCCTCCAACGCCTGATTGATCGTGCGCAGCACCTTCACCCGCGCCCAGCGCTTGTCATTGGCCTCCACCAGGGTCCACGGCGCGATCTCGGTGCTGGTGCGGTCGACCATGTCGCCCACCGCCTCGGAATAGATGTCCCACTTGTCGCGGTTGCGCCAGTCTTCCTCGGTGATCTTGTAGCGCTTGAACGGAATCTGCTCGCGCTCCTCGAAACGCTCCAGCTGGGTAAGCTGGTCGATGGCCAGCCAGAACTTGACCACCACCACCCCAGCGTTGCTCAGTTGCTCCTCGAAGTCGTTGATCTCGCCATAGGCACGCATCCAGTCCGCCGGGCTGCAGAAACCCTCGACCCGCTCCACCAGCACCCGGCCATACCAGGAGCGGTCGAAGATGGTGAACTTGCCCCGTGCCGGGATGTGCCGCCAGAACCGCCACAGGTAAGGCTGGGCACGCTCTTCCTCGGTGGGCGCGGCAATCGGCACGATGCGGTACTGGCGCGGGTCCAGCGCCGCCGCCACGCGGCGGATCGCCCCGCCCTTGCCGGCCGCGTCATTGCCTTCGAACACCGCCACCAGGGCGTGGCGGCGCATGCGCTTGTCGCGCAGCAGGCCGGCCAGGCGCGCCTGTTCGGTGACCAGCTGTTCCTGGTAGTCGTGCTTGTCCAGGCGCAGGGTCATGTCCAGGGCGCCGAGCAGGCTCTTCTGGTCGATGCTGCGCCCCAGCGGCGCGACGTTGCCCTGATGCTTGCCTTTGGGGTTGTTGGCCAGGGCCGCCTGCAGGCTCTCCAGCAGGATCCGCCCCACTGCCAGGCTGCGGTAATGCGGGTCGACGCCCTCGACCACATGCCAGGGCGCGTAATCGCGGCTGGTGCGGCGCAGCACCCGCTCGCCGAAACGCACGAAGCGGTCGTAGGTTTCCGACTGCTGCCAGTCCAGCGGACTGATGCGCCAGTTGTGCAACGGGTCATCCTTGAGCGCCTTGAGCCGGGCTTTCATCTGTTTCTTGGACAGATGGAACCAGAACTTGATGATCAGCGCGCCTTCGTCGCAGAGCATCTGCTCCAGGCGCTCGGCCCCGGCGATGGCCTGGTCGAGCACGGCATCCTTGAACTGGCCATGCACGCGGCCCTCGAGCATCTGGCTGTACCAGTTGCCGAAGAACACGCCCATCCGCCCCTTCGGTGGCAGCGCCCGCCAATAGCGCCAGGCCGGTGGCCGGGCCAGTTCCTCGTCGGTCTGCTGGTCGAAGGTGCGCACTTCGATCAACCGCGGGTCCATCCACTCGTTGAGCAGCTTGACCGTCTCACCCTTGCCGGCGCCCTCGATGCCGTTGATCAGCACGATCACCGGGAAGCGTGCCTGCTGCTTGAGATCATACTGGGCTTCGAGCAGCGCCTCGCGCAGGGCGGGGACTTCCGCTTCGTAGGTGTCCTTGTCGATGCTGTGACCGATTTCGGCGGATTCGAACATGGAGCGCTCCTTCAATGGATAAGCAAGATTAGCGGATTTGCGCCATGCGTATCGATTCTGTCGCGCCTTGCGATAGGGCCGACACTCGCCACGCGAATCGCTTAAAATCCGTCATCCGCTGCAACCGAGCCGACCATGTCCGATACCACCCTCCCCCAGCACGCCCAGATCGACTGGGACGACCAGGGCCGCCCCCACTCTCGGCAATACGACGATGTCTATTTCGCCATCAACGAAGGCATCGACGAGACCCTGCACGTGTTCATCGAGCAGAACCATCTGCGCCAGCGCTTTGCCGAGCTGGCGCCGCGGGACTGCCTGGTGATCGGGGAAACGGGCTTCGGCACCGGCATGAACTTCTTCTGCGCCTGGCAGTTGTTCGAAGAGCTGGCTCACGCCGAGGCGCGCCTGCACTTCGTCAGCGTGGAAAAATACCCCCTGAGCCGCGCCGACCTGGAGCGCGCCATGCAGTTGTGGCCAACACTGGCGGCCTTCACCCGGCCCCTGCTCGATCAGTACGTGGCGATCCATCCGGGTTTCCAGCAACTGAGCCTCGATGACGGCCGCGTCACCCTGACGCTGATGATCGGCGATGCGCTGGAGCAACTGCCACAACTGGACGCGCGCATCGACGCCTGGTTCCTGGACGGCTTTGCCCCGGCGAAGAACCCCGACATGTGGACGCCCGAGCTGTTCGCCCAGCTGGCGCGCCTGTCATACCCCGGCACCACCCTCGGCACCTTCACCACCACCGGCTGGGTGCGCCGCTCGCTGATCGAGGCCGGGTTCACCATGAAGAAGGTGCCCGGTATCGGCAAGAAGTGGGAGGTAATGCATGGCGTCTACAGCGGCGCGCCCGCCGCCCCTGCGGCGCCCTGGTACGCACGCCCAGCACCCTTGCCGGGGCCACGCGAGGCGCTGGTGATCGGTGCCGGCCTGGCGGGCAGTGCCACCGCGCGCAGCCTGGCGGCCCGGGGTTGGCAAGTCTGCGTGTTGGAGCGCCACGACGGGCCGGCCCAGGAGGCCTCGGGCAACCCCCAGGGCGTGCTGTACCTCAAACTGTCCGCCCACGGCACCGCCCTGTCGCAGATGATCCTTTCCGGCTTCGGCTACACCCGTCGCTGGCTCGAGCACCTGCAACGCGGCCAGGACTGGGACGCCTGCGGCGTGCTGCAACTGGCCTTTGACGACAAGGAAGGCGAACGTCAGGCCAAGCTGGCAAGTGCCTTCGACAACAGCCTGCTGCGCCAGCTCGACCGGGCACAAGCCGAAGCCGCGGCGGGCGTGGCGCTGGCCAGCGGCGGCCTGTTCTACCCCGAAGGTGGTTGGGTACACCCACCGGCGCTGTGCCAGGCCCAACTGGAGCATCCACGCATCCGCCTGCTTGGCCATGCCAACGTCATCGCGCTGCGCAAGACCGACGGCCTGTGGCAGGCCTGGGACGGCGAGCGCCTGCTGGCCAGCGCGCCGCTGGTGGTGTTGGCCGGGGCTGCCGATGTCCGTCAGTTCCCGGCCTGCGCCGGGCTGCCGCTCAAGCGCATACGCGGGCAGATCACCCGCCTGCCGGCCACCGTGGCAAGCCGGGAGCTGCGCACGGTGGTTTGCGCCGACGGCTACGTGGCGCCATCTCGTGGCAATGAACATACCCTGGGCGCCAGCTTCGACTTTCACAGCGAGGACTTGGCGCCGACCGTGGCCGAGCACCGGGGCAACCTGGCGCTGCTGGATGATATTTCCGCAGACGTGGCCACCCGCCTGCGCACCGCCGAACTGGACCCGGCACAACTGCAGGGCCGGGCGGCGTTCCGCTGCACCAGCCCGGACTATCTGCCCATCGTCGGGCCGCTGGCCGATGTCGAGGCGTTCAACCAGGCCTACGCCATGTTGGCCAAGGATGCACGACAGGTGCCGGATGTGGCCTGCCCGTGGCTGGAGGGGCTGTATGTGAACAGTGGGCATGGCTCGCGGGGATTGATCACCGCACCGTTGTCGGGTGAGCTGATCGCCGCCTGGGTCAGCGGCGAGCCCTTGCCGCTGCCCAGGGCGGTGGCCGAGGCCTGTCATCCCAACCGTTTCTCGCTGCGCCGGCTGATTCGCGGCAAGTAGCACTACCGCAGGGGGGCGCCTTGCGCTCCCGGGACCACTCACCCCATATAACAGATCGATCTAAAACTCTCACAACCTACCTCGGTCCCTACCTAAGTGTCCCTTATTTCGGGCACCTTCCCCAACGGCAAAACCGGTAAGGACTTATGTGCGGATTAGCAGGAGAGTTACGTTTCACCCCCATCGACCAAGCCCCACGCCCGGCGGACCTCGCCGCGGTGGAGCGCATCACCCACCACCTGGCGCCCCGCGGCCCCGACGCCTGGGGCTTCCATAGCCAGGGCCCGATCGCCCTCGGCCACCGGCGCCTGAAGATCATGGACCTGTCCGACGGCTCGGCCCAGCCCATGGTCGACAACACCCTGGGCCTGGCACTGGCTTTCAACGGCGCCATCTACAACTTCCCGGAACTGCGCCAGGAGCTGCAGGCCCTGGGCTACAGCTTCTGGTCCGACGGTGACACCGAGGTGCTGCTCAAGGGCTATCACGCCTGGGGCGCGGCGTTGCTGCCCAAGCTCAACGGCATGTTCGCCCTGGCCATTTGGGAGCGCGACAGTCAGCGCCTGTTCCTGGCCCGCGACCGCCTGGGCGTCAAGCCTCTGTACCTGTCGCGCAACGGCGAGCGCCTACGCTTCGCCTCAACCTTGCCGGCACTGCTCAAGGGCTGCGATATCGACCCGATGATCGACCCGGTGGCACTGAACCACTACCTGAATTTCCACGCCGTGGTGCCGGCGCCGCGCACGCTGCTGGCCAATGTGCAAAAGCTCGAGCCCGGCACCTGGATGCGTATCGACCGCCATGGCGAGGTCGAGCGCCAGACCTGGTGGCAACTGCACTACGGCCCGAACCCGGACGAGCGCGAGCTCGACCTGGAGGGCTGGACCAGCCGCGTGCTCGATGCCACCCGCGACGCCGTGGCGATCCGCCAGCGCGCCGCAGTGGACGTCGGCGTGCTGCTCTCCGGCGGCGTCGACTCCAGCCTGCTGGTCGGCCTGCTGCGCGAGGCAGGCGTGGACGACCTGTCGACCTTCTCCATCGGTTTCGAGGACGCCGGCGGCGAGCGCGGCGACGAGTTCCAGTATTCCGACCTGATCGCCAGCCATTACCACACCCGCCACCACAAGCTGCGCATCGCCGAGCACGAGATCATCGAGCAGTTGCCAGCGGCCTTCCGCGCCATGAGCGAACCGATGGTCAGCCATGACTGCATCGCCTTCTACCTGCTCTCGCGGGAGGTGGCCAAGCATTGCAAGGGCGTGCAGAGCGGACAGGGCGCCGACGAGCTGTTCGCCGGCTACCACTGGTACCCGCAGGTGAACGGTGCCGAGGACGCCTTCGGTGCCTATCGCGACGCGTTCTTCGACCGCAGCCACGCCGAATACCGCGACACCGTGCAGGCGCCGTGGCGCCTGGACAACGACGCGGCCGGCGACTTCGTTCGCGAGCACTTCGCCCGCCCCGGCGCGCCGGACGCGGTGGACAAGGCCTTGCGCCTGGACAGCACGGTGATGCTGGTGGACGACCCGGTCAAGCGGGTGGACAACATGACGATGGCTTGGGGCCTGGAAGCGCGCACGCCGTTCCTCGACTACCGCCTGGTGGAGCTGTCGGCGCGCATACCGGCGCGCTTCAAGCTGCCCGACGGTGGCAAACAGGTGCTCAAGCAGGCGGCGCGCCGAGTCATTCCACACGAAGTGATCGACCGCAAGAAGGGCTACTTCCCGGTGCCCGGCCTCAAGCATCTGCAAGGCGCCACCTTGGACTGGGTGCGCGAGCTGCTGACCGACCCCAGTCAGGATCGCGGGCTGTTCGATCCGGCCATGCTCGACCGCCTGCTGAGCAACCCCCACGGCCAGCTTACCCCGCTGCGCGGCTCCAAGCTGTGGCAGCTGGCGGCCTTGAACCTGTGGCTCAGCGAACAAGGAATCTGACCAATGAAAGCCCACGAGATCGCCTACGGCCAACGCCTGCTGCGCGGTCAGGCGCCGTCTTACGAGCGCCTGCAGGCACGCCTGGCCGGTGACGGCAGCGAGCCCCATGACCAGCCACGGGCCGTGCATTGTGGCTGGGGGCGGCTGCTGATCGGGCACACCTACCCCGATCCGCTCAGCCTGGCCGAAGCGCTGCTGCAAGAACAGGCCGGCGAGCGCGATATCGCCCTGTACGTCGCCGCGCCGCAGCAGGTGCTGGCTCAGGCGCCGCAACAGCTGTTCCTCGATCCTTCGGACACCTTGCGCCTGTGGTTCAGCGACTACCGGCCAGCGCAACGCGTGTTTCGCGGCTTTCGCATTCGGCGGGCGCAAGGTGCGGCGGACTGGCAGGCAATCAATGCGCTGTACCAGGCCCGCGGCATGCTGCCGGTCGATCCCGAGCTGCTGACCCCGCGCCACCTCGGCGGCCCGGTGTACTGGCTGGCCGAGGACGAAGACCGCCACACGGTAATCGGCAGCGTCATGGGCCTGGACCACGGCAAGGCCTTCGACGACCCCGAACACGGCTGTAGCCTGTGGTGCCTGGCGGTGGACCCACACTGCACCCGCCCGGGCGTCGGCGAAGTGTTGGTACGCCACCTGATCGAACACTTCATGAGCCGCGGCCTGGCCTGTCTCGACCTATCGGTGCTGCACGACAACCGCCAAGCCAAGCGGCTGTACAAGAAGCTTGGGTTCCGCACCCTGCCGACCTTCGCCATCAAGCGCAAGAACGGCATCAACCAGCCGTTGTTCCTCGGCCCAGGGCCCGAGGCCGGCCTCAACCCCTATGCACGGATCATCGTCGACGAGGCATTGCGCCGAGGCATCGAAGTTCAGGTCGATGATGCCGATGCCGGGCTGTTCACCCTGAGCCTGGGCGGACGGCGCATCCGCTGTCGCGAATCGTTGAGTGACCTGACCAGCGCCGTCACCATGACCCTCTGCCAGGACAAGCGCCTGACCCGCCAGGCCTTGCACAACGCTGGCCTGCAGGTACCGGCGCAGCAACTGGCGGGGAGCGTCGATGACAACCATGCGTTCCTCGACGAGCATGGCGCGGTAGTGGTCAAGCCGGTGGATGGCGAACAGGGTCAGGGAGTGGCGGTCAATATCACCACCCTCGAAGCGCTGAGCCATGCCGTGGAGCAAGCCCGCGCCTTCGACAGCCGCGTGCTGCTGGAGAGCTTCCATGCAGGCGTCGACCTGCGCATCGTGGTGATCGGCTACGAGGTGGTGGCGGCAGCAATCCGCCATCCGGCCCAGGTGATCGGCGACGGCAGGCACAGCCTGCGTGCCCTGATCGAGGCCCAGAGCAGACGCCGCCAGGTGGCCACCGGTGGCGAAAGCCGCATTCCACTGGACGAAGAGACCGCGCGCACGCTCAAGGACGCGGGGCTGGGCTACGACGACATCCTGCCCGCCGGGCAACGGCTGGCCGTGCGCCGTACCGCCAATCTGCACACCGGCGGCACCCTGGAGGATGTCACCGCGCGCCTGCACCCGGTGCTGGCCGATGCCGCCGTACGTGCCGCCCGCGCCCTGGAAATCCCGGTGGTGGGCCTGGACTTGATGGTCCGCGATGCCGAGCACCCGGACTACGTGATCATCGAGGCCAACGAGCGTGCGGGATTGGCCAATCATGAACCGCAGCCTACGGCCGAGCGCTTTGTCGACTTGTTGTTTCCCCACAGCCGCCCCTTGGCCTGACAGTTCCTCGGATCTTTGTGGGAGCGGCCTTGTGTCGCGAAAGGCCCGCAAAGCGGGCCCGGCAGTAGATGCAGCGAAGCTGACATCCCGGGGGCGCTTCGCCCCCCCCTTTCGCGACCCAAGGCCGCTCCCACAAGACCTTGCCCACAGTTTGAAAATTTCACCCCGACCGGAGACCTGGACATGTCCGAACGACTTCCCGAACCCGATCTCGACTACCTCAAACGTGTACTGCTGGAGATGCTCGCCATCCCCAGCCCCACCGGCTTCACCGATACCATCGTGCGCTATGTCGCCGAGCGCCTGGACGAACTGGGCATCCCCTTCGAGCTGACCCGTCGCGGCACCATCCGCGCTACCCTCAAGGGCCGCCAGAGCTCGCCCGACCGCGCCGTCTCGGCGCACCTGGACACCATCGGCGCCAGCGTGCGCCAGTTGCAGGACAACGGTCGCCTGGCGCTGGCGCCGGTGGGGTGCTGGTCGAGCCGCTTTGCCGAGGGCAGCCGGGTCAGCGTGTTCACCGACACCGGCGTCTACCGCGGCAGCGTGCTGCCGCTGATGGCCAGCGGGCACGCGTTCAACACAGCCATCGACCAGATGCCGATCAGCTGGGAACATGTGGAGGTGCGCCTGGACGCCTACTGCGCTACCCGCGCCGACTGCGAGGCGCTGGGGATCGCCATCGGTGACTGCGTGGCCTTCGACCCGTTGCCGGAGTTCACCGAAAGCGGCCATATCAGCGCCCGCCACCTGGACGACAAGGCCGGCGTGGCGGCCTTGCTGGCGGCGCTCAAGGCCGTGGTGGAAAGCGGCCGCCAGCCCCTGATCGACTGCCATCCCTTGTTTACCATCACCGAGGAGACCGGCTCCGGCGCCGCCGCTGCCCTGCCCTGGGACGTCAGCGAGTTCGTCGGCATCGACATCGCCCCGGTGGCGCCGGGGCAGGCGTCCAGCGAACACGCGGTGAGCGTGGCCATGCAGGATTCCTCCGGGCCCTACGACTATCACCTGTCGCGTCACCTGCTCAAGCTGGCCGGCGATCAGGACCTGCCGGTACGCCGTGACCTGTTCCGCTACTACTTCAGCGACGCCCACTCGGCGGTGACCGCCGGGCACGATATCCGCACCGCCCTGGTGGCCTTCGGCTGCGATGCCACCCATGGCTACGAGCGCACCCATATCGACAGCCTGGCGGCGCTGAGCCGTCTGCTCGGTGCCTACCTGCTCAGCCCGCCGGTATTCGCCAGCGACTCGCAACCGGCCAATGCCTCACTGGAGCGCTTCAGCCACCAACTGGAACACGACACGCAGATGGAAAGCGACACCCGGGTGCCGGCGGTGGACAGTCTGGTGGGCAACAAAGGGTGATCGAGCGGGAATGGGGCGCACCAGGCCCCCAAATTCACGTAGCATGCCTCCATTCCCACAACCACCGCCCAGACCATGCTGATCCCCTACGAGCAACTTGAAGCCGAAACACTGACCCGCCTGATCGAGGACTTCGTCACCCGCGACGGTACCGACAACGGCGACGACACGCCGCTGGAAACCCGCGTGTTGCGGGTACGCCAGGCCTTGGCCAAAGGTCAGGCCTTCATCCTGTTCGACATGGACAGCCAGCAGTGCCAGTTGCTGGCCAAGCATGAAGTTGCGCGTGAGCTGTTCGAGTAGCGGGCCCTCAAGCCTGCTGCTTCTCGAGCTCAAGTGCCTTGATGCGCTTGTACACCTCGGTCCTGTGCACCTCCACGTCCCGCGGCGCGCAGATACCGAAGCGGACCTGGCCGTTCTCGACGGACATCACCTGGATCTTGATGTTTTCGGAAATGACGATGACTTCGCCCACTTCTCGTCCAATTACCAGCATGTTCCGATCCTCCAGCTCAAGGGAAAATCGGAGACTGCCCCGCCAGCTTTGGCCTACTCAATCCTTCTCAGGACAAATAGACGCAACCTACTGGCAAAGGTAAAAAAACCTACAGAAATCTCTCTCAATGCGCGGTTTTGCGCGCCTTCGCCCGCATTTTTACCGCCATGTCCGCCATTTCGTCGTAAAGCCGCTGAGGCGCCTGGCACTTGAGCTGCCAGGCGTGGCGCCCGGCCTCATGGGGCAGGATCAGGAACTCGCCAGCGGCGACCCGCTGGTGGATATGTTCGGCGATATCCGCAGCATTGATCGACGAACCTTCCAGCAGTTTGCCCACCTGCGCCTTCATCGCCGGATCTGGTCCGCGGAACGAGTCGAGCAGGTTGGTCTGGAAGAACGACGGGCACACCACATGCACCGCCACCTCGACCTGGCGCAACTCCACCAGCAGGCTCTCGGACAAGGCCAGCACCCCAGCCTTGGCCACGTTGTAGTTGCTCATGCCCGGCCCCTGCATCAGGGCGGCCATGGAGGCAATGTTGATGATCCGCCCACGGCTGCGCTCGAGCAGCGGCAGGAACGCCTTGCAGCCCTTGACCACGCCCATCAGGTTGACCGCGATCTGCCAGTCCCAGTCCTCCAGGGACAAATCGGCGAAGAATCCACCCGACGCAACCCCGGCATTGTTGACGATCACGTCG
The DNA here is from genome assembly GCF_057480795.1 of Pseudomonas sp. P110(2024). Lineage (NCBI taxonomy): Bacteria > Pseudomonadati > Pseudomonadota > Gammaproteobacteria > Pseudomonadales > Pseudomonadaceae > Pseudomonas > Pseudomonas sp. P110(2024). The sequence continues at coordinate 58,913 of NZ_JBLIYT010000015.1, forward strand.
ATGCCGCCGAGCTTTTCCTCGCAGGCCTGGGCCAGGGCGGTGAGCTGGCTGTAATCGCGCACGTCGCAGCGCTGGGAGAAGCCGTCACCACCGGCTTGGCGCACCAAGGCCAGGGTTTCGCGCAAGCCCGCCTCATTGACGTCTGCCAGAGCCAGCTGCCAGCCCTCGCGAGCCCAGCGCAGGGCAATCTCGCGGCCAAGGCCGGAGCCGGCGCCAGTGATCATCATTCGGTTGTGCATGGTGGAGCGCCTTGAACAGTGGGAATGGCTGGAGTCTAGCCACAACACCACGGCTGCCGGTACGGCATCAAACTGCTGAATACGGCGCCATTGGGCGGCAGGCCATTCAATCGTCAGGCAGGTGGATTGAATTTTTATACAAGGGCACCAGTCGGAAACATTAAGCGGCTACCGCTATGCCCCAGCCCTTCCATAACGCAAGGACTTCGCCATGACCACCATCCTCATTATCATCCTGATCTTACTGCTGATCGGCGGCTTACCGGTCTTCCCTCACTCCCGCGCATGGGGTTACGGCCCGTCCGGCATAATCGGGGTGGTACTGGTGGTCTTGTTGATCCTCTTGTTGCTGGGCAGGATATGAACCTGGCCTGGCATGACGCTCAGCCTTGAGTCCGGCTGCCCAGATAGTGCTCCAGGTCTTGCATCACCGCATGCAAGGCCTGAGCATCACGGCGAAGTCGTTCAAGATCCAAGGGGGCGCTGGCGCAACTGCCCTCCAGGCGCTCGCAGGCATTGATCAGATCGCCAGCGCGCAAGATGCGTGCGCCGCCCTTGACCCGGTGCGCCAAGGCAGCCAGAGCCTTTGGATCGTCTCCTGAATCTGCCAGGCGGGTGAGATCATCACGATTGCTGCGACGCAGATCGGCAAGCAACGCTTCCAGTGCGCCCTGATCATTGTCCGCCAACTGTCGTAGATGATCGAAATCGAATATCGACGTGCGCGCGCCCTCATCCCCCAGACATTTGCCCTGCTGCGCAACACTGCCGCCCAGGGCACCGATCAGCGCCTGCAAACCGAGGGGTTTGAATAGGCAATCATCCATGACTGCCGCTAGGCAGCGTCGGCGTTCGTCCGCCAGCGCGCTGGCGGTGAGCCCGACTAGTCGACACGCCGTCCCTCCATTGCGACGCTCATGCAGACGAATCGCCCTGGCCAGACCATAGCCGTCGAGGCGCGGCATGCTGCAATCGCTGATGACGACATCGAAGTGCTCGTTCAACCACAGCCGTAGGGCCTGCGCTCCATCCTCGGCAACCCGGGCGTGATGCCCCAGGTAATCAAGTTGCTGAGCCAACAGCAATCGATTGGCCGGATAGTCGTCCGCCACCAGCACGCGCAGCGGTACTGCGTCCGACGGGACATCACTGCGTGGTGCCACCACGGGCTCTGACGGAAACTGCGGATGAATTGGCAGCTCCAGGTAGATTTGCGCCTGGGTGCCCTTGCCCAGCTCGCTGCTCAACTGCAAGTTGCCGCCCATCATCTGGCACAAGCTGCGGCAGATGCCCAATCCAAGCCCCGTGCTGCTGCGCGGCGACTGGGACTGATTGCTGGCTTGGCGAAAGGGCTGGCCCAGCTCGGCCAATTCGGCCTTGGCAATGCCGATACCGGTGTCCTCGACGATCAGGCGTACCACCAGGCAATCGCCGCGGGACTGAGCACAGACGCTCACCTGTACCCGCCCCTGCTGGGTGAACTTGATCGCATTGCTCAACAGATTTGCCAATACCTGCCGCAAGCGCACCGGGTCAAGCAATACCGGGCGGTCAACTTCGCCCTCAACGGTGAGATCGAGCCGCAATCCCTTGACACGAGCCTGATGGTCGAACAACTGGATAACCTGCGACACCTGTTCGCGCAGGCATGCCACCGCTGGCGTCAACTGTAACTCGCCCGCCTCGATACGGGTGACATCGAGGATATCGCCGATCAGTTCCTGCAGTCCCCGGGCAGCGTCAGCGGCCACCTCGATGGCCAAGTGATCGAGCACGCCCCATCCGGCCTTGCGTTGGGCGAGCTCCAGCATGCCCAAAAGGGCATGCAACGGCGTGCGGATCTCATGGCTCATGGCTGCCAGGAAATGAGTCTTGGCATGGCTTGCTGCCTCGGCCCCTTGCTTGGCCCGCCGCAGCTGCACCTGCAGACGGCGTAGGTAGCGGATCCACAGCAGCGCTACCAGCAGTGCGGCAAAAGCAGCGAGAAATCCCAGCAGCAGGGGAGTCCGGTACCGCTGCCAGGTACTGGCGGCAACGATCAGCGGACTGCGCCAGCGCCGGACCAGCACATCGATTTCGCGTGGTGCCAGATCGAGCAATGCCTTGTCGAGGATGCTCTGGAGATGAACCGCACCCGGACTGCTGGCGAACGCGAAATGCTCCGCTGGCAAGGCCAGGCTGCTGATCCGCAGCCGCCCCGGGTACCAGCGCGCAACCAGTAACCGGGCCTGGACGAGTGGCAGCACGGCTGCCGCGACTCTCCCGGCGGCCACCGCGTGCACCGCCTCCAACGCACCATTGACCGGTGACTGCACGACCCTCGGATATGCCTGGGCCAGCAACGCCTGTGCCACGCTGCCTTCCTCCAGTGCCAGCCGCCGCCCGTTCAGCTGGGCGAGATCACCTGGTCGCTCGGCGTGCCCCTGCATCACCAGCACATACGCAGAACTCAGAAAGCCACGAGTGAATCGCAGGCGCTCTCCACGCGCCGGGCTGTAGGGCAGGCCCGCGATCAATTGTGCCTTTCCCATGCGTACCTGCTCGACCATCTGTGCCGTAGTGCCACCCGCCTCGATGTCAAACTCCAAGCCCGTTCGCCGGCCAAGCAATTGCAACAGATCGAAGCTCAACCCTTGCAGTTGGCCTTTACCATCGCGATAGCTCAGCGGCATTGCCTGTTCATTCACCAGCACCATGATGCGTGGGTTTTCGGCCAGCCAGTGCCGCTCGACATCGCTCAGCGGGATGCCTGGCGACCTGTGCACGGCAGCAGGTCGGGCATGCCAACGCTCGTGAATATCCGCATGCTGATCGCCAAGGCCGTCCAATACTCGATCAACCAGGCCGATCAACGCCTTGTTGTCGCGGGCCATGGCAAAACCGACAGCTTGGCTGGTCAGGGCCGCATGGCCAATTTCCTCGGCACCGTTCCATTGGTTGCGGCCCAGGAGATAACGGCTTCCGAGCGTGCTGCCCAGATAAAGGTCGGCGTCACCCAGCGCGAGTGCCGCCAAGGCGCTGAACGGCGAGGGATGAAGCTGGATTTCGGCCAAGGGGTATAACGCCTGTACCTGTTGGCGCGGACGATATCCGTCGACCAGCGCCAACCTGAAGCTGGCGCCGCTGCGGGCCCGTTCCCGCGCATGCTCCTGCGGGGCGATCAGCAAGGGACGATCCTGGGCATAGGGCGCAGACAGATGCAGACCTGCCTCGAGCGCCTGCTGCGGGCTGACGGACCCGAGCAGGTCGATACGGCCTTGGCGCAGGGCAGCTGCCGTCTCGGCGAACGATGCAAACACCTGCAACTGCACTTCGAGGCGCAGTTGACTCGCCAGCAGCCCGACGTAATCGGCGGTGATGCCCTCGTAGGCCTGCCCCGTGGTAAGCATGTCGAACGGTGGGTTGTCACGGGCGATCACGCCCAGGCGTAACACGCGGTGCTCCCACAGCCAACGCAGTTCCTCGTTATCCAGAACCGGCGGCGGTGTCTGCGGGGCGGGGCGTGCATGCAATTGCACGGCCGCGCAAGTTGGCAGGTAGCCAAGCCCCCCCAGTATCCCTATCAGCAAGGCACGCAGGAACACGGGACTACAGCGCTCAGATGAGCGCGTTGCGACGGGCGAAATCCGCCAGGTCGATCAACGAGCTGAGTCGCAGCTTTTCCAGTAGGCGAATCTTGTAGGTACTGATGGTCTTGTTGCTCAACAACATGGCCTCGCCGATGGCTTTGTTACTATAGCCACGCGCCAAGTGCTGGAGGACCATCAACTCGCGATCGGTCAAACTGGCGATGCACTGTGCCTCGGTTGCCTGCAGGTCACGGCGGTTGACCGAGCTGAGCGCCACTTCGGGAAAGTAGCTATAGCCAGACAGCACAGCGCGCACCGCTTTGCCGAGTTCATCGAGATCATCGGTTTTAGACACATACCCAACGGCCCCAGCCTGCATGCAGCGCAATGAGTAGGACTCGGCCAGTTGCGAGGTCAGCACCACTATACGCGTGGGCGTCCCCAGGGCCTTGATCCGGGCGATCACTTCCAGCCCATCCAGGCCCGGCATGGCGATATCGAGAATTACCAGGTCCGGCGCATGCTCACGGGCCAGGCGCACCGCGTCGATGCCATTGTCGGCCTGGCCGATTATCTCCAGGCGTTGCTGGCGCAGCAGCATACAGACGGTGCTGCGGATGAAAGGGTGGTCGTCAACCACAAGTGCTCTGTGCATAGCGTTTACCTCGTGCGCTACCTCAGCCGGTTAAAGCTCGGCGTCGAAGACCACGGTGACCTGGCCGGCATAAGTACTGCCAGGGTGCTTGAGCATCGCTTGGACATCACTGCGTCCCACCTCAAAATGCAACTGGCCTGGTCGATTCAACGTTGGCATGGCCGCCTCGAACTGAAGCGCCGCGAAGCGGCCAGTAGGCAACTGCAGGCGTTCCACCGCCTGGCCCCGGTGCTGGATACCCGCAGGCAGACTCATGGCGACCTCCACAGCCACCTGTTCCCCTTCGTCACTGCGGATCGCGCAGTGCGCGCCCATGTCGTGCTGGCAAAGCTTATAGACCTTGAACGGGCCGGTGGACCACACCCTGAACGGCAGGTCGCGATAGATGCGCTGCGGCGCCTTGCCACCGGCCAACCAGGCCTGCCAGCCGTTCCTGGGCTCCAGCACAGCCCGGTCGGAACCAGGCGGAAACTCGAACATGAAGGCGTGCTGCACATCGAGTTCGAAATTGATGGTGAGGCTGTCACCACTCAGGTTGCTGACATCGTTGCCAAAGTCGAAATCACCACCCGGGCCGATGCGAAAGGTGGTCGAGCCCCGGTACTTGCCGGCCTTGAGCCGGTAAGGTGGCGGTATGTTCAGGTTGAAACCCACACTGAGTTCTTCAACGTCAGCCTGCATCACGGTGCCTGCGGGAGCATAGATGCTACGCGACCAGCAAGCGCCAGGCGTGAGCGAATCACTTAGACGCCAAAGCACCCGCGCCCTGCCGTCTCCCCAACTGCCGGACGATCCACCACCGGAAACACATCCTCCGAGTATCCGGTTATAAGTTGGATTGCGATCGAGCCTTGCGCTCTTCGCAACCACGCTGAACAACGTCCACTCGAAGGCCATTCGCCGTGGCTCACCGGTTTCATCGTGGTAGACGTCCACCTCACGCCGCCCGGGAAGCTGCAGGAAGAACTCGTCGCGCGGATCCGCCGCCTCCTGTACCGCTTTTTTCGTGAAGGTAATCGGCAAGTCGACCGTCGTGGCCCCTCGGCACGTGGCGGGCCAGTACCTGCACACCCCACCCGGAGGCGTTGTGTTTTCGAAGCGACCTGATCCGCCACCCCGGTACTCTGCGCTGATAGTCACGTCCAATGCGCTGGCCACTGGCATGACCCCGCACAGTACTATCGCGCAGCCCCAGCGTGCCCACCCTCGCTGTCTGGTGGATGAAAAAAACACGATCATCCCTCCACCACCATTGCCTTGGTATTACCGCCCTCAATTAACTCGAGCTGATGCACCTTGCCGGTCTCCCCGTCGAACTGCCGGGTGCGACCCGGCAGGACGTGGTGTTTGGTGGCGGGCGCACATCCCTGCCCTGCGGCTTGGCACAGGCGAAAATGATCGAGCACAACCGTGGCGTTACCCTGGTTCACGACAGTCAGTTGCCCGCCTGCGCGCCGTACGTGGGTCTGGTAGCGTGTCTCGGCAGGCCGGACGAACAACAGCGAGCCATATCCGGCCAGCAGATTGACCCCGGCCTTGAGGCTGTCACGGTACTTTTCCGCCTCCTGGTCATCCACCATGAAACCATCGCCCGACTCCGGAAGCACCGGTACGAAGCGCAGACGGAAATAGCGCTCCTGCTCCCGTGAGCCACGATAAAGCAGGCGTACCGCCTGCATGCCTTGGGCGGGGATGATCAGCCGCGCCGGGCTGGCGATCAAGCCGCGCTGTTCCAGTGGCAGCCCATCGGTGGCAATTTCACGGGCAACACCAGTTGCGTCATACACCAGTTCAGCGACGCTGACCTTGACGAACGCAGTGGTGTCGCCGCTGTTGCGTACCCGCTTGAGCAAGGTGCTCTTGTCACCGTCGACGTAGTCATAAAGCGCGCCGACATTGAGCTCGGGAGCGGCACTGGCGACCAGAGGCAGCGCCAGCAGTGTCGAGGCCAGCAGGCGGAAAATATTCATGATGCGAACTCCGTGCGTCATTGACGGGAAAGTATTGATGGGGAGTGGCTGCGTGGCCATGGCCGAACCTGCGGGAACCTTCCCGCATGGCAATCTGAAACGCCCTAAACGGCTGTAGGCCTTTGCCCTGAGCAGGGATCATCCGAGCTGCACCTTACTGAACGGCTTAACCCTGCCCGTTGCGTGCAACCGCCTCGACCTGCGCCACCCCAGGCACACAGCGTTGGTCGCCAGCCAGCAGCACATCGTCCTCCCGCGCCAACGTGCTCACGTCCAGACTCAGCAGGCATACCGCCTGCCCCTGCTGGCGAATCTCCAAGGTAGGGTTCAACTCGCTCATCTCGACCGCAAAGAAGCCATCGGTTTCGGTGACACTGCGGCTGGCGTGGTTGATCAACTGGGCGCCGCGCATCGGCTTGCCATGCTCGTCAAACAGGCGCCCAAGCACGGTAACAGTGCGAAACACCCGCAGTTCACGGTATTCGATGCCGCCACGGTTGAGGTGATAGTCCAGGCTCGCGGGCTGGATAACGGCTGCGGTGACCGCGCTGCCCTCAAAATCGAACTGCACATGCCCGGCCTTGTAGGCTGCAACCGGGATCAGGTTGCGCCCAGGCTGCAGGTTGGCGGAACCGCCATGGCGGTCGTCGGCGCGCAGCTTCAACCCCTCGATATCGGTCTCGACATCAACGATCAGCCCGGCCTGGTGCGGCAGGTACTGACCACTCATGGCCGCCTTGCCTGCTCCCACGGCCAACATGCTCTGCAGATTCAGGCCACCGGTGAAGTCGCCGCTGTAGGACGAACGCTGGACATAGGCATCGCCGTGCACGACCTGACTCTCGAACTGGGTATCGCCGCCAAGCCCTGCGCCGTAGCGGTCCGCACTGAGCGTTGCGCCGACGCTGCGCAGCGGGCCGATATCGACATCTTGCTGGTAGGCCAGCGAGGCGTTGAGATCGCGCCCGCCGTCGCGCGAGGTGCGGCTACCGACACTGGCGGACACACGCCGACCACTGCCGCCACCCAGACTCATGCTCAGGCTCAAGTTGACGCCGCGGCTGCGAGATTCGCCGGTGGCTGCCGTTCCTGGACGATCGAACAGCGACAACCGCCAGTTGGCATCGGAGCCCAGCAGCCGACCATAGTAAGCCCACCCCAGGTCGAGACCGGTGCCGGCATTGACGTCTTCAGACTGCGAAAGCCGCATGCTGACGGTATTGCGCGGGTCGAGGCGATGGTTCAGCGACAGGGACGACTGTGTCTGGCGCGCCTGGAATGGCCGCCGCGCTCTATCATCGAGGCGGCGCCAGTCAGGGCGCGCCAGCCAGGTTCGGCTGTGGCTGGCAACCAACGAACCGCTGTCATAGGCATGGATCAGCTGGATGTCGTAGCCGTTGCCCTGCCCTTGCGTCTGGAACAGGTTGGCGTACAGCTTGAAACGCTCACGCATATCCCAGTCCAGCGAGGTGCCATACTGCATGGCGTCATCAACCCGTTGCGCCGACATACCCAGGATCGCCCGCGGATGCAACATGTAGTTGGCCAGCACGCCAGCGGCGAGGCTGTCGTCGGTATCACGCTCCCAGTTGCTCAGTAATGTGCTCTGGCGCCCCAGGTAAAGGTTGTAGCGCCAGGGCGCATCGGTGCTGCGCCAGTTACTGGGTTTGTAGATGAACTCCTGACTGCGCGAGGTTTCCTGGCCGTCTTCGACCAGCCGTACCTCGACTTCGTAGATGCCCCCGGGCAGGACCTTGGTGTCGAGGGTCTGCAAACCAGGCTGCACCGGTTGACTGTTGATCAGCACGCCATTGCGATAGACCTCGGCGACGGCGGGACGATTAGGGGTAACGTAGATCGGCGTGGTGCTGGGTGCGCCAGTATCGATGGCCAGGCTGTCGCTGCTCCCCAGCATCAAGCCGAAGGTGGTATCGGCCGTGCTTCCCATCAACCGCGGCTGGCGGGTCAACCCCTGGGCGCTTGGGGTGAAGTAGCCCAGCCGATAAAACTGGTTTTCTACCAGGCGCTCGGCATACAGCTGGTCGACCCGGTGGCGCGTGCCCTGGCGGCTGTCGCTACCCCGGTCAAGCTGGCCATCGGCCAAGGTGGTCCAATTGCCGACGCTGCCCTGGCCCTGCAATGCATAACGACCACTGGTGGCATGGCCGTCATTGACCAGGTTGAGCTGGTTGCGTAGTAGCAGCCCATAGCTGCCCTGCTCCGGCTGGCGGTGAAAACGTTCACTGACCTCAGCGATCTCGGCCTGGTCGGTCAATAGTGACAGCTGCGAGTTCACTAGGCTGTAGTGCACCGCGCGCAGGCCGTCGGGGCAATCACCGCGGCAGTCCCCCAAAGGACGGCCGTCAAACAGGCGCTCGTGCCAGCGGCGGCGCAGGCTTTCCGGTTCACGGCTGTCGAGGGTATCGGTGAACTCCAGCAGCTGCACGCGCTGATCGCGACTGAGCACCACCATGGCATCACCCAGGTAGCGCCCATCAAGGTCGACCCGGACCGCCAGCGGCACATCAAAAAAATGCGCTTCGAACTCGCGCGGCAGGCCATCGACGGCACCAAGTGCATTGCCGGCGGCCTGGCTAGCGGGCGCGTGGACGGCCAGCCAGGCCGGCAACAGCAAGCAGCGGCCCATGGCCGCCAGGATGGAATGATTGGTCATGAGGTGTCGCTTGCAGGCAATACCCACCCGTCCCTCGGCGGGAGCCGAGGGTCAGGGGGAACAACGGATGAACGAAGAGAGAAGGCTCAGGGTGCGGCGGTTTCGAAGATCATGCTCACCAGGCCCTGGTAATTGCCAGGCACATAACCGCTCGCCGGCGCGGGCTGGGCCGCCACCTCGAAGCCGATGATCGCGCCCGGTGCCGCCTGGGTGGCGCTGACGACTTCGGCCGGGGTGGTCTGCAGCACGGTGTCGCCGACCTTGACGTCGAGGCCGATGTTTTCGGTGCCGCTGGCGATGACCGCCGGCGAAACCAGATAGGCGGTGATCGGGCCCACAGTGCTCTTGACCTGCAATTGTTTGCGGATCGGATCGAGCTTGGCCTGATACGAGTTCCAGGCCATTTCCTGCGGGTCGTTCATCCAGTTGCCGCCTACCGGCTCGACGAAGAAAGCGTCGGTCGGCACCTGGGCGGTCACCTGTACCTGCTTCTCGATCGGGTCCACCGCAAAAGCGGAGCCTGCGAAGAACATGGCCAGGGGAAGGGCGAGTAACGTGCGGTTCACGAATCTGATCTCCTTAAATTGGTCAATGCCTGCCGGCGCGCGGCCAGCGGGTGAGGAGAAGTATTGGCGAACACGTCGCGGCGATGACTAAGACCGTTCCGAGCGGGCCTAAGAAATTTCCTAGCGGCAGGTAATGCGACAACTCTGAAAGCACAATGCCCCGGCATAGGCCGGGGCATTGTGTGTTCAGCTCAAGGTATCAGTGCGATACCGCGCCACTGGCTCCCAGGCCGGTCTGCGAGCGGACGAACTGTGGGAAGAACAGCGCGCGCTCGTTCTCGGCAGCCTTGGACTTGTCGGTAACCGAGAAGAACCAGATGCCGGCGAAAGCGATGATCATCGAGAACAGCGCCGGGTACTCGTACGGGTAGATGGCTTTCTCGTGACCGAGGATCTGCACCCAGATGGTCGGGCCGAGAATCATCAGGCCCACCGCGCTGATCAGGCCCATCCAGCCACCGATCATGGCGCCGCGGGTGGTCAGCTTCTTCCAATACATCGAGAGCAGCAGCACCGGGAAGTTGCAGCTGGCGGCGATGGAGAAGGCCAGGCCGACCATGAAGGCGATGTTCTGCTTCTCGAACAGGATGCCCAGACCAATCGCCAGCACGCCCAGGGCGATGGTGGTGATCTTCGACACGCGGATCTCGTCTTTGTCGTTGGCCTTGCCCTTGCGCCAGACACTGGCGTACAGGTCATGGGACACCGCCGAGGCACCGGCCAGGGTCAGGCCGGCGACCACCGCCAGGATGGTGGCGAAGGCCACTGCCGAGATGAAGCCGAGGAACACGCTGCCACCCACGGCATCGGCCAAGTGCACCGCCGCCATGTTGTTGCCGCCGATCAGGGCGCCGGCGGCGTCCTTGAAGTCGGGATTGGTGCTGACGAGCAGGATCGCGCCGAAGCCGATGATGAAGGTCAGGATGTAGAAGTAGCCGATGAAACCGGTGGCGTAGAGCACCGACTTGCGCGCTTCCTTGGCGTCGCTGACGGTGAAGAAGCGCATCAGGATGTGCGGCAGGCCCGCGGTGCCGAACATCAGCGCCAAGCCCAGCGAGAACGCCGAGATCGGATCCTTGACCAGGCCGCCCGGGCTCATGATCGCCTCGCCCTTGGCATGCACCTTGATCGCTTCGGAGAACAGGGTGTTGAAGTCGAAGCCCACGTGTTTCATCACCATCAGCGCCATGAAGCTGGCACCGGACAGCAGCAGCACCGCCTTGATGATCTGCACCCAGGTGGTGGCGAGCATGCCGCCGAACAGCACGTACAGGCACATCAGGATGCCCACCAGGATCACCGCCACGTGGTAGTCCAGGCCGAACAGCAGCTCGATGAGCTTGCCGGCACCGACCATCTGCGCGATCAGGTAGAACGCCACCACCACCAGCGAGCCCGAGGCCGACAGGGTGCGGATTTCCTTCTGCCCGAGACGATACGAGGCCACGTCGGCAAAGGTGTACTTGCCCAGGTTGCGCAGGCGCTCGGCGATCAGGAACAGGATGATCGGCCAGCCGACGAGGAAGCCGATGGAGTAGATCAGACCGTCGTAGCCCGAGGTGAACACCAGCGCGGAAATACCCAGGAACGAGGCCGCCGACATATAGTCGCCGGCGATCGCCAGGCCGTTCTGGAAGCCAGTGATCTTGCCGCCGGCGGCGTAATAGTCGGCCGCCGACTTGTTGCGTTTGGAGGCCCAGTAGGTAATGCCCAGGGTGAAGGCGACGAAAGCCACGAACATGGCGATCGCCGAGACGTTCAGCGGCTGTTTCTGCACCTCGCCGGTCAGGGCATCGGCGGCCCACACGGCGGGTGCGAAGGCACCGCAGGCCAGGACGGCCAGGGCTTTGGCGTGACGGATCATTGCTTGGCCTCCTCGAGAATGGCCTTGTTCAGTTCATCGAACTCGCCGTTGGCGCGACGCACGTAGAGCGCGGTGAGCACGAAGGCCGAGACAATCAGGCCGACGCCCAGGGGAATGCCCCAGGTGATGGACGAATCGGGGCTGAGCTTGGCGCCCAGCACGTGCGGGCCATAGGCGATGAGGAGGATGAAGGCGCAGTACAGGCCGAGCATGATCGCCGAGAGAATCCAGGCGAAGCGCTCACGCTTGGTGACCAGTTCCTTGAAGCGCGGACTGTTCTGTATCGATTGGTAAATGCTGTCGTTCATTGTTTTTGTCCTAGCAGCACAGAGTAGGGAGAACCCGACTCCAACTTTATGCTGCCGCTGGACGCCAACCAGACGACCTTAGTCTTAGATGCAACGGTGTTTTGCAAGATCGGTAACAAATCCTGGGGACGCTGCGCGCCCTTTTCGCCGGCAAGCCGGCTCCGACAGGGGATCTGCGCCGACACTGCGGGAGCCGGCTTGCCGGCGAAAGGGCTGCACGGCAGCCCCATCTCAAGCCATCACTTGCCGGTCCACTCCTTGACCCGCTCCGGATGCTTGGCCAGCCAGTCCTTGGCGGCGGCCTCCGGCTTGGCGCCTTCCTGAATCGCCAACATCACTTCGCCGATCTCGTCCTTGGACTGCCACTGGAACCTTTTCAGGAACTCGGCCACTTCCGGCGCCTTGCTCGCCAGCTCCTTGCTGCCGATGCTGTTGACCGTCTCGGCGGCGCCGTACACGCCCTTGGGATCCTCGAGGAACTTGAGCTTCCACTTGGCGAACATCCAGTGCGGCACCCAGCCGGTCACGGCGATGGACTGCTGCTTGGCGTAGGAGCGGCCCAGCTCGGCGGTCATCGCCGCGCCGGAACTGGCCGTCAGTTTGTAGCCGGTCAGGTCGTAGTCCTTGATGGCCTGCTCGGTCTTGAGCATGACCCCGGAGCCGGCATCGATGCCGACGATCTTGTTCTTGAAGCTGGCATCGGTCTTGAGGTCGGCGATGCTGTTGGCCTTGACGTACTCGGGGACGATCAGGCCGATCTTGGCATCCTTGAAGTTCGGTCCGTAGTCGACGACGTTGTCCTTGTTCTTGGCCCAGTACTCGCCATGGGTCACCGGCAGCCAGGCCGAAAGCATGGCATCGAGCTTGCCGGTGGCCACGCCCTGCCACATGATCCCGGTGGCCACGGCCTGCAGCTTCACGTCATAGCCGAGTTTCTGCCTGATCACTTCGGCGGCCACGTTGGTCGTGGCCACGCTGTCCGACCAGCCATCCACGTAACCGATGCTCACTTCCTTGGCCATGGCCTGCGCAGTGCTCATGGTCAATACCAGGGCGGCGCCCACACTCAGGAAACGTCGTACTCTTGTAAAAGTCGCCATCAAAGCATCCCTCGTCAGGTCTTGGAGAGAGCATCATCGACCTGCCCCCGCGCACGACCTGCTCTGTCAGCGACCTCCAGCGAACGATCAGCGACAGCACTGTGCCATTAACGCCATGACACTCGATCGACCTGCGCGATCCTTGCATGCCAAAGGCTTGGCGCCGGTCATTTGCGGCTATCATCTAGCCCTTTGTGCTTGACGACGGACTGCCCGATGCCCAGTAACACCCGACTGCTCCTGCCTGCGTACCTGCTCGCCTGCCTGCTCGCCCTTGGCGGCCTGTGGGCGCTCTGGTACGGCCTCGGCAAGCCGGTGCACCTGCCTGATGCGGCGAGCCCGACGCACAAGCTGCAGTGCGCGTCCTACACCCCCTTCGACAAGGACCAGTCGCCGTTCGACCAGCCGTTTCGCCTACGCCCGGCGCGCATGGACGCCGACCTGGCGTTGCTGAGCGAGCGATTCCAGTGCATCCGCACCTATTCGATGACCGGCCTTGAGGCAATCCCGGCGCTGGCCCGCAAGCATGGCCTGAAGGTGATGCTCGGCGCCTGGGTCAACGCCAACCCGGTGGACACCGACAAGGAAGTCGAACGGCTTATCGCCGCGGCCAATGCCAACCCCGACGTGGTCAGCGCGGTGATCGTCGGCAACGAGGCGCTGCTGCGCAAGGAAGTCACCGGCGAGCGCCTGGCCGGGCTGATCGAGAAAGTGAAAAGCCAGGTCAAGGTGCCGGTGACCTACGCCGACGTCTGGGAATTCTGGCTGCAACACCCGCAGATCGCACCGGCGGTGGACTTCCTCACCATCCACCTGTTGCCCTACTGGGAAGACGACCCGCGTGGCATCGATGCGGCGCTGGCCCATGTGGCCGAGGTGCGCCAGGTATTCGGCAACCGCTTCGCGCCCAAGGACGTCCTGATCGGCGAGACCGGCTGGCCCAGCGAAGGACGCCAGCGCGAAACCGCCGAGCCGAGCCGGGTCAACGAGGCGCGTTTCATCCGCGGCTTCGTCGCCTTGGCCGAAGCCAACGGCTGGCGCTACAACCTGATCGAGGCATTCGACCAGCCCTGGAAACGTGCCAGCGAAGGCGCCGTGGGCGGCTACTGGGGGCTATACGATGCCGACCGCCAGGACAAGGGCGTGCTCGAAGGGCCGGTGAGCAACCTGGCGTTGTGGCCGCAGTGGTTGCTGGCCAGCGTGTTGCTGATGCTGGCGACCCTAACCCTGGCCGGGCGCCCGGCAAGCCGCCGTGCCGCCCTGCTGCTGCCGTTGCTGGCGGCCCTGGGTGCCGGCAGCCTGGGGCTGTGGGGGGAACTGATGCGCACCAATGCCCGCTTTGTCGGGGAGTGGCTGTGGGCGGGTGCCCTGGCTGGCTTGAACCTGTTGGTGCTGGCCCACGGCGCACTGGCCCTGGCTCGTCCAGACGGCTGGCGCCAGCGGCTGTTCACCTGGCTCGAGGCGCACGCGGGCACCTGGTTGCTGGCGGCGGGATTCGCCGCGGCAGTGAGCATGCTGGCGATGGTGTTCGACCCGCGTTATCGCAGCTTTCCCAGCGCGGCGTTGCTGTTGCCGGCGGTGGTCTATCTGCTGCGACCGGTGCCGGCGCGGCGGGCGGAGGTGGCGTTGCTGGCCTTTATCGTGGGCGCTGGAGTGGCACCGCAGTTGTTCCAGGAAGGGTTGGCGAATCGACAGGCATGGGGCTGGGCGGTGGTCAGCGTGTTGATGGCTGGCGCGTTATGGCGAAGCCTCAAACTGCGCTTGGCGTGAACCGATTGCGAGGACTTCGTCCTCGATTCGCCGGCATGCCGGCTCCCACAGGCCAGGCGTCATGCTCTGTGAGAGCCGGCTTGCCGGACCAGCCGCAATCCCGCCAATACCACGGCAAACACCGCGATGCTCGCGGTATAGAGCACCAGTGCCGGAATCCCGAACAGCAGCGCCAGCGCCGCCAGCCACCACCCGCCTCGGCCAGGCGTCAGTTGGCTGAGCAACGCCAACCCCAATGCCCCCCAGGCAATGGCCTGGAAATGTATCCCCAAGCCCAGCAGCGAACGCGCCTGGCATTGCCAGACCTCTCCCGGCACGCTGCACAGCCCGACCCACCGGGCATCCTCCATCAGCCCATAACGCACGCCATAACTGGCGGCCAGCCACAAGGGCAGGAACAGCAACAGGGCAACGACTGGCCACCAACGCGCCATGCGGATCTCCAATAGCGGTAATCTAAGCATTGCATGATCGCCCACGGGCCGCGACAAGGCAAAATCATGGCCCTGCAGCTATGTTGCACAAGACAAATGTTGTCCGGCGCGGCAACATCTTGTGCGACGAACGACAGGGCAACGGGCAACTTTGTCCAACACGCCGTGGTCCTAGCCTGCGTAATGCACGACCTTGCGTTTTCCTTGGGGGACTACATGCTTCGATCTTTGCGCCTCGCCGCCCTGCTCGGCGGCCTGCTCCTGGCTGCGGCCGCATCGGCGCGGGATATCGACGCGGCGAGCTACGGCTATCCGTTGACCAACCCGTTCGAGGCGACCATCGCCACCACGCCGCCTGAACAGCGCCCGACGCTGCCCAGCGACGACGATATCGACCAGGCCGACTACAGCCTTACCCTGCGCCCGGAGCGCGAGTTCACCCTGCCCGACAACTTCTGGTCGGTGAAGAAACTGCGCTACCGCCTGGCCAAGCAAGACCACGAGGCGCCGTTGATCTTCTTGATCGCCGGTACCGGCGCGCCCTACTCCAGCAGCATCAACGAGTACCTGAAGAAACTGTTCTACCAGGCCGGCTACCACGTGGTGCAGCTGTCATCGCCGACCAGCTGGGACTTCATGAGCGCCGCTTCGCGCTTCGCCACTCCCGGGGTAACCAGCGAGGACGCCAAGGACCTGTACCGGGTCATGCAGGCGGTGCGCGCCCAGCAGGCACGCCTGCCGGTCAGCGAGTACTACCTCACCGGCTACAGCCTCGGGGCGCTGGACGCGGCGTTCGTCAGCAAGCTCGACGAAACCCGCCAGAGCTTCAACTTCAAGCGCGTGCTGCTGCTCAACCCGCCGGTCAACCTGTACACCTCGATCACCAACCTGGACAAGCTGGTGCAGACCCGGGTCAAGGGCATCGACCGTAGCACCACCTTCTATGAGTTGATGCTGGAGAAACTGACCCGTTACTTCCAGGACAAGGGCTACATCGACCTCAACGAAGCGCTGCTGTATGACTTCCAGAAGTCGCGCCAACACCTGTCCAATGAACAGATGGCCATGCTCATCGGCACTTCGTTCCGCTTCTCGGCCGCCGACATTGCCTTCACCTCCGACCTGATCAACCGCCGTGGCCTGATCATTCCGCCTAAGTTCCCGATTACCGAGGGCAGCAGCCTGGAGCCGTTCTTCAAACGGGCGCTGCAATGCGACTTCGACTGCTATCTGACCGAGCAGGTGATCCCCATGTGGCGGGCGCGCACCGACGGCAACAGCCTGCTGCAACTGGTCGACCAGGTAAGCCTGTACGCGCTGGAGGACTACCTGCGCGCCAGCCCCAAGATCGCCGTGATGCATAACGCCGACGACGTGATCCTCGGCCCCGGCGACATCGGTTTCCTGCGCCGGGTGTTCGGCGAACGGCTGACGCTCTACCCCCATGGCGGCCATTGCGGCAACCTCAACTACCGCGTCAACAGCGACGCCATGCTGGAGTTCTTCCGTGGTTAACAGACTGCTGCTCGTCACCGCCCTGCTCGCCAGCGGCTGCGCCCTGGCCGAGGAAGTCGCGCCGCGTGCCAGCGTGGTCGAGGCCGACAAGACCGAAACCCTGACCGTGGAGGCCGACGGTTTCGTCGATCCGCTGCGCGAACTCAAGTTCAACCCCGGCCTGGACCAGCGCGAGTTCGAACGCTCGACCCTGGCCGCGCTGAACATCTACGACCCGCTGGAGTCGCTGAACCGGCGCATCTACCACTTCAACTACCGCTTCGACCAGTGGGTGTTCCTGCCGGTGGTCGATGGCTACCGCTACGTCACCCCCAGCTTCGTGCGCACCGGGGTGAGCAACTTCTTCAACAACCTGGGCGACGTGCCCAACCTGTTCAACAGCGTGCTGCAGCTCAAGCCCAAGCGTTCAGCGGAAATCACCGCGCGGCTGATGTTCAACACCATCATCGGTGTCGGCGGCCTGTGGGACCCGGCGACCAAGATGGGGCTGCCCCGGCAGAGCGAGGACTTCGGCCAAACCCTGGGCTTCTACGGGGTACCGGACGGGCCATACCTGATGCTGCCGATCCTCGGGCCATCGAACCTGCGCGATACCACCGGACTGGTGGTCGACTACGTGGGGGAGAAGGAGATCAACTACCTGAACGTGCCCGACACCGCCAGCGACCACCCGGAGCTCACCGTGCTGCGGGCGGTGGACAAGCGCTACAGCACCAACTTCCGCTACGGGCAGACCAACTCGCCGTTCGAATACGAGAAGCTACGGTATGTGTATACCCAGGCGCGCAAGTTGCAGATCGCCGAATAAGCGCTGTGGGAGCGGCCTTGCCGAGGCGTCGGACCGGTCGGAAAGGGCCGCAAAGCGGCCCCGGCAATCTTGAACCGGGCACACATCCTGGGGCTGCTTCGCAGCCCTATCGCGACGCAAGGCCGCTCCCACATGAGTGTTCAGCCAGGCAGTCCGAGGAACTGACACAGCTCCCGTTTCTTGGCCAACGCATCCTTGCGCCCCAACTCGATCAGTTCGCTGCAATAGCTCGCCTCGAACAGCAGGTAGCTCAGCACCCCCGCACCGCTGGTCTTGGTAGCGCCAGGCCCACGCAGGAAAAGCCTCAGCGCCGCTGGCAGCTCGCGCCGATGACGGGCGGCGATCTCGTCCAGCGGCTGGCTGGGCGCCACCACCAGCACCTCGATCGGCGCCAGCCCCAGGCGCCGGGCGTCCAGGTGCGCCGGCATCAGGTGGCTGAGATGGTTGAGCCGCTGCAGCAACTCGATATCGTCCTCGAGACTGTCGATGAACGTGCTGTTGAGCATATGCCCGCCGATCTGCGCCAGGCTCGGCTGCTGGCCGCTGAACACGCGCTGGGTGGGCAAGGGCGGCGCCGGGCGCTGGGGGTTGCCACTGACGCCGACCACCAGCACGCGGCTGGCGCCCAGGTGCAGCGCCGGGCTGATCGGCGCCGACTGGCGCACCGCGCCATCTCCGAAGAACTCATCGCCCAGGCGCACCGGCGCAAACAACAGCGGAATCGCCGAGCTGGCCAGCAGGTGGTCGATGGTCAACGGCGTGGGCATGCCGATGCGCCGGTGGCGGAGCCAGGGCTCGATGGTGTCGCGCCCCTGGTAGAAGGTCACCGCCTGGCCGGACTCGTAGCCAAAGGCGGTCACGGCAATGGCGCGCAACTGATTGGCCGCCAGGGAGTGGGCGATGCCGTCCAGGTCCAGGTGCTCATGCAGCAGGCGGCGCAGCGGGCGACTGTCGAGCAGCGCCACCGGCACCTGGCCGCCGAGCCCCAGCAGGCTGTGGCCGACGAAGCGGCTGGCCTGGCGGATCACCCCGGGCCAGTCGCTGCGCAGCACCAGGTGGCTGCGAAAGTTCTGCCAGAAGGCGGTCAGGTGCTGCACCGATTCGGCGAAGCGGGTAGCCCCGCTGGCCAGCTTGACGGCATTGATCGCGCCAGCGGAGGTGCCGACGATCACCGGGAAGGGATTGGCCGCCCCAGGGGGCAGCAGCTCGGCGATACCGGCCAGCACGCCGACCTGGTAGGCCGCGCGGGCACCGCCGCCGGAGAGGATCAGGCCGGTGGTTGAGGTCATTGCTCCTCCCTGGAATCAGTGCTTGCCAGTGACCGCCCTATCGCGGGGCCAGCCCGCTACCACGCGGCCCCAGTGTCATTTTTTCTTCTTGTCGTACAGCCGTGGCTCGCCCTCGGGCCGCGACTTGAAGCGCCGGTGCGCCCACAGGTACTGCTCCGGGCACTCGCGCAGCACGCCCTCTACCCACTGGTTGATGCGCAGGCAGTCGGCCTCCTCGGTTTCGCCGGGGAAGTCAGCGAGCGGCGGATGCACCACCAGACGATAGCCGCTGCCGTCCTCCAGGCGCCGCTGGGTGAACGGAATCACCCGGGCCTTGCCCAGCCGGGCGAACTTGGTGGTGGCGGTGACGGTGGCCGCGGGAATGCCGAACAGCGGCACGAAGATACTCTGCTTGATGCCATAGTCCTGGTCCGGCGCGTACCAGATCGCCCGGCCCTTGCGCAGCAGCTTGAGCATCCCGCGCACGTCGTCGCGCTCCACGGCCAGTGAATCGAGGTTGTGGCGCTCGCGACCGCGGCGCTGGACGAAGTCGAACACCGGGTTGCCGTGCTCGCGGTACATGCCGTCGATGGTGTGGGCCTGCCCCAGCAGCGCGGCGCCGATCTCCAGGGTGGTAAAGTGCACGGCCATGAGGATGGCGCCCTCGCCTTCGCGCTGGGCGGCCTGCAGGTGCTCGATGCCCTCGATGTGGGCCAGGCGCGCCAGCCGGGCCTTTGGCCACCACCAGCTCATGGCCATCTCGAAGAAGGCGATGCCGGTGGAGGCGAAGTTTTCCTTGAGCAGATATTGCCGTTCGTCGCCGGACAGTTCGGGGAAACACAGCTCGAGGTTGCGCGCGGCAATGCGCCGGCGCTCGCCGGCTACCCGGTACATCACCGCGCCCAGGGCGCGGCCCAGGCCCAGCAGGGCACGGTACGGCAGTTGGGCGACCAGCCACAGCAGGCCCAGGCCCAGCCACAGCCCCCAGAATCGCGGGTGGAGGAAAGAGGATCGAAAACGCGGGCGTTCCATTGAAGCTTCCGGCAAGACATGAGCCCGGCATTCTACATCGGTTGCGGGCAATCGGTCTTATCGCTATAAGTCAGGGCACTTTTTTCGCAACAAGCCGTCTATGCAGACCATGAGCCCCAACCAGACACCCGACAACGCCCCCGTGTTCCAGCTCAAGGGCAGCATGCTTGCCATCACCGTGCTGGAACTGGCGCGCAACGACCTCGAATCCCTCGACCGCCAGCTGGCGGCGAAGGTGGCGCAGGCGCCGAATTTCTTCAGCAACACCCCGCTGGTGCTGGCCCTGGACAAGCTGCCCCATGACTCGGGCGCCATCGACCTGCCCGGGCTGATGCGCGTGTGCCGTCACCATGGCCTGCGCACCCTGGCGATCCGCGCCAGCCGCATCGAGGACATCGCCGCGGCGATCGCCATCGACCTGCCGGTGCTGCCGCCGTCGGGTGCCCGTGAACGCCCGCTCGAGCCCGAACCGGAAGCGAAGAAGCCCGAACCCGCGCCAGCTCCGCCACCGGCGCCGGCCGAACCCGAGGTCCGCCCGACCCGCATCATCACCTCGCCGGTGCGCGGCGGCCAGCAGATCTACGCCCAGGGCGGCGACCTGGTGGTGACAGGCTCGGTCAGCCCCGGCGCGGAACTTCTCGCCGATGGCAACATCCATGTGTACGGCGCCATGCGCGGCCGCGCCCTGGCCGGTATCAAGGGCAACACCAAGGCGCGCATCTTCTGCCAGCAGATGACCGCGGAAATGGTCTCCATCGCCGGCCAGTACAAAGTGTGCGAAGACCTGCGCCGCGACCCGCTGTGGGGCTCGGGCGTGCAGGTCAGCCTGTCCGGCGACGTGTTGAACATCACCCGTCTTTAACGGATACTTGCCGGCATTTTTAGCGCAACTTTTTTCCCGTTGCCGTTTTTTGTATTTGCAGGGACACGCGTCCCGTTTATTTAGGGGTGAAACACCTTGGCCAAGATTCTCGTCGTCACTTCCGGCAAGGGGGGTGTGGGCAAGACCACCACCAGCGCCGCCATCGGTACCGGCCTCGCACTGCGCGGCTACAAGACTGTCATCGTCGACTTCGACGTCGGCCTGCGTAACCTCGACCTGATCATGGGCTGCGAGCGCCGCGTGGTGTACGACTTCGTCAACGTGGTCAACGGCGAGGCCAACCTGCAGCAGGCCCTGATCAAGGACAAGCGCCTGGAGAACCTGTTCGTGCTGGCCGCCAGCCAGACCCGCGACAAGGACGCCCTGACCCAGGAAGGCGTGGAAAAGGTCCTGATGGAGCTGAAGGAAACCTTCGACTACGTCATCTGCGACTCGCCGGCCGGTATCGAGAAAGGCGCGCACCTGGCAATGTACTTCGCCGACGAAGCCATCGTCGTGACCAACCCTGAGGTGTCCTCGGTACGCGACTCCGACCGCATGCTGGGCATCCTGTCGAGCAAGTCGCGCCGCTCCGAGAACGGCGAGGAGCCGATCAAGGAACACCTGCTGATCACCCGTTACCACCCTGAGCGCGTCGAGAAGGGCGAAATGCTCAGCATCGCCGACGTCGAAGAGATCCTGGCGATCAAGCTCAAGGGTGTGATTCCCGAGTCGCAAGCCGTTCTCAAGGCCTCCAACCAGGGCATCCCGGTCATCCTTGACGACCAGAGCGATGCCGGCCAGGCGTACAGTGACACCGTCGACCGTCTGCTGGGCAAAGAGAAGCCCCTGCGGTTCATCGACGTGCAGAAGCAAGGATTCTTCGCGCGTCTGTTTGGAGGCAAGTAAACCATGAACCTTTTTGACTTCTTTCGTGGCAGACAGAAACAGACCAGCGCGTCGGTAGCGAAAGAGCGTCTACAGATCATCGTGGCGCACGAGCGCGGCCAGCGCAGCACCCCGGACTACCTGCCCGCCCTGCAGAAGGAGCTGGTCGAGGTGATCCGCAAGTACGTCAACATCGGCAACGACGATGTGCAGGTGGCGCTGGAGAACCAGGGCAGCTGCTCGATCCTGGAGCTGAACATCACCCTGCCCGAGCGCTGATCTTTCAGTAGCTCAGGGTTACCTTGTGGGAGCGGGCTTGCCCCGCGATTGCCTCCAATGGCCGTCGCGGTGCAAGCCCGCTCCCACAATGCTTTGCAGAGAACACCTGAACATGCCGCTGTCGAACATCCAGATCCTTCACGAAGACGCCGCCATCCTGGTGATCAACAAGCCGACCCTGCTGTTGTCGGTGCCGGGCCGCGCCGAGGACAACAAGGACTGCCTGATCACCCGCCTGCAGGAAAACGGCTACCCGGATGCCCTGATCGTCCACCGCCTGGACTGGGAAACCTCGGGGATCATCCTGCTCGCCCGCGACGCCGACAGCCACCGCGAGCTGTCGCGCCAGTTCCACGACCGCGAGACCGAAAAGGCCTATACCGCGCTGTGCTGGGGCCAACCGACCCTGGACAGCGGCAGCATCGACCTGCCGCTGCGCTATGACCCGCCGACCAAGCCGCGCCATGTGGTCGACCATGAACAGGGCAAGCACGCCCTGACCTTCTGGCGCATCGTCGAACGCTGCGCCGATCATTGCCGGGTCGAGCTGACACCGATCACCGGGCGCTCGCACCAGTTGCGCGTGCACATGCTGTCGATCGGCCACCCGCTGCTGGGCGACCGGTTGTACGCCAACCCCGAGGCGCTGGCGGCCCATGAGCGGCTGTGCCTGCATGCGTCGATGCTGAGCTTCACCCACCCGGTATCTGGCGAACGCCTGAAGTTCGAGTGTCCGGCGCCGTTCTGATTACTCAAGCCGTATAGTGCCAGCAACAGGGCCGGCACAAATTTTCGAGCAATTACGCTAAACTCGCGCCACTGCTGTCTGGAGTGACTTATGCGCGATGCCCTGAATGCCGGCCTGATCGAATTCCTCAAGGCCTCCCCGACGCCGTTCCATGCCACCGCCAGCCTCGCGCAGCGCCTCGAGGCCGCCGGCTACCAGCGTCTGGACGAACGCGACAGCTGGGCCACCGTGCCCGGTGGTCGCTACTACGTGACCCGCAACGATTCCTCGATCATCGCCATCAAGCTCGGCAAGCTCTCGCCGCTGCTGGGCGGCATCCGCATGGTCGGCGCCCACACCGACAGCCCATGCCTGCGGGTCAAGCCGCAGCCCGAGCTGCAACGCCAGGGCTTCCTGCAACTGGGCGTGGAAGTGTACGGCGGCGCCCTGCTTGCCCCTTGGTTCGACCGCGACCTGTCGCTGGCCGGCCGGGTCACCTTCCGCCGTGATGGCAAGGTGGAAAGCCAGCTGATCGACTTCAAGCTGCCGATCGCCGTAATCCCCAACCTGGCGATCCACCTCAATCGCACCGCCAACGAAGGCTGGCAGATCAACCCGCAGACCGAGCTGCCACCGATCCTGGCCCAGGTGGCCGGCGACGAGCGCGTCGACTTCCGCGCCCTGCTCACCGAGCAACTGGCCCGCGAGCACGACCTCAACGCCGACGTGGTGCTCGACTACGAGCTGAGCTTCTACGACACCCAGGACGCCGCGTTGATCGGCCTGAACGGCGACTTCATCGCCGCCGCCCGCCTGGACAACCTGCTGTCGTGCTATGCCGGCCTGCAGGCCTTGCTGGGTGCCGACAGCGACGAGACCTGCGTGCTGGTGTGCAACGACCACGAGGAAGTCGGCTCCTGCTCGGCCTGCGGCGCCGACGGCCCCATGCTCGAGCAGACCCTGCAACGCCTGCTGCCCGAAGGCGACGACTACGTGCGCACCATCCAGCGCTCGCTGATGGTCTCGGCCGACAACGCCCACGGCGTGCACCCCAACTACGCCGACAAGCACGACGGCAACCACGGGCCCAAGCTCAACGCCGGCCCGGTGATCAAGGTCAACAACAACCAGCGCTACGCCACCAACAGCGAAACCGCTGGGTTCTTCCGCCACCTGTGCATGGCCGAGGAAGTGCCGGTGCAGAGCTTCGTGGTGCGCAGTGACATGGGCTGCGGCTCGACCATCGGCCCGATCACCGCCAGCCACCTGGGCGTGCGCACGGTCGACATCGGCCTGCCGACCTTCGCCATGCACTCGATTCGCGAACTGTGCGGCAGCCATGACCTGGCGCACCTGGTGAAGGTGCTCAGCGCCTTCTACCGCAGCCGCGAACTACCCTGACGGCCAACCCGCTCCCACGCGGACCTGTGGGAGCGGCGGTGTGCCGATGCGACTTGCCCACCGCCTGCCCCCGGTCAATCCGCCTCGCTTGCAAAGCGCTATGCTTGATACATGGCCCCCAAAACAGAAGGATGCTGTTCATGTCATCGCCGTTCCTGTCCCTGTTCGTGCCGGTGTTCCTGTTCCTGATGCTGCTGACCATCGGCTTCAGCCTGCGCGAGCGCAATGTCGGCGTGTTGATGATGTGGATCGGCACCCTCGGCATTTTCGGCCTCACCTGCTGGAAGATCCTCGAGAAACTGCCGTCGTAAACCACTACACTCGGGCAAACGTTTGACCTGAGGTAGAGTTTCCGGTGCCAGCCCTCCTGCGTTGCATCACGCTGCTATTCCTGCTGTTCATCACCCCGGTGCACGCCGCCGGCCTGCCGGGCCTGCTCGGTTCCAGCACACCCGCCCAGCCCGAAGCCAGCGAACCGCTGGGCAAGTCGCTGGACGAGGTGATCAACAGCCTGGAGAACGACCAGCAACGGGCCAAGCTGCTGGCCGATCTGAAGAAGCTGCGCGACGCCAGCAAACAAGCGCAACCCACGGTCGAACAGGGCGTGCTCGGCCTGATCGGTGGCGCCCTGCACGATTTCGAGCAGCAGTTCAGCGGCGATGCCAGTCCGTTCAAGCGCTGGTCGCTGGAAATCGACCAGGCGCAGGATGAGTTGGCCGCGCTGGTGGTGCCGGTGCACCAGTGGCCGGCGATCCTGTTCGGCTTTGCCGGGGTGATCCTGGTCTGGAGCCTGCTGGCCTACACCTTCAACTGGATCGGCCACCGCGTGCGCCTGCGCTTCGGCCTGACCGAGGAACTGCCCCAGCACCCGCGTACCTGGGACCTGGTGCGCTTCGCCCTGCGCAAGCTGGGACCGTGGCTGGTGGCGCTGGTGTTCACCGTGTACCTGAGCTTCGCCCTGCCCTCCTCGCTGGGCAAGTCGATGGCCATGGTGCTGGCCTACGCACTGGTGGTCGGCACACTGTTCTCGGCGATCTGCGTGATCGCTTTCTCGCTGCTCGACGGCCCGCATCGCCACCGCGCCCTGCATATCCTGCGGCACCAGGCGTTCCGCCCGCTGTGGCTGATCGGCAGCTTCGCCGCGTTCGGCGAGGCGATGAGCGACCCACGCCTGACCACTGCCCTGGGCAGCCACCTGGCCCACGCCCTGGCCACCCTGGCCAATGTCGTCGCGGCGCTGTGCACTGGGCTGTTCATCCTGCGCTTTCGCCGCCCGATCGCCCACCTGATCCGCAACCAGCCCCTGTCCCGACGCCTGACCCGGCGCACCCTGAGCGACACCATCGAGCTGCTCGGCAGTTTCTGGTACCTCCCGGCGCTGATCCTGGTGGCGATCTCGCTGTTCGCCACCTTCGTTTCCGCCGGCGACACCAGCACTGCCCTGCGCCAGTCGCTGATGTGCACGGTGCTGGTAGTGGTGTGCATGGTGCTCAACGGTCTGGTGCGGCGCCACGCCGCCAAACCCCGGCGCGCCAACAAGCGCCAGGCGGTCTACACCGAACGCCTGCGCAACTTCGGCTACGTGCTGGTGCACCTGTTCATCTGGCTGGTGTTCATCGAGCTGGGCCTGCGCGTCTGGGGCCGCTCGATGATCAGCTTCGCCGAGGGCGACGGCCATGAAGTGAGCCTGCGCCTGCTGGGCCTGGCCGGCACGCTGATCGTCGCCTGGCTGGTGTGGATCCTCGCCGACACCGCCGTGCACCATGCCCTGGTGCGCTCGCGCCGCGGACTGGCCAACGCCCGGGCACAGACCATGATGCCCTTGATCCGCAACGTGATGTTCGTGGTGATCTTCATCATCGCGGTGATCGTCGCCCTGGCCAACATGGGCATGAACGTCACCCCGCTGCTGGCCGGTGCCGGCGTCATCGGCCTGGCCATCGGTTTCGGCGCCCAGTCGCTGGTGGCCGACCTGATCACCGGGCTGTTCATCATCATCGAGGACTCGCTGGCCATCGACGACTACGTCGACGTCGGCGGCCACCTGGGCACGGTCGAAGGCCTGACCATCCGTACCGTGCGCCTGCGGGACATCGACGGCATCGTGCACACCATCCCGTTCAGCGAGATCAAGAGCATCAAGAACTACTCGCGGGAGTTCGGCTACGCGATCTTCCGCGTGGCCATCCCGCACAGCATGAACATCGACCAGGCCATCACGCTGATCCGCGAAGTGGGCCAGAAGCTGCGCAACGACCCGCTGATGCGCCGCAACATCTGGTCGCCGCTGGAATTGCAGGGGGTGGAGAGCTTCGAGTCGGGCTCGGCGATCCTGCGGGCGCGGTTCAAGACCGCGCCGATCAAGCAGTGGGAGGTGTCGCGGGCGTTCAACCTGGCCTTGAAGCGGCAGCTCGATGAAGCCGGTCTGGACCTGGCGACGCCACGGCTGTCAGTGCAGGTGGTGACGGCTGGCGGTGGCGGCATGGCTGAGACCGGAGGCGCTAGCAGTTAGGGCCGCTTCGCGCCCCTAACCCGCCTCGGCGCGGATGCGGATCGCATCGTGCCGCCAGTATTCCAGGTCACAGTCGATCAGATGCCCATGCTGGTCGCTGTTGACCCGGGTGATGTGCAAGCCCGGGCTGCCCGTCGAGACCTTCAGCGCCCCTGCCGCCGCCACTGGCAACGCGGTCGGCAGGATCTCGAAGCACACCTGCCCATAGTGAATGGCGTACTCCCGCGCATAGATCTCGGTCAGCGACCGGGCCAGGTCCAGCTCGAGGATCCCCGGGAAGTAGCGCGGGTTGAGATAGTGCTCGGCGTACAGCACCGCCCGCCCATCGATGCGCCGCAAACGGCAGATCCGCACCACGCTGGACAACGCCGGCAGGCGCAGGCGCGCGCAGATCGCCGCCGAGGCCGGTTGCAGGCGTGCCGACAGCAACTCGGTGCTCGGCACCCGCCCCTGGTCGCGCACCATCGCATGGAAGTGGCTGCGCTCGATCAGGTCGTAGGTCAGACGCTCGGGCGCGACGAACCAGCCACGGCGCTCCTCGCGGTAGATCAGCCCTTGGGCCTCCAGCTGCACCAGTGCCTCGCGCAGGGTGATGCGCGTGGTGTCGAACACTTCGCTGAGCCGACGCTCGGCCGGCAGCTTGCCGCCGGGGGCCAGCAGGCCGTGTTCGATCTGCTCCTGCAGGGCATGGCAGATGGCTGTTACCGCGCGCGGTGGCGTCGCTTGCATCAAAGGTTACCTATCTGGACTAGTCCAGCCCCATAAAGGGGCATGTGGCGATGGCTACAAGCCTAGGCAAGGCTGATGAACATCCTGTGACAAAGCCTCGCCCAGGGACTTGCCAGATCCGGGCCAGGCCACGCGATTCAAGGCTTTCGATGTGGTCTACGCTGTATCCCGAGAGCCATCGGCCTGCCACCCACTCCTTCTTCTTACATCAAACTGTCACGCAACAGGCCTACCTTGGCTCAAGGTTTGCTGACCTAGACCAGGGGTTCGCAAGCACCGCTTCTGTTCATAACAACGAATGCAAGGCACCCACCAAAGGAGCTTCGGATGAAAAAGTTGTTCATGGCGTCACTGCTCGGTTCGGCCATCGCTTTTTGCACCTCGGCCATGGCCCAGGACCTCAAGGCCCTTGAAGACGCCGCCCGCAAGGAAGGCACCGTCAACAGCGTGGGCATGCCCGATGCCTGGGCCAACTGGAAAGGCACCTGGGACGACCTGGCGAAAAAATACGGCCTCAAGCACAGCGACACCGACATGAGCTCAGCCCAGGAGATCGCCAAGTTCGACGCCGAGAAGGACAACGCCAGCGCCGACATCGGCGACGTCGGCGCCGCCTTCGGTCCGATCGCGGTCGCCAAGGGCGTCACCCAGCCCTACAAGCCGAGCACCTGGGACCAGGTGCCGGCGTGGGCCAAGGATCAGGACGGCCACTGGGCGCTGGCCTACACCGGCACCATCGCCTTCATCATCAACAAGGACCTGGTCAAGGAAGGCGAACGCCCGACCACCTGGCACGACCTGGAAAAGGGCAAGTACAAGGTCGCCATCGGTGACGTCGGCACCGCCGCCCAGGCCGCCAACGGCGTGCTCGCCGCCGCCATCGCCTACAAGGGCGACGAGAGCAACATCGAGCCGGGCCTGCAGCTGTTCACCAAGCTGGCCCAGCAGAAGCGCCTGTCGCTGGCCAACCCGACCATCCAGACCCTCGAGAAGGGCGAGGTGGAAGTCGGCGTGGTATGGGACTTCAACGGCCTGAGCTACCGCGACCAGATCGACCCGAAACGCTTCGAGGTGCTGATCCCATCGGACGGCTCGATCACCTCCGGCTACACCACCATCATCAACAAATACGCCAAGCACCCGAACGCGGCCAAGCTTGCCCGTGAGTACATCTTCAGCGATGCCGGGCAGACCAACCTGGCCATCGGTCACGCCCGGCCAATCCGCGCCGAGCACCTGAAGCTGCCAGCGGACGTGCAGGCCAAGCTGCTGCCCAACGAGCAGTACAAGGCCGCCCAGCCGATCAAGAACGCCGAAGCCTGGGAAGCGACCTCCAAGGCCCTGCCGCAGAAGTGGCAGGAGCAGGTGATCATCGAGATGGAGTAAGGCTGGGCCAACCCGGGGCAGCTGCGCAGCCCATCGCGACGCAAGGCCGCTCCCACAGGGCCCACGTCGCCCCAGAGGTTTGCACTACCTCTGTGGGAGCGGCCTTGCGTCGCGAAAGGAGGGCAAAGCCCTCCCCGCTTTTTCGGAGTCATAAATGAACCACAACGTCATCCTGGTCCTGCTCGACGGCCTCAACCACCAGGTCGCGCACCATGCCATGGGCCACCTGCACGCCTACGTCGAGGCCGACCGCGCCGCGCTGTACCGGGTGGAGTGCGAGCTGCCGTCACTGTCGCGACCGCTGTACGAATGCATCCTCACCGGCGTGCCGCCGATCGACAGCGGCATCGTCCATAACAACGTCAACCGCCTGTCCAACCAGCGCAGCGTGTTCCACTACGCCCGCGAGGCCGGCCTGGGCACTGCCGCCGCGGCCTATCACTGGATGAGCGAGCTGTACAACCGCTCACCCTTCGACCCCCTGCGCGACCGCCATACCCACGCGCCGAAGCTGCCGATCCAGCACGGCCTGTTCTACTACGCAGACCACTACCCCGACTCGCACCTGCTGGCCGACGCCGAATACCTGCGCCGCCGCCATGCGCCGAACTTCCTGCTGGTGCACCCGATGAACATCGACGACGCCGGCCACCGCCACGGCCTGGACAGCAGCCAGTACCGCAACGCCGCCCGCAGCGCCGACATCCTGCTGGCCGACTACCTGCCGCGCTGGCTCGAAGAGGGCTACCAGGTGCTGGTCACCGCCGACCACGGCATGAACAACGACCGCTCGCACAACGGCCTGCTGGCCGAGGAACGCGAAGTGCCGCTGTTCGTGTTCGGCGAGGCGTTCAGCCTCGATCCCGCGGCCAAGCCGTTGCAGACCGAGCTGTGCGGCACGATCTGCGAGCTGCTCGGCGCCGCCCACGACAAACCGGTCTGCCGGGAGCTGCTCAAGTGAATGCAAGCCATCGCGGCCGCTACCTGGCCCTGCTCTGCCTGCTGCCGTTCGCCGTGTTCTTCATCATCTTCCAGGTCGCGCCGCTGGCCTGGGTCGCCCTAAACAGTCTGCAGGGCGAAAGCGGCTGGGGCCTGGCCAACTTCAGCAAGGTCTTCGCCTCGAAGTTCTACCTGCAGGCGTTGCAACGCAGCCTGGAGATCAGCTTCTGGTCGAGCCTGTTCGGCATCGTCATCGCCACCCTGGGCGCCTATTCACTGCGCCAGGTCGACTCGAAACTGCGCGACTTCGTCAGCGCCTTCGCCAACATGACCAGCAATTTCGCCGGCGTGCCCCTGGCGTTCGCCTTCATCATCCTGCTCGGTTTCAATGGCGCACTGACGCTGCTGCTCAAGCAGATGGGCCTGCTCGGCGACTTCAGCATCTACTCCAAGACCGGCCTGATCCTGGTGTACACCTACTTCCAGATCCCCCTGGGCGTGCTGCTGCTCTACCCGGCCTTCGACGCCCTGCGCGAGGACTGGCGCGAGTCCGCCGCACTGCTCGGCGCCAGCCACTGGCAGTTCTGGCGGCATATCGGCCTGCCGGTGCTGACCCCGGCGCTGCTCGGCACCTTCGTCATCCTGCTGGCCAACGCCCTCGGCGCCTACGCCACTGTCTACGCCCTGACCACCGGCAACTTCAACGTGCTGCCGATCCGCATCGCGGGCCTGGTGGCCGGCGACATCAGCCTCGACCCGAACCTGGCCAGCGCCCTGGCGATGGTGCTGGTGGGCCTGATGACCGTGGTCACGGTGGTCCATCAATGGCTGCTCAAGAGGAGCTACCATGCGCGCTGAAAACAACGCTGGCGGGCTCTACCACCGCGTGGTGGTGTACCTGCTGTTCCTGATCCTGCTGCTGCCGCTGGCCGGCACCCTGCTCTACTCGTTGGCCACCAGTTGGTCGGCGACCCTGCTGCCCAGCGGGCTGACCTTCAAGTGGTACGTCGCACTGTGGAGCGAGCCGCGCTTTCTCGCCGCCTTCGGCCAGTCGCTGCTGGTATGCGTCGGCGCGCTGCTGCTGTCGGTGCTGCTGATCCTGCCGTTGCTGTTCGTGGTGCACTACCACTTCCCCAAGCTCGACGCGCTGATGAACGTCCTCATCCTGCTGCCGTTCGCCGTGCCGCCGGTGGTGTCGTCGGTGGGCCTGCTGCAGCTGTACGGCAGCGGGCCGATGGCCATGGTCGGCACGCCATGGATCCTGATCGGCTGCTACTTCACCATCGCCCTGCCGTTCATGTATCGAGCCATCACCAACAACCTGCAGGCCATCAACCTGCGCGACCTGATGGACGCTGCCCAGCTGCTCGGCGCCAGCACCTGGCAGGCGGCGTTCCTGGTGGTGCTGCCCAACCTGCGCAAGGGCCTGATGGTGGCGCTGCTGCTGTCGTTCTCGTTCCTGTTCGGCGAGTTCGTGTTCGCCAACCTGCTGGTGGGCACCCGCTACGAGACCCTGCAGGTGTACCTGAACAACATGCGCAACAGCAGCGGCCACTTCAACAGCGCGCTGGTCATCTCCTACTTCGCCTTCGTGCTGGTGCTGACCTGGGTCGCCAACCGCCTGAACAAGGACAAGACCTGACATGAGCTTCGTCAGCGTACAGAAACTGCAAAAGAGCTACGCCGGCAGCCCGGTGTTCGAGAACATCGACTGCCAGATCGAGCGCGGCGAGTTCGTCACCCTGCTCGGCCCCTCCGGCTGCGGCAAGTCCACGCTGCTGCGCTGCATCGCCGGGCTGACCCCGGTGGACAGCGGGCGGATCCTGCTCGACGGCCAGGACATCGTGCCGTTGAGCCCGCAGAAGCGTGGCATCGGCATGGTGTTCCAGAGCTACGCGCTGTTCCCCAACATGACCGTGGAACAGAACGTCGCCTTCGGCCTGCGCATGCAGAAGGTCAAGGCCGACGAGAGCCAGGCGCGGGTGCGCGAAGTACTCGACCTGGTGGAGCTGGGCAGCTTCGCCGGGCGCTACCCGCACCAGCTGTCCGGCGGCCAGTGCCAACGCGTGGCCCTGGCCCGCTCGCTGGTCACCCGCCCGCGCCTGCTGCTGCTCGACGAGCCGCTGTCGGCGCTGGATGCGCGCATCCGCAAGCACCTGCGCGAGCAGATCCGCGCCATCCAGCGCGAGCTGGGGCTGACCACCATCTTCGTCACCCACGACCAGGAAGAGGCGCTGACCATGTCGGACCGCATCGTCCTGATGAACCAGGGCCGCATCGTCCAGAGCGGCGATGCCGAGACCCTCTACACCGCGCCCGTGGACCTGTTCGCCGCGGGCTTCATCGGCAACTACAACCTGCTCGACGCCGACAGCGCCAGCCGCCTGCTGCAACGCCCGGTCAGCGGACGCCTGGCAATCCGCCCGGAATCCATCACCCTGGGCCTGAACGGCGAACTGGACGGCGAGATCCTCAGCCACAGCCTGCTGGGCAACGTCATCCGTTATCGGGTGCGGGTGCGCGACGTCGAGCTGGTGGTCGACGTGCTCAACCGCTGCGCGGCCGACCTGCACGCGGACGGGCAGCGGGTATCCTTGTCGATCGACCCCACGGCGCTACGGGAAGTGGCCTAAGGAGCATCAACGCATGGCACTGGCAATCTTCGATCTGGACGAAACCCTGATCCACGGCGACTGCGCGTCGCTTTGGAGCGAGCAGATGGCCCGGCTGGGCTGGGTGGACGGCAAGGCTTTCCTCAAGCGCGACCATGAGCTGATGGAAGCCTACGGCAAGGGCCACCTGGCGATGGAGGACTACATGGCCTTCAGCCTGGAGCCCATCGCCGGGCGTACCCTGGAAGAGGTCGAGCACCTGGTCGAGCCCTGGGTGGAAGATGTGATCGAGCCGATCATCTACGGCGACGCCTGCCGTTGCATCGCCGAACACCGCAAGCGCGGCGACCGGATCCTGATCATTTCGGCCAGCGGCACCCACCTGGTCGGACCGATCGCGGCGCGCCTGGGCGTCGACGAGTACCTGGCCATCGAGCTGGAGGCGGTCAACGGCGTGTTCACCGGCAAGACCCACGGCGTGCTCACCTACCGCGAAGGCAAGATCACCCGCCTGCTGGAGTGGCTGGACCAGGAACAGGAAAACCTGGAGGGCGCGAGTTTCTACTCGGATTCACGCAACGACCTGCCGCTGCTGCTGAAGGTCGATCACCCGCACGTGGTGAACCCGGACCCGGTGCTGCGCGAGCATGCGCAGACCAATGGCTGGCCCATCCTGAGCTGGTCTTGACGTAGGTGTACATGCGTACCGGCCAGCCAGTGACGATGGCCGGTACAAGCACCATTGATCCGTCACGCTTGCCTCGCCCGCGGCAAATGTGCAGTATAGTGCGCACTGTGAGGACGGCCTCACGACGCTGTGCGTGAACATACCGGGGACGGCCCCATCATTGAATCGATGGAGACTTACCATGTCCTGGATCATCCTGTTCTTCGCCGGCCTGTTCGAAGTCGGCTGGGCTGTCGGCCTCAAGTACACCGACGGCTTCACCCGCCCCCTGCCGACCATTCTCACCGTCGGCGCCATGGTCATCAGCCTCGGCCTGCTGGGCCTGGCCATGAAGGAACTGCCGCTGGGCACCGCCTATGCCATCTGGACCGGTGTCGGCGCGGTCGGCACGGTGATCGCCGGGATCATCCTGTTCGGCGAATCCATGGCGCTCATCCGCCTGGCCAGTGTCGCCCTGATCATCACCGGCCTGGTCGGCCTGAAGGTCAGCGCCAGCTGACCTCCCTCCGTTTCCATTAGCGAACGTCGCCGCGCAGCAGGCTCACCTGCTCGCGCAGCGCCTCGGGCTGCGCCGCCTCCACCGGGATGGCGGCGCCGGCCACCAGGGTCACCCGCGACCACAGGCGCTTGAAGAAACCCTTGTTCGGGTCACGACTGAAGAAACTGCCCCACAGCCCCTGCAACGCCAGCGGAATCACCGGCACCGGCGTCTCCTGCAGGATGCGGTTCACCCCGCCCTTGAACACATCGATCTCACCGTCCGAACTCAGCTTGCCTTCGGGGAAGATACACACCAGCTCGCCGTCGGCCAGGTACTGGGCGATACGGGCGAAGGCACGCTCGTAGGTGGCCTCGTCCTCGCCACGCCCGGCGATGGGGATGGCGCCAGCGGTGCGGAACACGAAATTGAGCACCGGCAAATTGTAGATCTTGTAGTACATGACGAAACGGATCGGCCGACGGATCGCCCCACCGATCAACAGCGCATCGACGAACGACACATGGTTGCACACCAGCAGCGCCGCGCCCTCATCGGGAATGCGCTGCAGCTCGCGGTGCTCGACCCGGTACATCGAGTGGCTGAGCAGCCAGATCAGGAAGCGCATGGTGAATTCCGGCACGATGCGGAAGATGTAGGCGTTGACCGCGATATTGAGCAAAGACACCACCAGGAACAGCTGCGGGATGCTCAGCTTGGCCAGGCTCAGCAGGACGATGGTGATGATCGCCGACACCACCATGAACAGCGCGTTGAGGATGTTGTTGGCGGCAATCACCCGGGCCCGCTGGTCTTCCGGCGTGCGTGCCTGGATCAGCGCGTACAGTGGCACGATGTAGAAGCCGCCGAAGATGCCCAGGCCAACGATCGACAGCATGATCCACCAGGCCTGGCCCATGCCCAGCAACGCCAGCCAGTCATGGGGCACGACGCCGACCGGCACATCCCCCGAATGCCACCACCAGAGCAGGCCGAACAGGGTCAGGCCGAACGAGCCGAACGGCACCAGGCCGATCTCCACCTTGCGTCCGCTCAGGCGCTCGCACAGCAGCGAACCGACGGCGATGCCCACCGAGAACAGGGTCAGCACCAGAGTCACCACGGTCTCGTCGCCGTGCAGCCAGTCCTTGGCGTAGGCCGGGATCTGCGTGAGGTAGATGGCACCGACGAACCAGAACCACGAGTTGCCGACAATCGAGCGCGACACCGCCGGGGTCTGGCCAAGGCCCAGGCGCAGGGTCAGCCAGGACTGCTTGAAGAGGTTCCAGTCCAGCTTCATCTGCGGCGCGGCGGCGGCGGCGCGGGGGATCCAGCGACTGGCCAGGTAGCCCAGCACTGCAGTGCCCACCACCCCGGCGGCGGCCAGCACCGCGTACTGGCTGGAGGACATCAGCATCCCGGCGCCGATGGTCCCGGCCAGGATCGCCAGGAAAGTGCCCATCTCCACCAGGCCGTTGCCGCCCACCAGTTCCTCCTCGCGCAGGGCCTGGGGCAGGATCGAGTACTTCACCGGGCCGAACAGCGCCGAGTGGGTGCCCATGGCGAACAGCGCCACCAGCATCAACTCCAGATGATGGGTGACGAAACCGGTCGCGCCGATGGCCATGATGACGATCTCGGCCAGCTTGATCGCGCGGATCAACCGGTCCTTGGCGAACTTCTCGCCGAACTGCCCGGCCAGCGCGGAGAACAGGAAGAACGGCAGGATGAACAGCAAGGCGCAGAGGTTGACCCAGATCGAGCGGTCGCCTTCCAGGCTCAGCTTGTAGAGGATCGCCAGGATCAGCGACTGCTTGAACAGGTTGTCGTTGAAGGCGCCCAGCGACTGGGTGATGAAGAACGGCAGGAAGCGCCGCTTGCCGAGCAGGGTGAATTGCGAGGGGTGACTCATCGTCCTTGTACCTGGTTGGGCTTTGTCATTGGAGGCACGTTCAGCGTGATAAGCCACAAATCTGCACGGGAATGTCCATAGGCACAAGGAACTTGTAGGAGCGGGCAAGCCGCCCCTACTGGATCACCCTCAAGACTGCGCGATGCATGGCGACACAAACAGCTCGCCGCGCCAGGCCCCGCGCAGGGTCCGGCTGGCCACCAGCAGCCAGAGCAGCGCCAGCGCCACCACCAGCACCTGGCCGAACACAGTGAAGAAGCCCAACTCCAGCCAGGCAGCCAGTTTCAACGTGGCCAGGCAGTACACCCCCAGCGGGAAGGTGAACCCCCACCAGCCCAGGTTGAACGGCATGCCCTGGCGCATGTAGCGCAAGGTGATCAGCACCGCTGTCAGCAACCACCACAACCCCGCGCCCCACAGCACGATGCCGGCCACCAGGCCCAACCCGTGTGCCACCTCGCCGAGGCCGCCAAGGCCATTGGCGGCGAACACTGCAGGGGCATCGCCGCCGAGCACCAGCATGCCCAGCGCGCCGGTACCGATCGGGCCTAGCGCCAGCCAACTGGAAGCGGCCATGTTCGCCGGCGGCAGTTTGTGCAGGGCCATGCGCAACATGAGGATGGTGAGGATGCTGAACGCCACCGGCAGCGACACCGCCCACATCACATAGCTGGTGATGACCACCAGGAACTGCTGGTGGGCGTCGGCCAGGTGCGGAGCCAGCAGACCACCGCTGGCCGCCGCGACCTCCGCCGCCACCACCGGCAGCAGCCAGACTGCGGTCATCTGGTCGATGCTGTGCTCCTGGCGGGTGAACATCAGGTAGGGAATTGCCACGCCGCATAGCAGCGCCAGGCCCACGTCCAGCCACCAAAGCATTTCAACCCACGGCACCACGGCCTCACCCCAGCGCGCCATGCCGAACACCAGGGCGCCGTTGAGGATGGTGGCCAGCCCCATGGGGATGGTGCCGAAGAACATCGACACGGTGGAGTGCGCGAAAATCCGCCGCGCCTCATCGAAGAACATTACCCAACGGGCGCCGTACAGGACGCAGAACAGGGTAAACAGGCCGATGGTCAGCCACCAAAGGCCCTCGGCCACGCTGTCCAACCCCGGCACCTGGACTTGATGAAAGGCCAGGGCCAGCACGCCGGTACCCATGGTCGCGGCGAACCAGTTGGGGGTGAACTGGCGGATCACTTCGCGGGGGTGGGCCAATTGGCTGAACGGGCGCCAGGAAGGCGCGCGGGTCTGGGTGCATGGCATAAGGTATCTCCTGGCCTTGTGTAAGGTAGAGATATCTTATGCCTGCAAAGAATATCTATATAACGGGTAATTTCTCTATCTGTTATCGATTTTAAAGATATAGCAGCCAGGCCGGCACCTGGCATATGCTTGACCGCTGACAATGACAAGGATCTGTCGATGCTCCGCGCCCTTAAAGGCTACCCCGCTGCGGTTCGCCTGCTGTTGTTCACCACCTTCACCTTGACCATGGCCCGGGCGATCACCCTGCCCTATCTGGTGGTGTACCTGTCAACGCACCTGGGCCTGTCGGTCGGCCAGACCGGCCTGCTGGTCGGCGGCGCGATGCTCCTGGCATCAATGCTCAGCCTCTATGGCGGACACCTGGTCGACACCCTGCGCAGTCATACGCTGATCGTCGCCTGCACCTCGGTGTTCGCCCTGGCCTTCGTCGGCATCGTGGCCAGCACTTCGGCTGCGCTGTTCTTCTGCTTCCTGGTGGTGGCCTACCTGGCCCAGACCGTGGTCGACATTGCCGCCAAGGCCGGGTTCTGCGCCTTGCTGGCAGAGAACCGACGCGGCGAAGTATTCGCCATCAAGTACACCTTCAACAACATCGCCTGGGCCGCGGGGCCGATGCTTGGGGTGCTGCTGATCGAGGCGGACGACCACCTGCCGTTCGTGGTTTCGGCCCTGATCGGCCTCGGCCTGAGCCTGGTCTATTACCGCCTTGGCGAACGCAGCTTGCTGAGCCTGCGCGATGACCGGCCGGCAGCGGGCTTCGCCCAGGTCGCCCTGGGCATGCTGCGCGACCGGCGCCTGGTGTGCTTCACCCTGGGCGGCGTGCTCAGTGCCGTGGTGTTCGGCCAGTTCACCGCCTACCTTTCGCAGTACCTGGTGGTGACCCTGAACGATCCCGCCGAGGTGGCGCGCCTGGCCGGCTACCTGGTAACCACCAATGCCCTGGGAGTGATCGGCCTGCAATACCTGATCGGCCGACGCATCACCCGTCAGCACCTGATGCCCTGGCTGATGGCTGGCATGGCCATGTTCGCTGCCGGGTTGCTGGGGTTCTCCGTGGCTGCTTCGGCGCCGGCGTGGTGCCTGGCCATGCTGGTGTTCACCCTGGGCGAGATCATCGTGATTCCGGCCGAGTTCATGTTCATCGACCTGATTGCGCCGGAGCATCTGCGCGGGGTTTATTATGGCGCGCAGAACCTCTCCAACCTGGGCGCTGGGCTCGGGCCGATCCTGGTAGGCCTGGCACTGGGGCATGTGGTGCCGGTGACGGTGTTCTATCTGTTGATCGGGTCGGTGATGCTGGCGGCGGTGTTCTACTGGCTGGGAACACGCACCGCCCGCCAGCCTTAGTTGGCAATACCGGCCGATCGCGGGCCCTGCGACGTCCTGCCACTGCGACCATCGTCGGCGCTGACGAACCGCGCCCTGCGTGCCAGACTGATTGATCGGGACCGCGTTTTCTTTTTTGCTCCGGAGTTTGCATGTCGTTGTCCAGCGGGCTGATCGCCGTGGTCGCCCTGGCCTACATGGCCATCATGTTCGCCATCGCCTTCTATGGCGACCGCCGCAGCACGCCGTTGCCGCCGCGCCTGCGCGCCTGGGTGTACAGCCTGTCGCTGGCGGTGTACTGCACCAGTTGGACCTTCTTCGGCGCGGTCGGCCAGGCCGCCGAGCAGCTCTGGGCGTTCCTGCCCATCTACCTGGGGCCGGTGCTGTTGCTGATCTTCGCCCCCTGGGTACTGCAGAAGATGGTGCTGATCAGCAAGCAGCAGAACATCACCTCGATCGCCGACTTCATCGCCGCCCGCTATGGCAAGTCGCAGACCCTGGCGGTGGTGGTGGCACTGATCTGCCTGGTCGGGGTGCTGCCGTACATCGCCCTGCAGCTCAAGGGCATCGTGCTGGGGGTGAACCTGTTGATCGGCGCCAACGCCGATGCCACCGGCAGCCGGGTGCAGGACACCGCGCTGGTGGTATCGCTGGTGCTGGCGCTGTTCGCCATTGTCTTCGGCACCCGTAGCCTGGACGTCACCGAACACCACCGCGGCATGGTCCTGGCGATTGCCTTCGAATCGCTCGTCAAGCTGCTGGCCTTCCTTGCCGTGGGCGTCTTCGTGGTGTTCAACCTGTATGACGGCTTCGACGACCTGTTCACCCAGGCGCGGCAGTCGGTGCACCTGAGCGACTACTGGGAAGAGACCATCAACTGGCCGTCGATGGTGGTGCAGACCGCCGTGGCGATGATGGCGATCATCTGCCTGCCCCGGCAGTTCCACGTCACCGTGGTGGAAAACATCGAGCCCCAGGACATGCGCCTGGCCCGCTGGGTGTTCCCGCTGTACCTGGCCCTGGCCGCGCTGTTCGTGGTGCCCATCGCCCTGGCCGGGCAGATGCTGCTGCCGGGCACGGTGATTTCCGATTCGTTCGTGATCAGCCTGCCGCTGGCCGAGGCCCACCCGAGCCTGGCTCTGCTGGCGTTCATCGGCGGCGCCTCGGCGGCCACCGGCATGGTCATCGTCGAGGCCGTGGCGCTGTCGACCATGGTCTCCAACGACATGCTGCTGCCCTGGCTGCTGCGGCGCAACAACGCCGAGCGGCCGTTCGAGGTGTTCCGCCACTGGATGCTCTCGGTGCGCCGGGTGACCATCGTCGTCATCCTGCTGCTGGCCTACGTCAGCTACCGGCTGCTTGGCTCCACCGCGAGCCTGGCGACCATCGGCCAGATCGCCTTCGCCGCGGTGACCCAGCTGACCCCGGCGATGCTCGGCGCGCTGTACTGGAAGCAGGCCAACCGCCGCGGCGTGTTCGCGGGCCTGGCCGCCGGCATCTTCCTGTGGTTCTACACCCTGGTGCTGCCGATCGCCGCCCACAGCCTGGGCTGGTCGCTGCAGCTGTTCCCGGGGCTGGCCTGGCTGCACGGCAACCCGCTCAACCTGCCGATCACCCCGCTCACCCAGGGCGTGGTGCTGTCGCTGGCGGGCAACTTCACCCTGTTCGCCTGGGTTTCGATCCTGTCCCGCACACGGGTTTCCGAGCACTGGCAGGCTGGGCGCTTCATCGGCCAGCAGACCAGCGCCCGCCCCTCCAGCAAACCCCTGCTGGCGGTGCAGATCGACGACCTGCTCAAGCTCGCCGCGCGCTTCGTCGGCGAGGAGCGCGCCCGGCAAAGCTTCATCCGCTTCGCCTACCGCCAGGGCAAGGGCTTCAACCCCAATCAGAACGCCGATGGTGACTGGATCGAGCACACCGAACGGCTGCTGGCCGGCGTGCTCGGCACCTCCTCGACCCGCGCCGTGGTCAAGGCCGCCATCGAAGGCCGCGACATGCAGCTTGAGGATGTGGTGCGCATCGCCGACGAAGCCAGCGAGGTGCTGCAGTTCAACCGCGCGCTGCTGCAGGGCGCCATCGAGAACATCAATCAGGGTATCAGCGTGGTCGACCAGAACCTGCGCCTGGTGGCCTGGAACCGCCGCTACCTGGAGCTGTTCAACTACCCCGACGGGTTGATCAGCGTCGGCCGGCCGATCGCCGACATCATCCGCTACAACGCCGAGCGCGGTCTGTGCGGGCCGGGCGAGGCCCAGGTGCATGTGGCGCGGCGCCTGCACTGGATGCGCCAGGGCCGGGCCCACTCCTCCGAGCGGCTGTTCCCCAATGGCCGGGTGATCGAGCTGATCGGCAACCCGATGCCTGGCGGCGGCTTCGTCATGAGCTTTACCGACATCACCCCGTTCCGCGAGGCCGAACAGGCCCTGCGCGACTCCAACGAGGGCCTGGAGCAACGCGTCGCCGAGCGCACCCACGAGCTGTCGCAGCTCAACCAGGCGTTGACCGAGGCCAAGAGCCGCGCCGAGGCGGTCAGCCAGTCCAAGACCCGCTTCCTCGCCGCCGTCAGCCACGACCTGATGCAGCCGCTCAACGCTGCCCGGCTGTTCTCCGCCGCTCTGTCGCAGCAAGCCGAGGCCATGAACGACGAGGCCCGGCAACTGGTGCAGCACATGGACAGCTCGCTGCGCTCGGCCGAGGAACTGATCAGCGACCTGCTCGATATCTCGCGACTGGAGAACGGCAAGGTCACCCCCGACATCAAGCCCTTCGCCCTCAACGAGCTGTTTGACACCCTCGGCGCCGAGTTCAAGGTGCTGGCCGCCGAGAAGGGCCTGGAGTTCCGCCTGCGCGGCAGCCGCCTGCGGGTGGACAGCGACATGAAACTGCTGCGCCGGGTGCTGCAGAACTTCCTCACCAACGCCCTGCGCTACGGCAAGAGCCCGCTGCTGCTGGGTGCGCGGCGACAAAGTGGACGCCTGTGGCTGGAGGTGTGGGACCGTGGCCCGGGCATCGCCGACGACAAGCTGCAGGTGATCTTCCAGGAGTTCAAGCGCCTGGACAGCCACCAGACCCGCGCCGAGAAAGGCCTGGGCCTGGGCCTGGCGATCGCCGACGGCCTGTGCCGGGTGCTCGGGCATCCGCTGGAGGTACGCTCCTGGCCGGGCAAGGGCAGCGTGTTCCGCGTCAGCGTGCCCATCGCCCACAGCCCAGCGCCCGCGACGCCCGCCCCCGTGGAGCAGGCCGGGCAGCCGCTGGCCGGGCTGCAGGTATTGTGCGTGGACAACGAGGACAGCATCCTGATCGGCATGAACAGCCTGCTCAGCCGTTGGGGTTGTCAGGTGTGGACCGCGCGCAACCAGGCCGAATGCGAGGCCCTGCTCGGCAAGGGCCTGCGCCCGCACCTGGCGCTGGTGGACTACCACCTGGATGACGGCGAGACCGGTACCGGGCTGATGGGCTGGCTACGAACACGCCTGGGCGAGCCGGTGCCCGGGGTGGTGATCAGCGCCGACGGGCGCAACGAGACCATCGCCATGGTGCATGCCGCAGGCCTCGACTACCTGGCCAAGCCGGTCAAGCCGGCAGCCCTGCGCGCCCTGCTCAATCGGCATCTGAGCCTGGTTCAGTAAGCGCCTCATCGTTTAGGGCGCGCTCAATCAACTCAGCCGGCAGGCTCTTGCTGGCCCG
This sequence comes from Pseudomonas sp. P110(2024), assembly GCF_057480795.1. Lineage (NCBI taxonomy): Bacteria > Pseudomonadati > Pseudomonadota > Gammaproteobacteria > Pseudomonadales > Pseudomonadaceae > Pseudomonas > Pseudomonas sp. P110(2024). The sequence continues at coordinate 100,383 of NZ_JBLIYT010000015.1, forward strand.
GGCGCCGAGCAGCTTGAGCTGCTCGCTGCGGCTGACCAGGTTGCCGCGCCCCTCGCACAGCTTGTTGCGTGCCGCGGCGTAGGCCTTGTCCACCTGGGCAAGGCGTGCGCCGAGCTCGTCCAGGTCCTGAATGAAGAGCACAAACTTGTCGTACAGCCAGCCGGCGCGCTCGGCGATCTCGCGGGCGTTCTGCCCCTGGCGTTCCTGCTTCCACAGGCTGTCGATCACCCGCAGGGTGGCGAGCAAGGTGGTCGGGCTGACGATCACGATCTGTCGGTCAAAGGCCTCCTGGAACAGGTTGGGCTCGGCCTGCAGCGCCGCCGAGAAAGCCGCCTCGATGGGCACGAACAGCAGCACGAAGTCGAGGCTGTGCAAGCCCTCAAGGCGGCTGTAATCCTTGCTGGACAAGCCCTTGACGTGATTGCGCAGCGACTGTACGTGCTGTTTGAGCGCGGCTTCGTCGTTGTTGCCGACGAACTGCTGGTAGGCCGTCAGGCTGACCTTGGCATCCACCACCACCTGCTTGTCGCCCGGCAGCATGATCAGCACATCGGGCTGGAAGCGCTCGCCATCGGCGCTGCGCAGGCTGACCTGGGTCTGGTATTCGCGGCCCTTTTCGAGGCCCGCGTGCTCCAGCACCCGCTCCAGGATCAGTTCGCCCCAGTTGCCCTGGGTCTTCTGGCCCTTGAGCGCCTGGGTAAGGTTGGTGGCCTCGTCGGACAGGCGCAGGTTGAGCTGCTGCAGGCGCTCGAGTTCCTTGCCCAGGGAGAAGCGCTCGCGGGCCTCCTGCTGGTAGCTTTCCTCGACGCGCTTCTCGAACGCCTGGATACGCTCCTTGAGCGGGTCGAGCAACTGGCCCAGGTGCTGCTGGCTGGTCTGGGCGAAGCGTTGCTCGCGCTCGTCGAAGATCTTGGTGGCAAGGTCGGCGAACTGCGCGCGCAGGGTGTCGCGGGCTTCCTGCAGGTCTTCGAGGCGTTGCTGGTGGCTCTCCTGCTGTTCACGCAGCTCGGCTTCCAGGCGTGCAGCCTGGGCCTCGAGACGGCGCAGCTCGGCCTCGCGGTTGGCGCGCTCCAGGTGCCAGGCATGGGCGGCATCACGGGCGTTGTCGCGGTCGATCTGCAGCAGCTCCAGTTCCCTGCCCTGGGCGGCCAGCTGGGTCTGCTTGATGGTGTTGGCCTCGCTGAGGTCGCTGATCTCGTCGCGACTGGCCTCCAGCTGGGCCAGCAGGCCGGCCTGGGTCAACTGGGCGGCATTCAGGCGCTCTTCGAGCAAGGCCTGCTCGGCCTTGCGCGCCCCCTGTCCGCGCTGAACCTGCATGACCCAGCCCAGGCAGGGCACGGCGCCCGCCACCAAGCCCAGCAAAATGCTGGTCAGATCCACTGTCATGCCTACCCCGATCGAACATTGACGAATGCTGCGCAGCTTATCAGCCTGGTGACAGGGTTGGGTGGTCAGTACCCAGCAAGAGAGCACCTCAGCCATGCGCCCCCCAACAAATGGTTTTACACAGCTGCTCCGGTTAACTACCGAACCACTGGCGCAACAACCGCCGCGCCTCCTGCGAGCCCTGCCCCGCCGCCAGCTCCAGCCAATAGCGGGACTGCTCCGGCTCCTGGGCCTGGCACAACCGGCCATACTCCAGTTGGGCCCGGCGATCACCGGCGCGGGCCGCCTGGCGCAGCAGTTCATGACCGATGCGCCGGTCGCGGGCATTGCCGCAGTCGCGGCAGAGCATCTGCCCCAGGCGGCTCTGGGCCACCACCACGCCCTGACGCGCCGGCTGCTTGAGCATGCGCCCGGCCAGGTGCTTGACGCTGGGCTTATCCCCCAGGCGCGGACTGTCGAGCAGCCACAGGGCCACTTTCAGGGAAAAACGCTTGGAGGAGGGCAGCGATGGCGAGGCATCAGGACTGGCGAGGTGTTTACCGCGAAGCTTCATGACCTACAGCAAGGGTGATTCGAGAGGCGCGCCACTCTACTCCTTTTTTTGTGGACTGACCTGGGCGACTTTCGGCTGATCGCCATTTTTTTCCACGATTTTTTCTTGACGTTTTCCCAAGGAAAATGCCGATGCCACCACTACCCACCGATTGTCGGACAATGGATGAAACAGCTGGCACGCCCGTCCTAGAGCAAGCGCCCGGGACAATCCACAGAACCTGTGGATAACTCGGTGGACAACCCCTTGAGGTAGCTCGCAAACCCCTGTGAAATGGGGCTTTCAGTCAAACTGACGATTTTTTCACCAGCAAAAATTAGTGTTTTTTTTCATTGACTTAAGCCCCCAGTCAAGTCATTGGCGAGCCGTCCACAGGACGTTGCAAGAGGGTTACAACTGTTCAACCGAGTGTGTACAACCGCACCAACAAATGGCATCGCGGTGCACGGAATCAGTACAGGAGGGTGGTTGGCTGAACATTTCACCCTCTTCACACCAGGTGCGATTGACGACATAATTATCGGCTTACCGCTAGAAAAGCCAAAAACTTGCCAACCCCGAAAAGTTCGTGTAGGGTTGCGCCCCGTTAGTACCCAGCTGAAGTCATTCTGGCCACTCAGTCCCTGCAGCCCAAGTGCTCGGTAACGAGCAAGCACTGCCCCATCGGGACCGGCCCATTCGATGATTCACTCGGCAAACCTTGCCCAGCACGAATCACGTTTCAGATTGATCAGGATCTTCCCCGACGCCCAGAACCCTGGTGTCGGTGTGCTGCCTGCCTTCTGTCGTACCTACCAGTCAGCCCAGCGCCCACTTATTGCATGCGCCCCTCTGGCTGCCCTGTTCCAGTCAGGTTCTGCGTCTCCTTAATAAAGACGTCACTGGAACGTTTCTATTGTGCACGGATCAAACACCGTGTCTTACGCAGGAACATCCAACAATATGAGTAACCATCAACAAATCCAGGTTGCCTTCGGCACCCTTTCCCAGGCCTTCGCCCCATTGAAGTGCCTCATCGTTGCCCCACGCAAGGGCAGCTTCAGCTTCACCCTGGTCGACGAGCATGGCATCGCCTGCCACAGCGAGCGCCTCTATCCGGAGCAGTACAACCGGGCAGAACCGCTGCAAGCGGTGATCGAGCGCACCCGCCAGTCGCTGACCGCATGAATGAATGGCGGGTAATTCACGCCATGAATACGCGATGCAAAACCCAGCCTGAAGGTAATTGGCCTAATCGCCAATGGGCATATGCCCTGCGCCTTCGGGCTGCAATCGATTTAAAAACAGCCTTTTACACCACTGTTATCACACTACACTTCAACTCGAGCGGCCTCTGCCGCTTCCGGCGGGCCTGACCACTCACCAGCTGCCAAGCTCCAGCGCCCGTCGGCCCTTTTCAGCAGAGGGCATCATGGGCATCGCTGCGAACGAGTTGAGTCGATATGTGATTCGGCCGACCCTGATCTACCTGGGTCGCCACAGCGACAGCGCCGAAGCTTTGTTACTGGGCGTTGCCGCGAGCCAGTCTGCGCTGGGGGCCGCCCTGCATGACCGACGTGGCCATGGGCTTTACCGGATCGGTGGGAATCGTCACCGTTGCCTGTGGGACGAATACCTTGCCCGCGACCCCGAACTGGCCAGCCTGGTGCGCGGCCTGGCCAGCCAGCACGCCTTCCTCGGCGGCCCGCACCTCGAACTCACCGTCAACCTGCGCTACGCCACCGCCATCGCCTGGATGCTGATCGAAGAGCAAGCCCTGCCCTTGCCGGCGGCCGACGATCTGCTGGGCCTGGCACGGATTTGGCGGCAGACCTTCCAGCCCCAAGGGCGCCTGCGGGACTTCACCCAGGCCTGGCACCACTGTATCGAGCCAATGCTCACCCCAGTCTCCTGAGCCAATGCGTCCTACACCCAAAAAAACGGAATTTTGGTCGGATTGTCCTACAAAACCGCTCTATCTCCTGCGTTCTAGGCTATAGCGTGGAGTGGAATTTATTGGTAGCTTTCCGCCTCGGAGATCCCAAGGAGTTTCTAATAATGAAAAAAGTATTGCTCAAAACCTCTCTCGGTATTGCCGTTGCCTTCGCTTCCAGCCACTTGCTCGCCAGCGGTTTCGCGCTGAACGAACAAAGTGTCAGCGGCATGGGAACAGGTTTTGCGGGGCGTTCTTCCTCTGCCGATGATGCCAGCACCGTTTACGGAAACCCGGCAGGCATGTCACGCCTCAAACGTCAGGAAGTCACCGTGGGTGGCGCAGCCATCTTCGCCAAGTCCGATATTTCAGGCCGTGGCAGCAACTTCGGGGGGGAAACCGACGGCGACATGGTCCCGACCGTCGGCGTGCCGATGGGCTACTACGTCAAGCCGATCGATGACCACTGGGCTCTCGGTTTCGGCGTCTATGTACCCTTTGGCCTGGTGACCGACTACGGCAGCGGCGATGCCGCACGCTACTGGGGCAAGAAGAGCCATGTCGAAGTGGTGACCTTCCAGCCCACCATCAGCTATGCATTCAACGACAAGGTGTCGATAGGCTTCGGCCCGACAATCAACCGTATCAAGGGCGAGCTGGGTTCGAACATCGTCAACCGCTTCACCCCTGGCCGTAACGATGGCGAAGTGAAAATCAAGGGCGACGATACCGCGGTCGGCTACAACATCGGCATCCTGGTCCAGGCCACCGACCACACCCGCCTCGGCCTGACCTACCACTCGATGGTGGACTACAAGCTCGAAGGCAACACCAAGGTCAACAGCGTCCTGATCGGCCCGTACAGTGGCAGTAAGTTCGATGCCGAGTTGAAGATCAAGACCCCTGAGTCGGTGGACTTCTCGGTCACCCATGAGCTCGACGACCAGTGGACCCTGTACGCAGGTACCACCTTCACGCGCTGGAGCCGCCTGAAGGACATCACCGTCGACAACGAAGTCCCAGCGGCGCTGCGTGGGCAATTCGGCACCATCACCGAGGAACAAAACTGGCATGACACCTGGGCAGGCGCGGTTGGTGCGTCCTACAAGGTGAACAAGCAGTGGACACTGCGTACCGGCTTCTCGGTCGACCAGTCGCCAACCAACAACCAGGACCGTTCGCCGCGCATCCCCACGGGCGATCGCAAGATCTTCAGCCTGGGTGCCGGCTGGAGCCCCAACGACGACATGACCATCGACGTGGCCTACTCCTACTTGTGGGAGGAAGACACCAAGGTCAACCTGGCAAGCCCGACCAAGGGTACTTACCAGGCCAAGTACGAAAACAGCGCTCACGGCGTCGGTGCTTCGCTGACCTATCGCTTCTGAGTCACTGTCGCAGCATGAAGAACCGCCCTCGTGGCGGTTTTTTCATGCCTGTGCGCACCACTGCTGGCCCAGGCACTGCTGCAGGTATTCCATGAACACTCGCACCTTGGTCGTCAGTGCAAAGCGGTCAGCCAGGCACAGGTATATATCCATCGGCTCGGTCTGGGCATAGGCCTGCCCGCTGTCGCCGAATTCAAACAGCGGCACCAGCCGGCCGGCATCCAGGTGCGGGCGCACGACGAACTCGGCCAGGCGGGTAATACCACCATCATTCAGCGCCATCTGGGTTAATGCGTCGATATCATCACTGATCAGCACCCGACCGAAGCGGGCCTCGAAGCGCATACCGTCACGCATGAATCCCCAGGGCAGGAATCGGCCATCCACCGGGTAGCGGAACACTAAACAACTGTGATCGTGCAAAGCCTCTGGTGTGGCCGGCAAACCGGCCCTGGCCAGGTAGCCGGGTGCTGCGCAGCAGATGAAAGGAATACGGGCTATATGCCTAGCCAACAAGTGGTCTTCCAGCTGCGGCGTGATGCGCAGGCTCACATCCACGTCTTCGCGGGCGTGATTGACCTTGCGATCAGCCATCACCAACTCTATCGAAAGCAGCGGATAACGGGCGCTAAATGCCGGGATGAGCGGCGCCAGCACGTGCCGTCCGAAGGCCGATGTCGAGGCAATGCACAAGCGCCCCTGAGGCTCGCTGTCCGGCGTGGTGACCGCAAGCTCGGCCTGGGCAAGATCACGCTCGATATGCCGTACGCGCTCGTAGTACAGGCTGCCGGGCGGCGTCAGGGCCATGCTGCGAGTGGTGCGGGTCAGCAAGCGCACCTGCAGATGCGTCTCCAGCCGCGCCAGGTTCTGGCTAACGGCTGCGGGGCTGAGACCCAGATTGCGAGCACCGCCGGCAATGCTGCCGGCTTCGACGACCTTGATGAAACTGCGGATGGCGTTGAGCAGGTCCATGGGATGCCTGGCTGATTCGTAAGTTTCTCTTTATAAAGAACTCAGTGAACAGCGTCTACAGCGTCGCGTACAGCCCTTGTTAACCTGCACGCTCATTCATTCGAACAGAGGCCCCCATGAACGAATTGTCCTCGATCCGGAATCGTCGCAAATTGCGCGCAGGCGCCACACCCTATGTGTTCGCGTTCTACATGTCAGCGATCATGGCATTGTTGATGTGCTTCGTGATTACCGCCGCCAATGGCGGGGTCTCTGCCGACTACCTGCACAACGTACTCAAGGCGTACCAGCTGGCGATGCCCGTAGCGTTCTTCTGTGTATTGATGGTGCGACCAGTAGTCATTCGACTGGTTGCGCTGACTGTGCACCCTGAGTAAGCGAGGCGCTTATCTACTAGCTAGACAATGTCACTTCGTAGCTGGGCAAAAATAATTGCAGCTTCACCAGTTGGCTAACCAGCAGGCGCGTATCCGGGCAATTACTGGCTCAGTGAAGCCATCAACATCCTCCTGCCGAAACTGGCCTATATACCAGTTCGGATAGGCCGCTCATGGTCCTCAAGGCTGCGAAGCAATCGCCTTGTCGATCGCCGCCCTGAACGCCGGATCATCAGGCTTGGTCAGGCTGGAAAAGTTGCCGATCACCTTGCCCTTGCGGTCCACCACATACTTGTAGAAGTTCCACTTCGGCGCGCTGCTCTGCCGGGCCAGCTCGACGAACAGCGGGATCGCGTCCTTGCCGCGCACCGGCTGGGCCTTGGTCATGGTGAAGGTCACGCCGTAGTTGGCATAGCAGACCTTGGCGGTCTTGTCGCTGTCGGCGTCTTCCTGCTTGAAGTCGTTGGACGGCACGCCGAGCATTTCCAGGCCCTGTTCGCGGTAGTCCTTATAGGTAGCTTCGAGGCCTTCGAACTGCGGGGCGAAGCCGCAGTAGCTGGCGGTGTTGATCACCACCAGCGGCTTGCCGGCGAAACGCTGGCACAGGTCAATCTGCTCCTTGCCGCGCAGCTCCGGCAGGCTGCCCTGGAGCAACGCCGGACAATCGGCTGCCCAGCTCGAAGTGGCTGCGGCCAGGGCCAGCAAAGGGAGGGTTAGCCAGCGGGCATGCATGATAGCGGTCTCCTGCACATGATTCCTTGATTGTGCAGGGTAGCGCTTAACACAGGCTCATGCCCAACTGCATCAACGCCAGCCCGCCCTTGTGCCAGCCCCACCACACCAGCGCCAGCACCAGTATCGCGGCGATCAGCAGCAAGCCACGCCCGAGCAGGCCGTTCACGCGGCCTGGGCCTGCAGGCGGGCGACCGGGCGCTCGCGCACCGGCCAGTTAAGGGCCGCGGCCAGCAGGCTGAGCAGGATCGAGATCTGCCACACCAGGTCATAGCTGCCGGTCTGGTCATAGACCACCCCACCCAGCCAGCCGCCGAGGAACGCGCCCAGCTGGTGGAACAGGAACACGATACCGCCGAGCATCGACAGGTTGCGCACGCCGAACAGCGTGGCAACGGTGCCGTTGGTCAGCGGCACCGTGGACAGCCACAGCAGGCCCATGGCAATACCGAACAGGTAGGCACTGAACTGGGTCACCGGCGCCCAGAGGAACAGCACGATGACCACGGCGCGCAGCAGGTACAAGCCGGTCAGCAGGCGCGGCTTGGACATGCGCCCGCCGAGCCAGCCGGCGGTATAGGTGCCGACGATATTGAACAGGCCGACCAGCGCCAGCACGGTGGTGCCGGTGATCGCCGGCAAGTGCTGGTCGACCAGGTAGGCCGGCAGGTGCACGCCGATGAACACTACCTGGAAGCCGCAGACGAAGAAGCCTAGCGCCAGCAACCAGAAGCCGGAGTGCGAGCAAGCTTCGCGCAGCGCCTGGCCAAGGCTCTGTTCGGCGCCATGGCTAGGCAGCGGGTTATCACGCAACAGGCCTACGAACGGCACGATCAACGCCACCATCAGGCCCAGCACCAGCAAGGCCGCCGACCAACCCAGCCACTGGATAAGGCCCAAGGTGCCGGGAAGCATGGCGAACTGGCCAAAGGAGCCGGCGGCGCTGGCGATACCCATGGCCATGCTGCGCTTTTCCGGCGGCACGGCGCGCCCGACCACCCCAAGGATCACCGAGAACGAGGTGCCGGACAGGCCGATGCCGATCAGCAGGCCGGCGCTCAGCGACAGCGACCAGGCCGAGTCGGCCATGCCCATCATCACCAGGCCAGCGGTGTAGAGGATGCCGCCGATCACCACCACTTTGGCCGCGCCCAGGCGGTCGGCCAGGGCGCCGGTAAACGGCTGGGCCAGGCCCCAGATCAGGTTCTGCAAGGCGATGGCGAAGGCGAACACCTCACGACCCCAGCCGAACTCGGCGCTCATCGGCGCCAGGAACAGGCCGAAACCATGTCGCACCCCCAGCGACAGCGCCAGGATCAGCGCCGCCCCCAGAAGTACCCAACCGCTGCTCCGCCAAAGGGAAGTCATTGTCGTTGTCTCCAGCCCATCGCAAGGTTTATGCGGGTATATACCCGCTTTCTATCGTAGTCGTTCAGGCAAGCTGCTCCAGCAAGCGCACCAACTCGTCACGCTGGCTTTCGCCCAGCCGTTCCACCAACTGCCTCTGGGCCTGCTGCCAAGCCGGGTAGGCGGCGTCCAGGCACGCCTTGCCCGCTTCGCTCAGCAGCACCACGCGATTGCGCTGGTCGTCGCCGCCGGCAAGACGCACCAGGCCGTCGGCCTCGAGCACCTTGAGATTGCGGCCCAAGGTACTGCGCTCCAGGCCCATGGCCTCGGCCAGGCAGGTGATGCTGGGGCGGTCGAGGCGCTGCACCTGGCGCAGCAGGGAAAACTGGGCGACATTGATGCCGAAGCCGGCAAGGGCCTCGTCGTAATGTCGGCTCACCCCACGGGCGGCGCGACGCAAATGGGTACAGATGCATTCACTGGTCAGCATGGATACGTGTATATACCCGCATTATGGATGTTGCAAGAAACTTCACGGTGTCGGTTTGGGTAGCAGGCGCTGGCGGATCGGCTCGAACTCAGCCGTGGCCTTGCGCGGCAAGGGGTCCGGCGCGGCGTTCTCGATGGCTTGCCAATAGCGCCACGGCACCTTGGCCGAACCCAGCTCGTAATCCATGCCATCCCAACTGCCCTCACGGAAGCTGTAGAAGGCCCAATGCAGTTGCTGGTGGCCAGCAGACTGGCGAGCATCCAGGGGTGCATGGCAGGGGCTCTTGGTGGTTTTGAGGAGCAAACGAGGATAAGCGCAATACGTGGAATTGGTTTCCGAGATCCATGCAGGGCACATCCTGCCCCCTGTGGAAGCGACACAAACCCAAGGGCTGCTAGACTAACAGCGCCAGGGTAACCACCACCGTCAGTTCCAGCAGTTCCAGCAACGCCCCAGCCGTATCCCCTGTGGTTCCCCCCAGCCGACGGCACATCAGCAGACGCAGCCACACGAATACGAGCAACGCCGCCAGCAGCGGCCACAACACCGCCCAGCCTCCCAGCGCCAGGCCGACCAGCGCACAGCCCAGCAATACCCAGCCCGCACCGCGCCGGGGCAGGTGTTCGGCCAAGGCCGCGCCCAGCCCGCCCGCGCGCACGTAGGGCGTGCCGAGAAACAACCCGAGCATCGCCGCCCGCCCCACCACCGGAGCCAACACCAACAGGCCGTCAGCGCCCCGCTCGACCAGCACCCAGAGGGCGCAGAACTTCAGCAGCAATACCAGCACCAGCGTGACCACGGCAATCGGCCCGCTACGCGGGTCCTTCATGATCTGCAAGGTGCGTTCGCGATCACCGAAGCCCCCCAGCCACGCATCGGCGCTGTCGGCCAGGCCGTCCAGGTGCAGCCCGCCGCTGAGCAGCACCCACAGCGCCAGCAACAAGGCCGCGTGCAAGGGCGCCGCAGTGCCTTGCAGCAGATGGCTGGCCAGCCACAGCAACAGGCCAAACAGCAGCCCCACCAGCGGATAGCACAGCAGCGAGCGCCCCATCTCGCGGGGCTCCGGCATGCCCGGCAAGCGGACCGGCAAGCTACTGAGGAACTGCAGGGCGATCCAGAACGGCAGCATCTCAACCCACCTCGCGCATTTGCCCGTCGTGATCCAGCATCAGTCGCACCAGCGCGCCGTGCCCGACCTCGACCTGCAGCAATTGCTCACGCGGCAAGCCACGTGCCCGTGCCAGGAGAAGACGCATCACCCCACCATGGGTGACCAGCAGCACGCGCTTGCCTGCATGCACACGGCGCAAACCCTCGACCGCCGCCAGCACCCGTTCGGCAAAGGCCAGCACCGGTTCGCCGCCCGGCGGGGTGAAGGCATACGGATCATTCCAGAACTGCCCCAGGGCATCGGCGTCGACCTGCATGATCTGCGCGGCGCTTTGCCCTTCCCACTCACCGAAGTGCAGCTCGCGCACACCAGCCTCGCGCAACACCGGCAGGTTCAGGCGCGCGCCCAGCTCATCGGCGAACGCCGCGCAGCGCTGCAGCGGCGAACTGACCAGCACGTCCCAGGGGCCGACGTCGGTGACGGCCTGGCGCATCTGCGCCCAGCCAGTCTCGGTCAAGGCGTCGTCGAGGCTGCCGCGCAAGCCGCCCCCTTTTTCCGTCTCGCCGTGGCGCAGCAGGTCGAGGATCATGCCGGGCGATCCGCCACCGCCGCCTCGGCGAAGGTCGCCATTTGCCCATGCAGCGCGCAGGCCAGGCGGATCAGCGGCACCGCCAGCGCCGCACCGCTGCCCTCGCCCAGGCGCAAGCCCAGGGTCAGCAGCGGCTCGGCTTCCAGGGCCGCCAGCAAGGCCTTGTGCCCCGGCTCGGCGCCCTGGTGGGCGAACAGCAGCCAGGGGCGGCACTGTGGATTGAGGCGTACCGCCACCAGGGCGGCGACACTGCAGATGAAACCATCGACCAGTACCGCCACGCCATGCTGTGCGCACGCCAAGTAGGCGCCGGCCAGCGCGGCGATCTCGAAGCCGCCGACACAGGCCAGCGCCTGCAACGGCTGGTCGGCGCGCAGACCGTGCAGCACCAGGGCGCGCTCGATCACTTCGGCCTTGTGCCGCACGCCGGCGCTGTCCAGGCCGGTGCCCGGGCCGCTCAGCTCACGCGCCGGGCAGCCCAGCAACGTGCTGGCCAGCGCCGCCGCCGCGGTGGTGTTGCCGATGCCCATTTCCCCGCCGATGAACAGCTGGGCGCCGTTGTCGAGTGCACGCAGGGCGCTGTCGCGTCCGGCCTGCAGCGCCGCAGCCAGTTGCGCATCGCTCATCGCCGGCTGACAGGCGAAATTGGCCGTGCCAGGCCCAAGACTCAGGTGATGGACACCGGGCAGTTGCAGCGTCGGGTCGATGGTACCGAGGTCGACCACCTCAAGGTCTGCGTCCAGCTGGCGCGCCAGCACGCTGATCGCCGCGCCACCGCCGACGAAATTGCGCAGCATCTGTCCGGTCACCGCCTGCGGGTAGGCAGAGATGCCCTCCTCCACCACGCCATGGTCGCCGGCGAAGATCGTGATGGCGATCCGCTCCAGGCTGGGACGCTCGCGCCCTTGCAGGCCGGCCAGGCGTATCGCCAGGCCTTCGAGTTGGCCGAGGGAGCCGGCCGGTTTGGTCAGCTGCTGCTGACGAGCGCGGGCCTGGTCCATGGCGGCGGTGTCGAGGGGTTGGCAGGCGTCACGCCACCACATCTGGGTCATAGGGCAGGTCCTTTGAGCATGAGAGGGAGACCAGCGACAGTCAGCACCACGCGTTGGCAGCGCTCGGCCACGGCCTGGTGCAGCGTGCCCGCCAGGTCGACGTAGCGACGGGTCAGTTCGCCCATGGGCACCACGCCCAGGCCGGTTTCGTTGCTGACCAGGACAAGGGTGCCCGGCAGCTGTTCCAGGCAATCGAGCAGCGCATCGCGCTCCTGCGCCAGGCGCAGGTCATCCTCGAGCATCAGCAGGTTGGTCAGCCACAGGGTCAGGCAGTCCACCAGCAGGCAGCGCCCTTCGGCGGCTTCGGCGTACAGCACATCAGCCAGCGCCAGGGGTTCCTCCACCAGCCCCCAATGGGCCGGACGGCGCTCGCGGTGCAGACGCACGCGTTCATTCATCTCGCCATCCAGCGGCTGGCTGGTGGCGATATAGGTCACCGGCAGGCCGCTGGTCTCGGCCAGTTGCTCGGCCAGGCGGCTCTTGCCCGAACGGGCGCCGCCGAGGATCAGGCTGCGCATGTCAGACGACTCCACACAGTTGGCGCAGGCGCGCGGTGTCCAGGTGCTGCTCGACCAGGTCGGCCAGGCGTTCGATATCGCGTTCGCGCAGGGCTTCGTAGTCGATGGGCTGCACCTCGGCCAGACCCGCCCAGCGCAGCAGCGCGGCGCACGACTGGCTGCCCTCGAACAGGCCATGCAGGTAGGTGGCGAGGATCTGCCCGTCGGCGCTGATGGCCCCGTCGGCGCGGCCATCGGTTAGTAGCACCGCCGGACGCTCCAGCGCCGGACCGTGGGTAACCCCGGCATGGATCTCGTAACCCGACACCGGAACCTGCTCGAGATCGAGCGTGCCGGCCACGTTGCGCAGCTGCTTCTCGGCCTCCAGCACGGTGCTGTAGGCCAGCAGGCCGAGGCCCGCACTGGAGCCGGCGGGCCCTTCCAGGCCCAGTGGATCATGCACCTGCTCGCCGAGCATCTGCAGGCCACCGCAGATGCCGATGAGCTTGCCGCCGTAGCGCAGGTGCCGGGCGATGGCGGTATCCCAGCCACGCTCGCGCAGTTGCGCCAGGTCGCCGCGCACGCTCTTGGAGCCGGGCAGGATGATCAGGTCGGCGGCTGGGATCGGCTGGCCCGGGCCGATGAACTGCAGGTCCACCTGCGGATGCAGGCGCAGCGGGTCGAAGTCGGTGTGGTTGCTGATTCGCGGCAGCACCGGGACGATCACCTTGAGCACGCGCTCGCCCTTCGCCCCCTGGCGGGTATCGATCCCGTCCTCGGCCTCCAGGTGCAGGTCGGTGACATAGGGCAACACGCCCAGCACCGGCTTGCCGGTGCGCTGCTCCAGCCAGTCCAGGCCCGGTTGCAGCAAGGCAATGTCGCCACGGAAACGGTTGATGACAAAGCCCTTGACCCGCGCCTGCTCGCTCGCCGACAGCAGTTCCAGGGTGCCGACCAGGTGGGCGAACACGCCGCCGCGGTTGATGTCGGCCACCAGGATCACCGGGCAGTCGACCGCCTCGGCGAAGCCCATGTTGGCGATGTCGCCGGCACGCAGGTTGATCTCCGCCGGGGAGCCGGCGCCTTCGACCATCACCACCGGGTAGGCTTCGCTCAGGCGCTCGTGGGACGCCAGCACCGCCTGCATGGCGATGGCCTTGTAGTCGTGGTAGGCGACGGCGTTCATGCTGGTCACCGCGCGGCCATGGACGATCACCTGGGCGCCGGTGTCGCTGTTGGGCTTGAGCAGCACCGGGTTCATGTCGGTGTGCGGCGCCAGCCGGCAGGCCTGGGCCTGCACCGCCTGGGCGCGGCCGATCTCGCCACCGTCGGCGGTCACGGCGCTGTTGAGCGCCATGTTCTGCGGCTTGAACGGCACCACGGCGATGCCCTGGCGCAGCAGCCAGCGGCACAGGGCGGTCACCAGCGTGCTCTTGCCGGCATCGGAGGTGGTGCCTTGCACCATGAGGGTGGTCATGCCGATTCCTTCTGATAGTCCGCCAGGGCCTGGGCCAGGCGTTGTTCGTCAGCGGCCGTGGCGGGCAGGCCGAAACGCAGCGCGGGCGGCTGATCGAACAGGCGCACCAGAATGCCGCGGCGGGCGAGAAAGTCATGCAGGTGCGCGGCGCGCTCATCACGCACGTACTGGAACAGGTCGCAGCCGCCACTGGGTGGCAGGCCCGCGCCGTCGAGCAACGAGGCCAGGCGCTGGCTGGCCTGGGCGCAACGGGCAATCTGCGCCAGGTGCGCCGCGTCGTCGGCGAAACAGGCCTGCCCCAGCACTCGGGTCGGGCCGCTGACGGCCCAGGGCCCGAGTGCCTCGGCCAGACGTCGCAGCACATCCGCCTGGGCGACGACGAAGCCCAACCGCACACCGGCCAGGCCGAAGAACTTGCCGAACGAGCGCAACACGATCAGGCCAGGTTGCCCGGCCTGCTCGACCACGCTGTGTTCGGGCGTATTGTCCATGAAGGCTTCGTCCACCAGCAGCCAGCCACCGCGCTCGGCCAGACGCGCATGCCAGGCCAGCAGGCGTTCGCGGGTTACCCGACGGCCGGTGGGATTGTTGGGGTTGACCAGCACCAGGACGTCAAGACTGTCGAGCACGTCCTCGACCTCGGTCTCGTCCAGTTCGACCAACGTGTGCCCTGCCCGTGCCCAGGCATGCGGATGCTCGGCATAGCACGGCGACAGGACCCCGACCCGCCCGCTCGGGCGCAGGTGCGGCAAGGCCTGGATCGCCGCCTGGGAGCCGGCCACCGCCAGCAACGGCTGCGCGCCATAGTACTTTCGCGCCGCCGTCTCCAGGCCGTCTTCGGTCTCCGGCAGACGGGCCCAGGCCTCCAGCGGAATCGGCGGTATCGGATAGGACCATGGCGCGATACCGCTGGACAGGTCGAGCCACTGCTCCCGTGGAATGGCGTACTGTTTCACCGCCCGCAGCAGGCGGCCACCGTGTTCAAGCATTCAGATAGGCTCCCACGCAGATCAACAGCACCCACAACCACACGCCGCGCTGCACCAGGCTCCAGCCGCGCTCGATGGCCTGGGCGTCGGCCATCGGCCCTTCACCCAGGCGCGGTCGTTCATGCAGCTCGCCGTGATACACCGCCGGGCCGCCCAGCTCCACGCCCAGCGCGCCGGCACCCGCGGCCATCACCGGGCCGGCGTTGGGGCTATCCCACAGCGGCGCCTGGTTGCGCCAGCAGGCCAGGGCCAGGCGGGTCTTGCCCAGCAGCGCATAGGTCAGCGCCACCAGCCTGGCGGGAATATAGTTCAGCCCATCGTCGATGCGCGCCGCGCACCAGCCAAAGCGTTCGAAGCGCTCGTTGCGATAGCCCCACATGGCATCCAGGGTATTGCTCAGGCGGTACAGCACCACCCCCGGCGCACCGGCCACGACAAACCAGAACAGCGCGGCAAACACCGCGTCGCTGCCGTTTTCCAACACCGACTCGGTGGCCGCCCGGGCCACGGCGGGCTCGTCCAGCTCGCGGGTTTCGCGGCTGACCAGGTAACCGACACGCCGCCGCGCCTCGGCCAGGTCCCCCTGGCGCAAGGCCTGGGCCACCGGCAGCACATGCTCGCCCAGGCTGCGCAGGCCCAGGGCGCAGTACAGCGCAAGCACATCCACCAGCCAGCCGATGTACGGCAGCCAGGACAGGATCAGCGCCAGCAGGGTCAGCGGCACCACCGCCAGGAACCACGCGGTGACGCCATGGCTGCGCCAGCCGCACCCACCGGCGTTGAAACGTTGCTCCAGGCGCGATGCGAAGTTGCCGAAGCCCACCAGCGGATGACGCCGGCGCGGCTCGCCCAGCAGCGCATCCAGGGCCACGCCCGCCACGGTCAGCAAGGCCACGCTCATGGACGCTCTCCCCAATGGTTCTCGTACAGCATCTCGCTCAAGGGCCGCTGTTCGGCCCAGTCTTCCAGCACCAGCATCGGCGCCGGATAGAACTCGGTCACCGGCCCCAGGCACAGCACCGCCATGGGCTTGGCGCCCGCGGGCATGCCCAGCAGTTCGGCCAGGGCCTCGGGGTCGAACAGCGATACCCAGCCCATGCCCAACCCTTCGGCGCGTGCCGCCAGCCACAGGTTCTGGATGGCGCAGGCCAGCGAGGCCAAGTCCATCTCGGGCAGGGTGCGGCGGCCGAAGACATGCGCCTCGCGCTTGTCCATCAACGCGGCCACCAGCACTTCGGCGCAGTCGTTGATGCCTTCGACCTTGAGCTTCATGAATTCATCGGAGCGCTCGCCCAGGGCCTCGGCGGTGCGCACCCGCTCCTGCTCCACCAGCGCCTGGATCCGCTCGCGCAAGGCACGCTGGCTGATACGGATGAACCGCCACGGCTGCATCAGGCCCACGCTGGGCGCCTGGTGGGCGGCGGCGAGCAGGCGTCCGAGCAACTCGGGGGCCACCTCGCCCCCGGCAAAATGGCGCATGTCGCGGCGTTCGCCAATGGCCCGGTAGATGGCCTGGCGTTCGGCTTCGCTGTAGGCGTGTCGGCTCATGGTCGCAGCAGCGCCGCCGCCGCGTCGGGGTTGGAGGGGAAGTAGAAGTGCACGTAGGAGGCGGTCAGACGCCCCAGACGATAGACCGCCTCGTTGCCCCGACCGCCGTTGGGGCTCTGGCCGCGGGCGATCGGCGCAAGCTCCGTGCTGGTCAGCGAGTGGTGGTAGGTGTGGCCTCGCAGGGTGCCTTCGGGTAGTTCGACCGCCTGCAGGGCCAGGGCCGCCAGGCGCTTCTGCATGGTCGCCTCGCCCGGCAGCAGGCCCAGCAGCGTGGCGCGCTCGCCCGCCACGTCGGTCAGCGCGTCGAGCAGGTAGAGCATGCCGCCGCACTCGGCCAGCAACGGCTTGCCGGCGGCATGATGGGCGCGGATCGCTTCCAGCATCGGCGCGTTGGCGGCCAGCGCCTGGTGATGCAGTTCGGGGTAGCCGCCGGGCAGGTAGAGACTGTCCACCACGGGTAGCTCGCGGTCATGCACCGGCGAGAAGAATTCCAGGTGCGCACCGAGGCCACGCAGCAAGTCAAGATTGGCGCCATAGGTGAAGGCGAAGGCCTCATCGCGGGCCACACCGATGCGCGCTCCGGCCAGCGACGCAGTCACATTCACAGGCTCAGGCTCGGCAAAACGGACCGGTGGCGGCAGCGCGGCATCGCAACTGGCGCCCAGGGCTTCGGCGGCGGCATCCAGGCGTGCATCCAGGTCGTTCAACTCGCTGGCCTGGACCAGGCCAAGGTGACGGCTGGGCAGTTCGATGCCGCGCTCGCGGGACAACCCGCCGTACCAGCGCAGGCCTTCGGTCAGGCTGCCTTCGAGCAGTTGCGCATGACGCAGGCTGCCGACCCGGTTGGCCAGCACCCCGGCGAACGGCAGGTCGGGCTGGTAGCGCGCCAGGCCTAGAGCCAAGGCACCAAAGGTCTGGGCCATGGCCGTGCCGTCGATCACCGCCAACACCGGCACGCCGAAGTGGCGCGCCAGGTCGGCGCTCGACGGCGTGCCGTCGAACAGGCCCATCACGCCCTCGATCAGGATCAGGTCGGCCTCGCCCGCCGCTTCCCACAACAGGCGGCGACTCTCCTCGGCGCCGATCATCCACAGGTCGAGCTGGTAGACCGGCGCACCGCTGGCGCGCTCGAGGATCATCGGGTCGAGAAAGTCAGGCCCGCACTTGAACACCCGCACCGTGCGCCCGAGGTTGCGGTGCAGGCGGGCCAGGGCGGCAGTGACCGTGGTCTTGCCCTGGCCCGAGGCCGGGGCCGCGATCAGCACGGCGGGACACTGGCGCGACTCACTCACAGTTCGACGCCCTTCTGCGCGCGGATACCGGCCTGGAAGGCGTGCTTGAGCATGCCCATCTCGGTGACGGTGTCGGCCAGTTCGATCATCTCCGGCTTGGCAGCGCGCCCCGTGACGATCACATGCTGCATCGGCGGACGCGCCTGGATATCCGATAGCACCTGGTCGAGGTCCAGGTAGCCGTGCTTGAGGGCGATGTTCAGCTCATCGAGCACGACGAACTGGATAGAGGGGTCCTGCAGCAACTGCCGCGACACCGCCCAGGCGGCCTCGGCAGCGGCGATGTCGCGCTGGCGGTCCTGGGTTTCCCAGGTAAAGCCCTCGCCCATCACGTGATAACGCACCTGCTCGGGAAATCGGCGGAAAAACAGCTCCTCGCCGGTGCTGTTGCGGCCTTTGATGAACTGCACCACGCCGCACTGCATGCCATGGCCAAGGGCGCGGGCAAGCATGCCGAAGGCCGAGCTGCTCTTGCCCTTGCCGTTGCCGGTCAGCACCAGCAGCAGGCCGCATTCATTGGGGGAATTGGCGATGCGCTCGTCGATGATCGCCTTCTTGCGCTGCATGCGCGCCAGGTGACGTTCGTCGCGTTCGATGGATTCGCTCATCAGGGGTCTCCGCAGGCTGTCGCAGCGGCGGCGACAGGTAAAAGGCAGGCAGACGAGGAGCGCGCAGGAGGCATGGCAAGGGCCACATCGCACCGCGCATCACCCTCCGTGATGCCGTTTGGCAGTGACAGGCCGGTCTCCGGGCTCATGAGCGGGCGCAGGCCCTGGCTACGCGCCTTCCCGGACATGGACATCCAGTGGCCTTGCGTAGCCGTCGACTCATCTACCGTTGCGGGGGCAGCGCCGGACTCGCGCCTACTGGCGCCCACCGGCTTCCCAGTTTCACCCTGCCGAACCGTAGCTCGCGGGGCACCTGAAGCACGCCGCGAAGGTTAGAGGGTTGCACCGGGAGCGTCAATCGAGCGAGGGCCGATCTGGCCTGGATCAATGGCCGATTCACCAGCTTGTGCCACACTCAGAGCAGTGATATCACATAGCTATCACCCGGCCGACCCGGATCACAATGACAAGGAGAGCGCAGCATGCAAGGCCTGATGATCAACAACCCGCGCCTGGAGTTCCTGCGCCCGGCCCTCGAGCGCTGGGTCGACTGCATCGACCGCTTCAACCAGTTGCAGGGCGACAACGAGGCGCCCTACTGGCACGGCACAGCCAGCAACGTCGGCCTGCTCGCCGCTGCCGCCTGGCAGGGTGAGTTGGTGGCGCTGGAACGGCACATGAGCAAGAAACAGCGCGACGAGGGCGAGCGCGACGGGCGCTGCGACCTGTCGATCAGCAGCGCCGAGGAGTCGCTGTACCTGCACGCTGGCCAGCGCTGGCCGCGCATCGCTCGCCTCGACCTGACAGCGGCCCTGCAGGAAACCGCCGCCCTGGCCAAGCCGATCGCGTATGGCAGCCAACTCAAGGCCGGGGCACTGTTCGTCACACCGTGGAAGGCCGGCCAGCATGCCAGCCCCGAGGAACTGCAGGACCTGGTGGACGATCTGCAGAAGCACACGGCCTGTGCGCTTGCCTGGTACTTCCCGTATGCCTACCGCAAGCTGCACAACGAACTGGGGCAGTACTATCCCGGAGTGGCGCTTCTGCTCAAACAGGCTTGATGCCAGCCAGGCAATACTGGACCAAGTTCATACCCTGCCCGCGCCGGTAGGTATCAGGGATTCTGCGCCAGATGCCCCGGCGGCAGCACCCGTTTGGCCTGGAGGTAGGCCTTGGCCCAGTAGCTGTTGGACAGGTAGTCCAGGCGCACGGTGCCGCCCGTCGACGGTGCATGCACGAAGCGCCCTTCACCGACGTAGATGCCGGCATGGCTGACCTGCGACCCGCCGCTGGTGGCAAAGAACACCAGATCACCCGACTGCAGCGAATTGATATCCACATTTGGCGCGCGCATGACGATCATCTCGCGAGTCGAGCGTGGCAGACTGATACCCGCCGCATCACGGTAGACATAGCCGATCAGGCCGCTGCAATCGAACCCGGCATCCGGTGTATTGCCACCCCAGCGATACGGTGTGCCCACCAGGCCGATGGCGCGAAACAATACATCGTCGGCCGCAGGCGACGAAGGCGCCTGATTGAACACCATCGGCTGTTTGGGCGTGGGCGCCGGCGCAGGTGCACGGCTGGAGCAGGCCGCAAGCAGGGCCACCAGGGAAAAGAATGCGAAGCGCGCCAACATCGCCATGATGCGAACGTCCTGTCGAAAATCCGACGGCCACGGCCGAAGGTAAAAAGAGTTGAGAATTTAGATTAGACGCTTTCTGTAAATGCGCACGGCGGCGAGCTTTTCAGCTACGCCGCCGTGCGAGGTTACAGCATTTTGATATCAAATCAATTGCGCGAGATCGTGGTCGGCGCCATGGCGAGCGCGCGTTTGGCCTCGATGAAGGTCTTGCTCCAATAGCGATCGCCCAGGCTGTCGATACGCACACCACCGCTGCGGCGGCTGCTGGAGTGGATGAACTGGTTGTCACCCAGGTAGATGCCGGCATGGCTCACGCGGCCACGGCCGTTGGTGCTGAAGAACAGCAGGTCGCCGGGCTTGAGCTTGTTACGGGCGACCTTGGGCGCGTCGACGTTGATCATCTCGCGGGTCGAGCGCGGCAGGTTCATGCCCGCCTCTTCGCGGAACAGGTAGCCGATGAAACCGCTGCAGTCGAAGCCGGACTTCTCGGAGGTGCCGCCAAAGCGGTAGCGGGTGCCGATCAGGGCCATGCCGCGTTCGAGAATGCTGTCGGCCAGCACAGGCAGCTGGTATGGCTTGCCGTTGCTGGAGAAGGCGTCAAGGTCGTCTTCGCTGGCCAGCTCTTCCTCGGTGAATACGGAAGAGGCGGAAGCCTTGGCCTTGACCGATTGCTCGGCGGCCACGCGGTGGTCCTGCGAGGGTGCGACCGGGCCGGTGGAGGCACAGCCGTAAAGAAGGGTGACAAGTGCAAGTGGCACGAGGGGTGCGAAGCGCTTCAGCATGGGCACGACCGTGTCTGTAGTCCTTTAGAAGGGGGAAACTATGCCTTCTATCGGACCCATTTGCAAATTTTATCGAAAAAGATGTGACTTTTCCGTTTTGATGCTCTGGCACCGTGTTCTCAGGGCTACCAGCCGAGGGTTTCCTTGAGGAACGGGATGGTCAGCTTGCGCTGGGCCTGCAGGGAGGCCTGGTCGAGGCGTTCGAGGAGGTCGAACAACGCGCTCATGCTGCGCGTACCGCGGGTGAGGATGAAGTGGCCGACCTCGTCGGTCAGGTGCAGGCCACGGCGCGAGGCACGCAGTTGCAGGGCGCGCAGCTTGTCCTCATCGGACATCCCACGCATCTGGAAGATCAGCGCCAGGGTCAGCCGCGACTTGAGGTCGGCCAGTTTGATCGGCAGTTCCCGTGGCGAACTGGACGCCGCCAGCAGCAGGCGCCGGCCGCTGTCGCGCAGGCGGTTGAACAGGTGAAACATCGCCTCTTCCCAGTCCGCCTTGCCGGCAATCACATGCAGGTCGTCGATGCACACCAGCTCGTACTGTTCGAGGTAGTCGAGCAGTTCGACGCCGCGATCAAGCAGTTGCGCCAGGGGCAGGTAGACAGCGGGTTGGCCCAACTGCTGGAAACGCTGGGTGGCGGCCTGCAACAGGTGGGTGCGGCCCACGCCCTGCTTGCCCCACAGGTAGATGAGGCTTTCGGTCCAGCCGGCGTCGGCTTCGCACAGCCGCTCGACATAGCCCAGTGCCGCGGCATTGGCGCCGGGGTAGTAGTTGATGAAGGTGGCGTCGTCGCGCAGACGCACACCCAGGGGCAACTGGATCGGTTTCATGCTCGCGGGCGGTCGCGGGGACCACAGGGGGCCTTTGATGAACAGTGTGCAAAGTCTATACCCGCAGCGCGGACGGCACAATCGGCGAGGGAAATAGCGCAAGTAAAATCAAGTAGTTGCACTGTTTCACAAGCATCGCGGGGCAAGCCCGCCCCAACGTTAGAGCCTCTGCCAGGGTAGCGTGGGAGCGGGCTTGCCCCGCGATTGATCATAGGTCGGGGTCGATCTCCCCGGCATACATGTCCGATTCCTTGTACAGGTCATGCACATGCCGCAGCAGCACCATGATCACCGCCGCCACCGGCAACGCCAGCAACACGCCGGTAAAGCCGAACAGCTCGCCGCCGGCCAGGATCGCGAAGATCACCGCCACCGGGTGCAGGCCGATGCGGTCGCCCACCAGCAGCGGTGTCAGCACCATGCCTTCAAGCGCCTGCCCAACCATGAACACCGCGACGATGCCCAGCATCGGGTAGAGCTCGCCGCCGAACTGGAACAACCCGGCGACCAGCGCCGCACCGATGCCGATGATGAAGCCCATGTACGGCACGATCGCCGCCAACCCCGCGAGCATGCCGATCAGCAGGCCCAGCTCCAGGCCCACCAGCATCAGGCCGGTGGAATAGATGACGCCCAGCGCCAGCATCACCAGCAACTGCCCGCGCACGAACGCCCCCAGCACCTCGTGGCACTCGCCGGCCAGTCCCACTACCTGCGGTTCGCGTTGACGTGGCAGCAGGCTGCGCAGCTTGGCCATCATCAGGTCCCAGTCGCGCAGCAGGTAGAAGCCCACCACCGGGATCAGCACCAGGTTGGCCAGCCAGCCAATCAACGCCAGGCTCGAAGCAGTGGCCTGGGACAGCAGCACCCCGACGATGTCGGTGGTCTGGCCCATGTGCTCGCCGATGGCGGCCTTGATCTTGTCGAATTTCCAGAACCCATCGGCCAGGCCCAGGCGGCTCTGCACCCAGGGCAGCGCCACATGCTGCAGCCAGTCGAGCATCTGCGGCGCCAGTTCGTACAGGCGTAGCAACTGCTTGGCCAGCATCGGCACCAGCACCAGCAGCAGGGCCAGGAATATCAGGGTGAACAGGCTGAACACCACCACCACGCCCCAGGTGCGCGACAGGCCGAACCGTTCCAGGCGGTCGACCAGCGGGTCGGCCAGGTAGGCCAGCAGGATGCCCACCAGGAACGGCGAGAGAATGTTGTGCAGGAAGTACAGCAGCACGGCAATCACAAAAGCCGCGCCCAGCCAGATCCAGCGACGCAGGTCAGTCATTCAGCCACTCCTTACCAGCGAAAACGCAAGCCGTCGAACGGCTTGGCGGCGGTGGCCGGCGGCGTGGCGCCGGCCGGGTCCTGCGTGTTTGGCGCAGGTGTCGCGGGCACGGGCTCGGCAGGCAGTTCCTGGAGCTTGGCCAGACTTAACTGCGCGCGCAGTTGCTCACGATTGCCGCTGACGCGGTAGGTCAGGGTGCCGCCATCGGCCATCTGCAGGCGCGCGCCATAGGGCTCCAGGACTCGGCTGAGCTCGGCGTAGCGTTGCAGGTTCATGCCCTGGACCTGCACCTCTAGCTCGCTGCTGGCGCCGGGACGGGTGACGTAACGCGGCGCCAGGCGGTTACTCACCGCCAGCAGCACGGCGTCGGCCAGGGCCGCCTGGTCGGCGCCCTCGGCGCTGCCCTGCTCGCGCTGGTCGCCCAGCCACAACTGCCACTTGCCCTGCCACTTGCCGTCGGCTTCATGGGCATGCACCGCCAGCAGCGCATCGGCGCCATAGCGCTCGGAGGCCTCGCGCAGCGGCGCCGGGTCGTTGCCTTCGAGCAGCTTGGCATTGGCCACCAGTTGCTCCTGCAGGTCGGCTAACGGCAGGCGCAACGGCAGGCCGCGGTGCTGGGCGGCCCGGCGCAGGGGTTCGGCGACAGCCTGGCCATCGCCGACCAGGCTACTGCCCTCGACGCTGTCATTCAGCCACCAGCCAAGAATCGACGGCCGGTTGCTGCCCCACAGCGCCAGGCCAGCTTGGCGCAGGGCGCGCTCGGTGCTGCCGGGGTCGAACTCGACCAGCACCGACTCCGGCGGCCCGGCTTCGGTGCCGACCTGGTTGATGATCTGCTGCGGGTCCTTGCGCAGCGCGGCCAATGCCGGGTTCTGCACCGCCTTGGGATCACCGGTCAGGCGCAGCACCAGGGTATCCAGGGCCTTGCCGGTCGCCTGGGCGCGGGCTTCGCTGCCCTGCCCTTCGACAGGCTCGCGCACCTGATACAAGCCAGAGATGGTTTCGGCCTGGGCCACGGTGCCGGCCACAACCAGGCAGGCGCCAGCGAGGAAATTGAGAAGACGCATTGAGGATTCCTGTCCAGATGACCTTGGGGCGACACGCCCTTGCCTGTCGGCTGTGACCGCGCAACCACGGCAAATACTCCGCGTTGCCGGCCCGTTGCGTGGGTCGCCATGCCTATACCTTATACAGGCACCGGCGCGCCAACCAGTCACAGGGGGTGAAACACGGTTTTTTGCCCAGATTTCCCGCCTGCCCGTCGGCCTGAGGATGGCCGCCTTGGGGCAACCCTGATAAAATCGCGCGCCTTCGCAGACCAGTGACGTACAGGCAGCCGCCGTTTCTGAAACCGGCCTTGGCCGTCCCGGTCGTTTTTCTGAATCCCTCCCTCCTAAAGGCCTGGATCAATGAGCAAGCAACCCTCCCTGAGCTACAAAGACGCCGGTGTAGACATCGACGCCGGCGAAGCACTGGTCGAACGCATCAAGGGCGTCGCCAAGCGCACCGCACGTCCTGAAGTCATGGGTGGCCTGGGCGGCTTCGGCGCCCTCTGCGAGATCCCGGCCGGCTACAAGCAGCCGGTGCTGGTCTCCGGCACCGACGGCGTCGGCACCAAGCTGCGCCTGGCGCTGAACCTGAACAAGCACGACAGCATCGGCCAGGACCTGGTCGCCATGTGCGTCAACGACCTGGTTGTATGCGGCGCCGAGCCGCTGTTCTTCCTCGACTACTACGCCACCGGCAAGCTCAACGTCGACGTGGCCGCCACCGTGGTCACCGGCATCGGCGCCGGTTGCGAACTGGCCGGCTGCTCGCTGGTCGGTGGTGAAACCGCCGAGATGCCTGGCATGTACGAAGGCGAAGACTACGACCTGGCCGGCTTCTGCGTCGGCGTGGTGGAAAAGTCCGAGATCATCGACGGCTCGAAAGTGGTCACCGGCGACGCCCTGATCGCGCTGCCATCCTCCGGCCCGCACTCCAACGGCTACTCGCTGATCCGCAAGATCCTCGAGGTTTCCGGCACCGACATCGACAACACCCAGCTCGACGGCAAGCCGCTGGCCGACCTGCTGATGGCGCCTACCCGCATCTACGTCAAGCCGCTGCTGCAACTGATCAAGCAGACCGGCGCTGTCAAGGCCATGGCCCACATCACCGGTGGCGGCCTGCTGGACAACATCCCGCGCGTACTGCCAAAGGGCGCCCAGGCCGTGGTCGACGTGGCCAGCTGGCAACGTCCGGCGGTGTTCGACTTCCTGCAGGAAAAAGGCAACGTCGACGAGCATGAAATGCACCGCGTGCTGAACTGCGGCGTGGGCATGGTCATCTGCGTGGCTCAGGACCAGGTCGACAATGCCCTCAACGTGCTGCGCGCCGAAGGCGAGCAACCGTGGGTGATTGGCCGTATCGACGTGGCCGCCGAAGGCGCCGCCCAGGTCGAGCTGCAGAACCTCAAGGCACACTGATGCCCTGCAATGTAGTCGTGTTGCTGTCGGGCTCCGG
This sequence comes from Pseudomonas sp. P110(2024), assembly GCF_057480795.1. NCBI lineage: Bacteria > Pseudomonadati > Pseudomonadota > Gammaproteobacteria > Pseudomonadales > Pseudomonadaceae > Pseudomonas > Pseudomonas sp. P110(2024). The sequence continues at coordinate 125,750 of NZ_JBLIYT010000015.1, forward strand.
CAGCAACCTGCAGGCACTGATCGACAGCAACAGCGCCAGCGACAGCCCGGCACGCATCCGCGCGGTCATCTCGAACCGTGCCGATGCTTACGGCCTGGAACGTGCCAAGGCCGCCGGCATCGAAACCGCCGTGTTGTCGCACACCGGGTTCGACGGGCGCGAAGCCTTCGACGCGGCGCTGATGGCGCTGATCGACGGCTTCCAGCCCGACCTGGTGGTGCTGGCCGGTTTCATGCGCATCCTCAGTGGCGATTTCGTGCGCCACTACCAGGGCCGCCTGCTGAACATCCACCCGTCACTGTTGCCCAGGTACAAAGGCCTGCACACACACCAGCGCGCGCTGGAGGCGGGCGACGTCGAGCATGGCTGCAGCGTGCACTTCGTCACCGAGGAACTCGATGGCGGGCCTCTGGTCGTACAGGCTGTGGTGCCCGTGGCAACGGATGACACCGCGCAGACGCTCGCCCAGCGCGTGCACCTGCAGGAACACCAGATCTACCCGCTGGCGGTGCGCTGGTTCGCCGAAGGACGCTTGCGTCTGGGCGGACAGGGTGCATTACTGGATGGCCAGCCGCTGGCGGCCAGCGGTCACTTGATTCGATCCTAGGAGAATTTATGCGTCGCGCCCTGCTCTTGGCTCTCGCCGTGCTCGCCCTGCCCCTCCAGGCAGCTGATCTGAAGCCTTTCGCGGCCAGCTACACCGCCGACTGGAAACAGCTGCCGATGAGCGGCACCGCCGCGCGCAGCCTGGAAAAGAACGCCAACGGCACCTGGAGCCTGAACTTCAAGGCTTCGATGATGATCGCCAGCCTGACGGAGCAAAGCACCCTCAAGTTCGACAACGACACCCTGCTGCCGCAGCAGTATCACTTCGAACGTGGCGGCCTGGGCAAGGCAAAGAAGGTCGACCTGAACTTCGACTGGGCCGGCAAGAAGATCACCGGCAGCGACCGTGGCGATGCCATCAACCTGCCGCTCAACCGCGGCGTGCTGGACAAGTCGTCCTACCAGCTGGCCCTGCAGCATGACGTGGCCGCCGGCAAGAAGAGCATGACCTACCAGGTGGTCGACGGTGACGAGATCGACACCTACGACTTCCGCGTGCTGGGCACCGAGAAAGTGACCACCAAGACTGGCCAGGTCGACGCGATCAAGGTCGAACGCGTGCGCGACCCGAGCCAGAGCAAGCGCATCACCGAGCTGTGGTTCGCCAAGGACTGGGACTACCTGCTGGTGCAGCTGCGACAGGTTGAGACCGACGGCAAGGAGTACGTGATCGTGCTGCAGGATGGCACGGTCGATGGCAAGGCGGTCAAGGGTAACTGATACCGCTGCCTGCAACGCCCGAAGCCCCGCCTTGTGCGGGGTTTCTTTTTTGCCGCACACCGCTCCCACAGGGATGCGTTGCCCTTGATGAAACTTGTTTCATCGCTGTTTTATTTACTTAGCCTGCTAACAAATTCTATAAAGGAGTCCTGCGACACAGTGCCGCAGCCAACCCAAGCAGTGGAGTTTGACGATGACAGTCCAGGTAACCGAACGCGACGAATCGAAAATGTCCCACGAAGGCCAGGCCGCTGGCCTGCGGATCTGGGACGTGCATCAGCAAGGCCAATTGGTCGGCATGTTCCATGACGAGCAACAGGCTCACCAGTACCGCATGGAGCTTGAATACCTCGAGCGCCAACGCCCGGCGCAGTGACCCGGCCCTGCAACGAAAAACCCCGCCAAGGCGGGGTTTTTCGTGCTTACCACATCAGATCGTCTGGGATCTTGTAGGCTGCGTACGGATCGTCCTCGTCCGCTTCCTCGACATGGGTGTTGAGCAGCAGGATACGGTTGGGGTCACGCTCCTGGATCTTCACCGCCGCCTCGCGCGGGATCACTTCGTAGCCGCCACCATGGGCGACGATGGCCAGCGCGCCATTGCTCAGCTTGCTGCGCATCAGGGCGTTGACGGCGATGCGCTTGACCTTCTTGTCATCGACGAAGTTGTAGTAGTCCTCGGTGGTCAGCTTGGGCAGACGGGTCGCCTCGATCAGTTGCTTGATCTGCGCGGCACGGGCCTTCTGCTCGGCCTTCTCCTGGACCTGGCGGTTCAGCTCCTGGTCCTTCTTGGCCTTCTCGGCCATGGCTTCCTTGGCCAGGCGTTTCTGGCTGTCGTCCACCTCCACCTGGCCCTTGTGTTCCAGGCGTTTCTGTTTTTTCTCGGCTTTGTTGGTCTGCGAGACCTGTTTCTGGTTGACCAGGCCGGCTTTGAGCAATTGGTCGCGAAGGGAAAGGCTCATGGGTGTTCTACTCACTTATGCATCGGCTCAGCCGCAGCTGGGCAGGTTCTTTTCCTGACGCTTGGCCTCGCCCCACAGGGCGTCCAGCTCGTCGAGGGTACGATCTTGGATGTTCAGGCCCTGCGCGCGCAATGCCTGTTCGATGAATCGGAAGCGCCGCTCGAACTTGCGGTTGGCACGGCGCAAGGCATTTTCCGGGTCGTGCTTGAGGTGCCGGGCCAGGTTGACGGTGGCGAACAGCAGGTCACCCAGCTCGTCCTCCAGCGCGTCGCTGTCGCCATCGGCCATGGCCTGCAGCACTTCGTCGAGCTCCTCGCGGACCTTGTCCAGCACCGGCAGCGCCTCAGGCCAGTCGAAGCCGACCGTGGCGGCGCGCTTCTGCAGTTTGGCGGCGCGGGACAGCGCGGGCAAGGCCGCGGGCACATCGTCGAGCAGCGACAACTGCTCGGGCTCGCTTTTTTCGGCGCGCTCCTCGGCCTTGATCTCCTCCCAGCGCGACTTGATCTGCGCCTCGCTCAACGCCGGGGTCTCCAGCGGCGCGTACAGCTCGCCGGTGGGGAACACATGGGGGTGGCGACGGATCAGCTTGCGGGTGATCGAATCGACGACGCCGTCGAACTCGAAGCGCCCTTCTTCACGGGCCAGCTGGCTGTAATAGACCACTTGGAACAGCAGATCGCCGAGCTCGCCCTGCAGGTGCTCGAAGTCGCCGCGTTCGATAGTGTCGGCGACTTCGTAGGCTTCCTCGAGGGTGTGCGGGACGATACTGGCGTAGTCCTGCTTGAGGTCCCAGGGGCAGCCATATTGCGGGTCACGCAGGCGGGCCATGAGGTGCAGCAGGTCTTCAAGGGTGTAGGTCATATCAAGTCTGTTCCTAGGCGAGGGCTTCGCCCTCGATCACCGGCAAGCCGGCTCCCACAGGGTACAGCGCGATCCTGTGGGAGCCGGCTTGCCGGCGATGGGCCGCACAGCGGCCCCGTTTCTCAAGGGGTGCGATTACGCCGCGTCTCGATGATGTTGGGCAACTGCGAGATCCGCCCCAGCAGACGTCCGAGGGCATCCAGGCCGGGGATCTCGATGGTCAGTGACATGAGCGCGGTGTTGTCTTCCTTGTTCGAGCGGGTGTTGACCGCCAACACGTTGATCTTCTCGTTGAGCAGCACCTGCGACACGTCGCGCAACAGCCCCGGGCGGTCGTAGGCACGGATGACGATGTCGACCGGGTAGGTCTGCACCGGGATCGGCCCCCAGCTGACCTGGATCATACGCTCCGGCTCCTTGCCCGCCAGCTGCAGCACCGAGGCACAATCCTGGCGGTGGATGCTCACGCCACGGCCCTGGGTGATATAGCCGACAATGGCATCGCCCGGTAGCGGCTGGCAGCACCCGGCCATCTGCGTGAGCAGGTTGCCGACGCCCTGGATCTGGATGTCACTGCGCTTGCCCGCGCGGATGCCCCGGGCCTGGCGCGGAATCAGCTCGACCGGTTCCAGGCGCTCGGGTTCGAGCAGTTGCTGGGCGGCGTTGACCATGTGCGCCAGGCGCAGGTCGCCGGCGCCAAGGGCGGCGAACATGTCCTCGGCAGTCTTGACGTTGGCCTTTTCCGCCAGGCGTTCGAAGTCCACCTGGGGCAGGCCCAATCGGCTCAGTTCGCGCTCGATCAGGGTCTTGCCGGCGGCCACGTTCTGGTCGCGGGCCTGCAGCTTGAACCAGTGGACGATCTTGGCCCGGGCCCGCGAGGTGGTCACGTAGCCCAGGTTGGAGTTCAGCCAGTCGCGGCTCGGGCTGCCGTGCTTGCTGGTGATGATCTCCACCTGCTCGCCGGTCTGCAGGCTGTAGTTCAACGGCACGATGCGGCCGTTGATCTTGGCGCCCCGGCAGTTGTGGCCGATCTCGGTGTGCACCCGGTAGGCGAAGTCCAGCGGCGTGGCGCCCTTGGGCAGGTCGATGGCGTGACCGTCAGGGGTGAACACGTAGACCCGGTCCGGCTCGATATCGACACGCAGCTGTTCGGCCAGGCCGCCGATGTCGCCCAGTTCCTCGTGCCACTCCAGCACCTGGCGCAGCCAGGAGATCTTCTCTTCGTAGTGGTTGGAGCTGGGCTTGACGTCGGTGCCCTTATAGCGCCAGTGCGCGCACACGCCCAGCTCGGCTTCCTCGTGCATGGCGTGGGTGCGGATCTGCACCTCCAGCACCTTGCCCTCGGGGCCAATCACTGCGGTGTGCAGGGAGCGGTAGCCGTTTTCCTTGGGGTTGGCGATGTAGTCATCGAACTCCTTGGGGATGTGTCGCCACAGGGTGTGCACGATGCCCAGCGCGGTGTAGCAGTCGCGCACTTCCGGCACCAACACGCGCACTGCGCGCACGTCGTAGATCTGGCTGAATTCCAGGCCCTTGCGCTGCATCTTGCGCCAGATCGAATAGATGTGTTTCGCCCGGCCACTGATGTCGGCGTTGACGCCGGTGGCCAGCAGCTCGTTCTGAAGCTGGTTCATCACGTCGCTGATGAAGCGCTCGCGGTCCAGCCGGCGCTCGTGCAGCAGCTTGGCGATCTGCTTGTACTGGTCGGGCTCAAGGTAGCGGAACGACAGGTCCTCGAGTTCCCACTTGATATGACCGATGCCCAGCCGGTGCGCCAGCGGCGCATAGATGTCGAACACCTCACGTGCCACGCGCAGGCGCTTCTCGTCGTCGGCGCCCTTGACCGCACGAATGGCACAGGTACGTTCGGCGAGCTTGATCAGCGCCACGCGCACGTCGTCGACCATGGCCACCAGCATCTTGCGCAGGTTTTCGACCTGCGCCTGGGAACCAAGTACCAACGACTGGCGCGGACTGAGGCTGGCACTGATGGCCGCCATGCGCAGCACGCCGTCGATCAGCTTGGACACCACCGGGCCAAAGCGCTGACCGACTTCAGCCAGGGTCACCTTGCCTTCGCGCACCGAGCGGTAGATCACCGCGGCGACCAGCGAATCCTGGTCGAGCTTGAGGTCGGCGAGGATTTCGGCGATCTCCAGCCCAGCCTGGAAACTGGAGGTGCCGTCGGCCCAGGAATGCTTGGCTGGATTGCCTTTTTTCTCGACCTCATGGGCGAACTCGCAGGCCTCTTTCAGCCCCGGGCGATCGAGCTGCGAATCGACGCTCACCACATGATCGAGCCATGCTTCGAGATTGATACTGCCGTCGTGGTTGACCGGCTGGTGCACTCTCACCTGTACCATCTTTGTTTTACCTTTCCATACAGCGCACCACGCGGGTGCACTGGCTATCACCTGTGCGCCCCTCACTCCTTGAAGGCCGCACCAAGAGGGCCAGCCCGGCTAGCCCACTTCGAATAACGCCATGGCCTCGACATGCGCCGTCTGAGGAAACATGTCGAGAATCCCGGCCCTTTTTAACCGGTACCCCTGCCCGACCAGCACCTGCGCGTCTCGCGCCAGCGTGGCCGGGTTGCACGATACATAGACCAGCCGCTTCGCACCGAGCCGGGCGATGCCTTGCACCACCTCGAATGCCCCGTCGCGCGGTGGATCCAAGAGTACCGCAGAAAAGCCCTCGGCGACCCATCCGGCGCCCGCCAAAGGCTGCGATAAATCGGCCTGAAAAAACCGAGCGTTATGCACATTGTTGCCGTCGGCGTTGGCGGCGGCGCGCTCGACCATGGCCTGCACGCCCTCCACCGCCACCACTTCGCGCGCCTGGCGGGCCAGGGGCAGGGCGAAGTTGCCCAAGCCGCAGAACAGGTCCAGGACCCGCTCGTGCGCCTCGGGCGCCAGCCAGGCCAAGGCCTGCTGAATCATCAAGGTGTTGACCTGGGCGTTGACCTGGACGAAGTCACCCGGCCGCCAGGCCAGTTCCATGCCCCAAGGCTCCAGGGCAAAGCCCAGTTGCGCCGCGGCATCCACCGGTGCCGGCTCGCCCTCGCCCTGCAGCCACAGCTGGGCGCCGGCCTCGCGGCAGAACGCCTCGAGCCGCGCCAGGTCTTCACTGGACAAGGGCGCCACATGCCGTACCAGCACCGCCTCGGCGGTGCCGCTGAACAGCTCCACGTGCCCCAGCGCCTGCGGCTTGGCCAGGCTGCGCAGCACGGTCGGCAGGTGGCGCATGATCGACTGCAAGGGTTGTACCAGCACCGCGCATTCGTCGATGCCGACGATGTCCTGGCTGGCCTCGGCGCGGAACCCCACGTCCAGTTGGCGCGCCTTGGTGTCCCAGCGTACCGCGACCCGCGCCCGGCGGCGGTAGCCGAATTCCGGTCCGCTCAGGGGAACAGCCCACTCCTCGGGCTGCACGCCGGCCACCCGTTGCAGCTGCTCGGCAAGCAGGCGCTGCTTGAGCGCCAGCTGCCCTTCATGAGGCAGGTGCTGGAGGTTGCAGCCGCCGCAGCGGGCGTAGTGCCGGCAAGGCGCTTCACGGCGCTCGGGGCTGGCCTGGAACACACGCTCCAGGCGCGCCTCTACCACCTTGCCACGCGCCGCGAGCACCCGCGCCTCGACGTCTTCGCCAGCCAGTGCGCCGCTGACGAACCAGGTACGTCCTTCGATGAAAGCGATGCCGCGACCGTCACCGGCCACGCGCTCGATCGACAGGCGCTGCTTCTTGCCCACGGGTACCTGTGCGGCACGGTTGCCGCCGGCCGGCTGGAAACGCAGGCCGGTATTGGTTTTCTTTCTGGACATCAGGTTGGATCGAACAGGCCGGTGGAGAGGTAACGGTCGCCGCGGTCGCAGATGATGGCGACCATCACCGCGTTCTCGACTTCGCGGGACAGGCGTAGCATCGCCGCCACGGCACCGCCGGAGGATACGCCACAGAAAATGCCCTCTTCGCGGGCCAGGCGACGGGTGGTCTGCTCGGCCTCCTGCTGGGACATGTCGACCACGCGATCGACCCGGGTGGCGTCGAAGATCTTCGGCAGGTACTCGTGGGGCCAGCGGCGAATGCCGGGGATGGCCGAGCCTTCCATCGGCTGCAGGCCGACGACCTGTACCGCCGGGTTCTGCTCCTTGAGGTACTGCGAGCAGCCCATGATGGTGCCGGTGGTGCCCATGGAGCTGATGAAATGGGTGATGGTGCCCTGGGTCTGCTGCCAGATTTCCGGGCCGGTGCTGTTGTAGTGGGCGATCGGATTATCGCCATTGGCGAACTGATCGAGGACCAGGCCGCGGCCTTCGGCCTGCATCTTCTCGGCGAGGTCGCGCGCGCCCTCCATGCCCTCTTCCTTGGTCACCAGGATAAGCTCGGCGCCATAGGCAGTCATCGCCGCCTTGCGTTCGGCGGTGGAGTTGTCCGGCATGATCAGGATCATCTTGTAGCCCTTGATCGCCGCGGCCATGGCCAAGGCGATGCCGGTGTTGCCGGAGGTGGCTTCGATGAGGGTGTCGCCGGGCTTGATCTGGCCACGGAGCTCGGCGCGGGTGATCATCGACAGCGCCGGGCGGTCCTTGACCGAACCTGCCGGATTGTTGCCTTCGAGCTTGAGCAGCAAGGTGTTGCTGGTGTCCCCGGCGATGCGCTGCAGGCGAACCAGTGGCGTATGGCCGATGCACTCGGCGATGGTTGGGTACTGCAGGGTCATGGGCGTTTTCGCAATCCGGACGGCAGGGGCACCTATCATACCGGCAAACCCAGCGCGGCCATATCACGCAATTGCTGGATGTTATAACGGGTGGCTATAAGTGCCTGGAGCGGGCTTGTCCCGCGATGGGCTCGACTCCCCCGCAGCCAGGCGCAGGCACAAGCGCAGGCCGCGCTCGCCATTGACCGCCCACACGCGCCCACCCTGGCGGCGGATCGCATTGCGGGCGATGCTCAAGCCCAAGCCGAAACCACCGTCCCCTGGCCGCGAACCCTCCAGCCGGGAAAACGGCGCGAAGATCCGCTCCAGGTCTTCCTCGGCCACGCCACCGCCCTCGTCCTCCAGGTCGATACGCCAATACCCGCCCTCCCGCCAACCGCTCAGGCGCACCACACCCGCCTCGGGTGAATGACGGATGGCATTGCGCAACATGTTCTCCAGCGCCTGGGCCAGGTCATTGAGGCTGCCTTGCACCCAGCAGTCAGCCGGCAGCTCGCAGCGCAGCCGTCGCGGCGCCCAGCCGCTTTCATAGCAGGCGTTCTCGCTGAGCAGATCCCACAGCGCCGCCACCTGGATCGGCTCGAGGTTTACCGGCGCGCGCTCGGCGTCCTGCCAGGCCAGTTGCAAGGTGTCCTCGACCAGTTGCTGCATGCCATCCACCTCACGGTGCAGGCGTTCGCGCAGGCGCTGCAGGTCGGTCTCGCCATCGCAGGCCACGCGCAGGCGGCTGAGCGGCGTGCGCAGCTCGTGGGACAGGTCGCGCAGCAACTGCTGCTGCAGGGCCACGGTACCCTGCAGGCGTTCGGCCATCTGGTCGAAGGCGCGGGCCAGTTCGCCCAGCTCGTCCTTGCGCCGAGTGGTGCGCGAGTCCAGGCGCGCCGCCAACTGGTCGGCACGCCAAGCATTGGCCTGCTCACGCAGTTGGTTGAGCGGCACGATCAGCATGCGGTACAGGCCGACGCACAGCAGCAAGGTGAACAGCCCGGGGATGATGCCGTTGGTGACGATGCGCCAGAACAACCGGTATTGGCCGGGGTTGAAGCGCTCCGGCAGCTCGATCACCAACATGCCCTGCTCCGGCGCGCCGGGGAACGGCAGGCGCAACCAGGGCTGGCCGATGGTGCGCCGACTCATGGGCCAGTCGACGCCACGCAGGCGGGTCAGGCGCTGGGCCTGGCCTGCGCTCAGGTCGGCGCTGCCCAGCGGCTGCAGATCGCCATCGAGCACGCCCACCCAGCCCTGTTCGCGCTCGCGCATCGTGGCCAGCCAGGCATCCACCCCCTCGCGGTCGCCGCTGCGCCAGGCTTGCTCGGCCTCGGCCGCGTAACCGCGCAGGACCTGCCGCGCCGGCTCGGACAGGAAGGCATCCTGGGTTTCCATGTGCCGGCCCCAACTGTAGCTCAGGCCGATCATCAACAGGCAGAAGCCCACCAGCAGGACGGTGAGTTTCCAGAACAACGAGTGACGGTCGAGCATGGTTCAGTCGGCCTCGCCCACGCCGAACACATAGCCTTTGCCCCACACGGTACGCACCTGCCGCTCGTGGTAGCCGATGGCCTTGAGCTTGCGGCGGATCTGGCTGACGTGCATGTCCAGGCTGCGGTCATGCCGCGAGTAACCGCGCTGCAGGACGTGCTGGTAGAGGAAGGGCTTGCTCAGCACCTCATCCTGGCTGCGGTGCAGGGTGTCGAGCAGGCGGTATTCACTGGGAGTCAGACCGGCACAGGCTCCGGCGAAGCTGACATCGGTGGTCTGCTCGTCGAAATGCAGCTGCCCGGTGTCCGCCTCCCGCGGCGCCCGAGCGCGTCGCTCGAAGGCCACCCGACGCAGGATCGCCTCGATTCGCACGCGCAGCTCGGCAAAGCTGAACGGCTTGGGCAGGTAGTCGTCCGCGCCGCGCTCGAAGCCGCTGATGCGGTCGGCCTCGGCGCCCAGCGCCGACATCAGGATCACCGGCGTGGCGCTGCGCCGACGCAGGCTGACCAGGGCGTCCAGGCCGTTGAGGCCGGGCAGCAGGATGTCCATCAGCACCAAGTCGAACACCTGCCGGCCCGCCGCCTCCAGGCCTTCGAGGGCATCGCGGCACCAGGTCACCTGGAAGCCGCCGCGCTGCAGCTCGTCGTGCAGGTAGGCGCCCAGCACGGGGTCGTCCTCGATGGCGAGGATGTTGGTCGCGCGAATAGCTTCAGGATGCATTGGCAACTGCCATCAATTCTCAATTGCGCGATTATTGGACAAGCGGTCCGAACAAGGCAACCGTCGCCCGACTGGCGCGAGGTCAGAGCGGTCGCACCGGCACTGCCATCTGAGAAAAGCAAAAACCATTACAAATCCTGTGCATTCCCCCTCAGCGCAGAGTAACGTTCCCGCTGATGCGCGAACTGCGCCTTTAACAGCACATGACAGGAGACAGGTGTGCTCGACCGTTTGGGAATCCGCAGCCGCGTCCTGCTGCTGGCCTTGCTGCCCGCCAGCCTGATGGCCCTGGTGCTGGGCAGTTACTTCACCTGGCTGCAACAGAACGACCTGCGTACGCAATTGCTGCAGCGCGGCAAGATGATCGCCGAGCAACTGGCACCCCTGGCGGCACCGGCCCTCGCCCGGCAGGCCCCGGCGCAACTGGAGCGTATCGCCACCCAGGCGTTGGAGCAGGCCGATGTGCGCGCCGTGGCGTTCCTCGCCGCCGACCGCACGCGCCTGGCCCACGCAGGTCCGAGCATGCTCAACCAGCCGCCCAGCGGCGGCACCGGCACGCAACTGCTGCAACGCACCGGCAACGACGCCACCCGCTACCTGATGCCGGTGTTCGGCCATCACCGCGACCTGGCCACCGACGCCGTTCCCGCCGAGGCCGAGCGCCTGCTCGGCTGGGTGGAGATCGAGCTGTCCCACGACGGCACCTTGCTGCGCGGCTACCGCAACCTGTTCACCAGCCTGCTGCTGATCCTCGCCTGCCTGAGCCTGACCGCGCTGCTGGCCCTGCGCATGAGCCGTACCATCAACAACCCGATCAACCGCATCAAGCACGCGGTCAACCAGCTCAAGGACGGGCACCTGGACGAACGCCTGCCGGCCATGGGCAGCCATGAACTCGACGAGCTGGCCGCCGGCATCAACCGCATGGCCGAGACCCTGCACAGCGCCCACGAAGAACTGCAGCACAGCATCGACCAAGCCACCGAGGATGTGCGCCAGAATCTGGAGACCATCGAGATCCAGAACATCGAGCTGGACATGGCGCGCAAGGAGGCCCTGGAGGCCAGCCGGATCAAGTCCGAGTTCCTCGCCAACATGAGCCATGAGATCCGTACCCCGCTCAACGGCATCCTCGGCTTCACCCACCTGTTGCAGAAGAGCGAGCTGACCCCGCGCCAGCTTGACTACCTCGGCACCATCGAGAAGTCCGCCGACAACCTGCTGGGGATCATCAACGAGATCCTCGACTTCTCCAAGATCGAGGCCGGCAAGCTGGTGCTCGATAGCATCCCGCTGAACCTGCGCGACCTGATTCAGGACACCCTGACCATCCTTGCCCCGGCCGCCCACGCCAAGCAGCTGGAGCTGCTCAGCCTGGTCTACCGCGACACGCCGCTGTCGCTGGTGGGCGACCCGCTGCGGCTCAAGCAGATCCTCACCAACCTGGTGAGCAACGCCATCAAGTTTACCCGCGAAGGCACCATCGTCGTACGCGCCATGCTTGAGGACGAGCAGGAAGACAGCGTGCAACTGCGCATTAGCGTTCAGGACACCGGCATCGGCCTCTCGCCCCAGGATGTGCGCACCCTGTTCCAGGCCTTCAGCCAGGCCGACAACTCGTTGTCGCGCCAGCCCGGCGGTACCGGCCTGGGGCTGGTGATCTCCAAGCGCCTGATCGAGCAGATGGGTGGCGAGATCGGTGTCGACAGCACGCCCGGCGAAGGCTCGCAGTTCTGGATCAGCCTCAACCTGCCCAAGGCTCACGACGACGCCGAGGAGCAGCCCGCCCAGGCCCTGCTCGGCCGCCGCGTGGCCATCGTCGACAGCCACGACTTGGCACGACAGGCGCTGGAACACCAACTGGAGGACTGCGGCCTGGCGGTCAGCGTGTTCGCGTCCTGCGACCAACTGCTGCAAGGCGCGCAGGCCGCCAGCCAGGCCGGACAACCCTTCGAGTTCGCCGTGCTCGGGGTCAACCTGGGCAGCCTGTCGCCGGAACAGCTGGGCCATTACCACCAGCAGCTTGAGCGCCTAGGCTGCCAGTGCGTGGTGCTCTGCCCGACCACCGAACAGCCGCTCTACCACCCCTACCTGCCCAACGCCCACGGCCAATTGCTGGCCAAGCCGACCTGCACCCGCAAGCTGCGCCGCCTGCTGCTAGAACTGGTGCAACCGCGCCGCCCGGTGTGCGAGCAGCGCAACCACACGGGCCAGCGCATGCCGAAAATCCTCTGCGTCGACGACAACCCGGCCAACCTGCTGCTGGTGCAGACCCTGCTCGAAGGCATGGGCGCCGAGGTGCTGGCGGTGGACAATGGCTACGGCGCGGTACAGGCCGTGCAGGACGAACCGTTCGACCTGGTGCTGATGGATGTGCAGATGCCCGGCATGGATGGCCGCGCCTGCACCGAGCAGATCCGCCAGTGGGAAAGCAGCCAGAGCGGCCCGCCCCTGCCGATCGTGGCCCTCACCGCCCACGCCATGGCCAACGAAAAGCGCGCCCTGCTGCACAGCGGCATGGACGACTACCTGACCAAGCCGATCAGCGAGCGCCAGCTGGCCCAGGTGGTGATGAAGTGGACCGGCCTGAGCCTGGGCGCGCCGCCACCGGAACGCGCCAGCGAACGCCTGGCCGACAGCAGCGAGCTGAAGGTGCTCGACCCGGAGGAAGGCCTGCGTCTGGCTGCCGGCAAGGCGGACTTGGCGGCGGACATGCTGGCCATGCTGCTGGCCTCGCTGGAGTCCGACCGCGAAGCCATCCGGGCCGCGCGCAAAGCCGCCGACCGCACAGCGATGATCGAGCGCGTGCACCGGCTAAACGGTGCCTCGCGCTATTGCGGCGTGCCGCAGTTGCGGGCGGCCTGCCAGCGCAGCGAGACCTTGCTCAAGCAGGATAGCCCCCAGGCATTGCAGGCCTTGGACGAACTGGACCAGGCCATCAACCGCTTGGCCGAACAGGCGCGCCAGAGCGCGTAGGCGACACAGGTCAACGCCCAGGCCAACCATTTGGCTAGACTGGTGGCATTTCAGACAGGACCCCAACCATGCGCGCTCTGTTGTTCAGCAGCCAGCACTACGACCAGGAAAGCTTCACCCGCGCCGCCAGCGCGGGCCCCCTGGAGCTGCACTACCAGCCCGCCCGCCTGACTCTGGACACCGCGCCGCTGGCCCAGGGTTTCGAGGTGGTCTGCGCCTTCATCAACGACGAGCTCGACGCCCCGGTGCTGGAACGCCTGGCCGCCGGCGGCACGCGCCTGATCGCCCTGCGCTCGGCCGGCTACAACCATGTCGACCTGGCTGCGGCACAGCGCCTTGGCCTGACCGTGGTCCGCGTCCCGGCCTATTCGCCCCACGCCGTCGCCGAGCACGCCGTGGCCCTGATCCTGGCCCTCAACCGCCGTTTGCACCGGGCCTACAACCGCACTCGCGAGGGCGATTTCACCCTCCACGGACTGACCGGCTTCGACCTGCACGGCAAGACCGTCGGCGTGGTCGGCACCGGCCAGATCGGCGCCGCCTTCGCCCGCATCATGGCCGGCTTCGGCTGCCAGTTGCTGGCCTACGACCCTTATCCCAACCCCGAGCTGGTCGCCCTCGGCGCGCGCTACCTTGAGCTGCCCGAGCTGCTGCGCCAGGCACGCATCATCAGCCTGCACTGCCCGCTGACCGAGCACACCCGCCACCTGATCAACGCCCGGAGCCTGGCCCAGCTGCAGCCCGGCGCCATGCTGATCAACACCGGCCGCGGCGCGCTGGTCGATACCCCGGCGCTGATCGACGCGCTCAAGAGCGGCCAGCTCGGCTACTTGGGGCTGGATGTGTATGAAGAGGAGGCACAGCTGTTCTTCGAGGACCGCTCCGACCTGCCGCTGCAGGACGACGTGCTGGCACGCCTGCTGACCTTCCCCAACGTGATCGTCACCGCCCACCAGGCCTTCCTTACCCGCGAGGCCCTGGACGCCATCGCCGCGACCACCCTGGACAACATCAACCGCTGGGCGGCAGGCAATCCGCACAATCTTGTAAACGGTTGATGCTAGGATACGCGGCAATTTTGGAGGACCCATGGTCGAACACGATTTCCGCTACACCCTTTTCAACCCGCAACACACCCTGATCGAGTGCCGCGCACTGGTGCCGGGCCGCTACCAGGTCACCGGCAACGGCGGCTCGATCCAAAAAGGCGACGTCCTGCTGGTCACCCTCAAGGGCAGCAAGGACCTGTCCATGCGACTGACCGTCGAGACCGTGCGCCACCTGATCAACCCGCACGGCCAGTGGGTCGCCGTGGCCCAGGGCCCGGCGTTCAACGAGCTTGAGATCCTCAACTGGCAGGTCAAGTGCGACAGCTGCGACGCGGTGCTGGACTTCGAGTTCGCCAACGACGCCAAGCTAGGCAAGAAGGGCCAGGCCCCGGCCGCCAGCGCGCGCATCCAGGAACTGGGCTGGGCGAGCAAGGGCGACAAGCACCTGTGCCCACAGTGCCGGGAGCGTGGTTGAGTGAAACAGCTGCTGACCGGCGCGCTGATCGCCTGCGGCCTGATAGGCTGCGCCGCACAACCCTCGAAGCTGCAGCAGGAGCAGAGCTACGTGCTGGAGTGGATTGGTGAGCGCCCGCTGATCGACTACAGCCACCTGACGCTGACCCTGGCCAGCGATGGTCGCGCCTACGGCAACGGCGGCTGCAACCACTGGTTCGCGCCCTACACGCTGGAGGGCGAGCGCATCAGTTTCGGCAAGGTTGGCAAGACCCGCAAGCTGTGCGCGCCGGCGCTGATGGAGCAGGAAAAACGCTTCCTGCAGGCGCTGGAAACGGTGCAACGCTGGGATGTGTCGCCGATCGAGCAGATCCGTTTCTGGCCGGTTGAAGGCAAGCCACTGCGGTTCTGGCCAGAGGAAGGCTGAAGTATCTGGGGCCGCTGCGCGGCCCCAAGATCGATCAGGCGCCGCCTTTCAAAGCCTTGATCTTCGCCTGCAGCCCTTCGAGCGTCTGCTCGCCCATCAGTTGCTCACGCACCTTGCCCTTGTCGTCGATGATGTAGGTCACCGGCAGCGCCTCGCTGCGCGGCAGCTCGTAACGCTCGGCCGGGTCCTGGGCCAGCACGGTGAAACCGATGCCCAAGGTATCGGCGGCGGCTTTCAGGTCCGGCCCTTGCAGCCCATCGAAGTTCACCCCCACCACGCGAATGCCCTGGGCCTCCCACTGCTTGGCAGCGGCATTGAGTTCAGGGATTTCCGTGCGGCACGGGCCGCACCATTCGGCCCAGTAGTTGAGCACCAGCCAGTGCCCGTCGATCTGTTCGGCCTTTACCGTGTTGCCGTGCTGGTCCACGCCGTAGTCCGCACCGCAGCCGCCGAGCAACAGGCTCGCGGTGATGGCCAGTGCAGCTGCCAAACGCCTTGCCATGGGTCAATCCTTCTCGAAGTTTTCAAGCATTGAAGTCGGTCGCTGTGGTTAGAATAGCCGCCACACCCAGCTGGATGCGACCCGTCATGACCGATCTGACCCTCTATCATAACCCGCGCTGCTCGAAATCCCGCGGCGCCCTGGAACTGCTCGAGGCACGCGGCCTGACGCCGAACGTCGTGCGCTACCTCGAAACCCCGCCAGACGCCGCCACCCTCGAACAGCTGCTTGGCAAGCTGGGCATCAACGCGCGCCAGCTGCTGCGCACCGGCGAAGACGAATACAAGGCCCTGGAGCTGGCCAACCCAGCCCTGAGCGACGACCAACTGATCAAGGCGATGGTCGAGCATCCCAAGCTGATCGAGCGGCCGATCCTGGTGGCCGGTGACAAGGCCGTGGTCGGCCGCCCACCGGAGAAGGTCCTGGAGATCCTGCCGTGAGCGAACCCTACATCCTGGTGCTGTACTACAGCCGCCACGGCTCGACCAGCGAGATGGCCCGGCATATTGCCCGCGGCGTCGAGATGGCCGGCCTGGAGGCGCGCCTGCGCACCGTGCCGGCGATCTCCACCGAGTGCGAAGCCGTGGCCCCGGACATCCCCGCCAGCGGCGCGCTGTACGCCACCCTCGACGACCTGCGCCACTGCGCGGGCCTGGCCATGGGCAGCCCGACCCGCTTCGGCAACATGGCCGCGCCGCTCAAGTACTTCCTCGACGGCACCAGCAGCCTGTGGCTGGGTGGCGAGCTGGTGGGCAAGCCGGCGGCGGTGTTCACCTCCACCGCCAGCCTGCATGGCGGCCAGGAGACCACCCTGCTGTCGATGCTGCTGCCGCTGATGCACCACGGCATGCTGGTCACCGGCCTGCCCTACAGCGAATCGGCGCTGCTGGAGACCCGTGGCGGCGGCACGCCGTACGGCGCCAGCCACCATGCCGGCGCCGACGGCAAGCGCGAGCTGGACCAACACGAGATCGCCCTGTGCCGCGCGCTCGGACAGCGCCTGGCGAAGACGGCCAAGGCCCTGGGTGGCGAACGTGGCTAGAAAGCCCAAGGTCTTGCCGCCACTGGACTGGCTGGCCCCGCGGGTGCGCTTGACCCGCGCCCTGAGCCTGGCCTGCTTCTTCGGCCTGATCGCCCTGCTGGTGGTGAACAACCTGTGGTTCGCCGACCTGCACGGGGCGCGGGTCGAGGTGATCATGGCCATCGAGCTGATCCCCCTGCTGCTGCTGCTGCCGGGCATGCTGATGGGCAGCGCCCGGGCACATGCCTGGACCTGCTTCGTGGTGAACATCTACTTCATCAAGGGCGTGCTGGCGGCGTTCGATCCGGCGCGGGCGCTGTTCGGCTGGGTCGAGGTGCTGGTGAGCCTGGGGTTGTTCGTGGCCGGGCTACTGTATGTGCGCTGGAAGTTTCAGTTCGAGCGGCGCATGGCCGGCGAAGGAAGCTGATTCCGGGGCTGCTTTGCAGCCCCAACGATCTCAGTGGTTGACGGTATGCGCCAGCATCACCGACAACTGGCACAACGGCCGCCCGCTCTCGGCATGCCACTGGTTGAACGCCTGCTGCACCAGCGCCAGGTCACGCTGACTGGTCGGCGGCTTGTCGATGATCTTCTGCGCGATCAGCGCCGCCGCCATATCGTCGGTGGGAATGAAGGTATCCTTGCCGACCATCCGCAGGAACCGCGGCGCCGACAGCCCGCCCAGCTGGCTGCCATGCTTGGCCAGGTACTTCCACAGCCCGACGATATCGGTCGCTGGCCAGTCGGCGATGAACGCGCCGAAACTGCCCTTCTCCTTGACCACGTCCAGCACCATCTGCGCATTGCGCGGCACGCTCTTGAGCTTGCCCAGGTGGCGGATGATGCGCTCGTCGTGCATCAACCGCTCCAGGTGCTCGGCGCCCATCAGCACCACCTTTTCCGGATCGAAACCGAAGAACACCTGCTCGAACGCCGGCCACTTGGCGTCCACCAGGCTGTGCTTGAGCCCGGCGCGGAATACGCGCAGGGCCAGGGTCGACAGGTAGCGGTCGTCAGGGATGTCGCGCAACTGCGCGGGCGTGCGCGGCTGCGGCAGGAAGGCTTCCAGCGCCTGGGCCGAACCGAAGCGGTTCAGGCAGTACTCATGCAACCACTGATAGTCGCGCATGGGCTCAAATGTTCAGCACGTCGAGGAAACGCGGGGTGGCGCTTTCGTCGATCTTCAGGCTGGTGAAGTCGAACAGGTTGCGGTCGGCCAGCTGCGACGGCGCAACGTTCTGCAAGGCGCGGAAGATGCTCTCGGTACGGCCCGGGTGCTTGCGCTCCCACTCCACCAGCATGTCCTTGACCACCTGGCGCTGCAGGTTTTCCTGCGAGCCGCACAGGTTGCATGGGATGATCGGGAATTCCTTCATGTCCGAATAGGCCTGGATGTCCTTCTCGCTGCAGTAGGCCAGCGGGCGGATCACCACGTTGCGGCCGTCGTCGGCGCGCAGCTTCGGCGGCATGCCCTTGAGCGCGCCGTTGAAGAACATGTTGAGGAAGAAGGTCTCGACGATGTCGTCGCGGTGGTGACCCAGGGCCATCTTGGTCGCGCCGATCTCGTCGGCGAAGGTGTACAGGGTGCCGCGACGCAGGCGCGAGCACAGCGAGCAG
Organism: Pseudomonas sp. P110(2024); assembly: GCF_057480795.1. Taxonomy (NCBI): domain Bacteria; kingdom Pseudomonadati; phylum Pseudomonadota; class Gammaproteobacteria; order Pseudomonadales; family Pseudomonadaceae; genus Pseudomonas; species Pseudomonas sp. P110(2024). The sequence continues at coordinate 143,860 of NZ_JBLIYT010000015.1, forward strand.
GTGGTCTTGCCCTCGGGCACCAGCTCCTTGACCACCGAGTAGGTATCCTTCTCGACGATGTGGTACTCGACGCCCAGTTCCTTGAGGTAGGCCGGCAGCACGTGCTCGGGAAAGCCCGGCTGCTTCTGGTCCATGTTCACCGCGACGATGTCGAACTTGATCGGCGCCACCTTCTGCAGGTGCAACAGAACGTCGAGCATGGTGTAGCTGTCCTTGCCGCCGGACAGGCAGACCATGACCTTGTCGCCATCCTCGATCATGTTGTAGTCGGTGATGGCTTCGCCGGCGAGACGACGCAGGCGTTTTTGCAGTTTGTTCTGGTTGACCGAGAGGGTGCCCATAGCGCTTGGATCCGCGAGGTGTGACAAAAGCCGGCTATTTTACGCACAAACCGCACGGCGCAGTAGGTGAATCCGATAAAGACTTCAAGGGAATCAGCACCGCGCCTGACAGCGCGATTTGCTCTAAAAACGCGGTTTTATGCGGGGAACGGCTTCCTATACTGCGACATAAGGCCACATTGGCGCAGCACTTGGTGTCCTGGCCTCGGGCCATAGGCGCTCCATCCGGGGGGCGTTTGGCAACGACGATAGGAGTGACCCGTATGATTCATCACGTTGTTGGGCTGTTCACCCACCCTGACCAGGAGTGGCGGGAGATCCGTGGCGAGGAAGAAAGCATCAGCCACATGTACCTGACGCATACCCTGATCCTGGCGGCGATCCCCGCCGTCTCGGCGTTCATCGGCACCACCCAGGTCGGCTGGGTGATCGGCGAACGGCCGGCGGTGATGCTGACCATGGAAAGCGCGCTGTGGATGAGCATCATGTCGTACCTGGCGATGCTTGCCGGGGTCGCGGTGATGGGCGCCTTCATCCACTGGATGGCGCGCACCTACGACGCCAACCCGAGCATGGCGCAGTGCATCGCCTTCGCCACCTACACCGCCACCCCGCTGTTCATCGGCGGACTCGCGGCGCTGTACCCGCACTTGTGGCTGGGCATGCTGATCGGCACGGCGGCCATCTGCTACACCGTGTACCTGTTGTATGTCGGCTTGCCGACGTTCATGAACATACCGTCGGATGAAGGCTTCCTGTTCTCCAGCTCGGTGCTGGCGGTGGGCCTGGTGGTACTGGTGGCGATCATGGCGGCGACCGTGATCATCTGGGGACTGGGCGTGGGGCCCGTCTACACCAACTGACGCATACCTATCAGATCCAACCAGCACTGGGGCATCACCCGAGGCCGCCGCAAGGCGGCTTCGTTTCGTGTGCCTGACCGGCGGCTCGGCAGCCAGCCTGAGCCTGCGGCATAATACCCGGTCAGGAGAACCATCCCGCCATGCCCGAGCTGCTCAGACAACGCGTCGAAACCTGTTACCAGCAAGCCGAAACCTTCTTCAAACGCCCTTTTCCGCGCCCGCAGGTCAGTTTCAAGCTACGCGGCCAGAAAGCCGGTGTCGCCCACCTGCACGAGAACCTGCTGCGCTTCAACCTGCAGCTGTACCGCGAGAACCAGGAAGACTTCCTGCGCCAGACCGTGGCCCACGAGGTCGCCCATCTGGTGGCCCACCAGCTGTTCGGTGACCGCATCCAGGCCCATGGCGAGGAGTGGCAGTTGATCATGCGCGGGGTGTACGAGCTGCCGCCGAACCGTTGCCACAACTACGAGGTGCAGCGGCGGGTAGCGACGCGCTACATCTACCGCTGTCCGTGCCCGGAGAGCGACTTTCCGTTCACCGCCCAGCGGCACAAGCTGGTGCGCCAGGGGCGCAGGTACCTGTGCCGGCGGTGTCGGGGGATCCTGGTGTACAGCGGCGAGACCCGGGTCGAGTAGATGCCGGGCCGAACGCCCCCACAGGGGTAGGCGTACTATCCCGGGCATTCTGCCAGTTGGCACAAAAAAGCGACCCGAAGGTCGCCTTTTTGCATTTCACACGTCGATCAACGCGCCGGACCTTCGGCCACGCCCAGGTCGTCGGTCGGACGGGTGTCGACCAGGGGCGAGCCACCGGACGCCAGTTCCGCCTGCAGGGTGTCGGTGTCCAGCTCCTTGACCCACTTGGCCACGACCACGGTGGCCACGGCGTTGCCGATCAGGTTGGTCAGGGCGCGGGCCTCGGACATGAAGCGGTCGATACCCAGGATCAGCGCCAGGCCCGCCACCGGCAGGTGGCCGACAGCCGACAGGGTCGCGGCCAGCACGATGAAGCCGGAACCGGTGACGCCCGCGGCACCTTTGGAGGCCACCAGCAGCACCAGCAGCAGGGTGATCTGGTGGGTGATGTCCATGGTGGTGTCGGTGGCCTGGGCGATGAACACCGCAGCCATGGTCAGGTAGATCGAGGTGCCGTCCAGGTTGAACGAATAGCCGGTCGGGATCACCAGGCCAACCACGGATTTCTTCGCGCCCAGGCGCTCCATCTTGGCCAGCATGCGCGGCAGGGCCGATTCGGACGACGAGGTGCCCAGCACGATCAGCAGTTCTTCACGGATGTAGCGGATCAGCTTGATCACGCTGAAACCGTGGGCGCGGCAAATACCGCCCAGCACCACCAGGATGAACAGCACGCAGGTGATGTAGAAGCAGGCCATCAGGTAGCCCAGCTGCACCAGCGAGCCCACGCCGTATTGGCCGATGGTGAAGGCCATGGCACCGAAGGCGCCGATCGGGGCCAGCTTCATGATCATGTTGATGATGTTGAACATCACATGGGCAAAGCGATCGATCAGGTCGAGCACAGGCTTGCCGTAGCTGCCCAGGCGGTGCAGGGCGAAGCCGAACAGCACCGAGAACATCAGCACTTGCAGGATGTCGCCGTTGGCGAAGGCGCCGACCACGGTGTTGGGGATGACGTTGAGCAGGAAGCCCACGGTGGTCTGCTGCGCGCCGGCGGCGGCGTAGGCGGCCACGCTGCTGGCGTTCAGGGTGCTGACGTCGACGTGCATGCCGGCGCCCGGCTGGACCACGTTGACCACGACCAGGCCGATGATCAGGGCGATGGTGGAGACGATCTCGAAGTACAGCAGCGCGTAACCGCCGGTCTTGCCGACCGACTTCATGCTCTGCATGCCGGCGATGCCACTGACCACGGTGCAGAAGATGATCGGGGCAATGACCATCTTGATCAGCTTGACGAAGCCGTCACCCAAGGGTTTGAGGGCTACACCGGTTTCCGGGTAGTAGTGGCCGAGCAGAATACCGATGGTGATGGCGACGATCACCTGGACATACAGCGATTTGTACAGCGGCTGACGAGTCGTCATGGCTAGTTTTTCCTCAAGTGGGCCGGCGCATCCTTCCCAGGATGTCGGGGCACCTGAATCGCGAACCCTCCTGTACCCGGAGGGATTTGTCGTTGTGGGCGAGTGCCTGGGCAGGCCTCTGCCAGCTGAATAGCAAGGGCGATGCCAAAGTGCCCGCTTGAGGTGCACAGCCAATGATTACAGGGTGTGAATGCCCCGGGACGGGGCGCAAAAGCCGGTAGGAAATGGCGGATTTCCGCCCGATGGCGGAAATCGTACAGGGTAGGTTGGCGGGAATCCGCCTCGGAGGTATCCAGTGGTACTACCCGGTGGGAGCGGGCTTGCCCCGCGATCAGGACCGCGCCGGATGGCACCGGCTTCACCGGTATCGCGGGGCTAGCCCGCTCTCACGCACCGCCCCCTGCACTGGAAAGGCAGAATCAATCGAGCCGGAAAGCGATGCGGAACGCAGCCCCGCCCAACGCCGAATCGCCCAGGCTTAGCTCGGCGTCATAGCTGTCGATGATGTCCTTGACCACCGCCAGCCCGATCCCCTGCCCCGGGTGCTGGCGGTCCAGCCGCTCGCCGCGCTCGAGAATCCGCTCGCGTTGATCCGGTGGCACGCCCGGCCCGTCGTCCTCGACGCACAGCTCCAGCAGCCCCGGCGACTGACGCAGGCTCACCCGCACCTGCCCCAGGCACAACCGGTAGGCGTTTTCCAGCAAGTTACCCAAGAGCTCAAGCAAGGCGCCCTGCTCCATCGGTACCCGCGCCAGGGCCGGGATGTCGAGACTGACCTCGACGCGCTTGTCGCGATAGACCTTGGCCAAAGTGCTGCACAGGCTGTCGAGCAATGGTTTGAGCTCGACCTGGTACTTCACCAGGCCGCTCTTGCGCAGACTGGCGCGCTGCAACTGGTAGTCGATCTGCTGGCTCATGCGCTCGATCTGGCTTTGCAACACCCGCGCCTGTTCGCGGTCGCCCTGCTCCATGCTCTCGCCAACGCCCTGCAGCACCGCCAGCGGGGTCTTGAGGCTGTGGGCCAGGTCGTCGAGCGAGTCGCGGTAGCGCTGGCGCTGCTCGCGCTCGCTGCGCAGCAGGCGGTTGAGCGAACCGGTCAGGCGCAGCAGCTCGCGTGGGTGCTCGCGGCTGAGGCCATCCCGCGCTCCGCTCTCCACGTCGTCCAGCTCGGAGCTGAGCCGGCGCAATGAACGCAGGCCCCAGGTCAGGCCAGCCCAGAGCAGCACCATCAGCGCCAGCAGCGCCGCGCCGAAGCCCAGATAGAGTTTCTCGCGCAGGCCATTGAGGGTGTCCTGGTATTCGCGTACCGGCTGCAGGGCGACGATGCTGAACGCCGCGCTCTTGCCGCCGAGCAGCTTGACCTCGACGTCATAGACGAAGAATTCGTCGCCGTCGTCCTGATGGATACGGGCGAACTCGTTGCCGCGCCCGTCATAGCGGGGGTGGTAGTTGATATTGCGGTTACGGGTGGCCCGCGACTGCCACACCAGCGTGCCCTGGCGGTCGAAGATATAGCCGAGCAGGCCGGTGTAGGGCAGGTTGTAGCGCTCGTCAGGCAGCAGTGCCGGCATCTGCAACTGGCCGCGCTCGATGCGCGCGGCCGAGATCAGGGTGGTCACGTCCGAGGCCAGGCGCTGCTCGATCGATTCCTGCAACGCCAGGCTGAAGGCCTTCTGCAATGCCGGCAGCAGCGCCAGCATGAACAGCAGCGCCAGCAAGGCCGCCGCCAGCATCAGGCGCACCCGCAGCGAACGAATCATCGGCAGCGCTCAGTGAACAGGTAGCCCAGGCCACGCACGGTGTCGATCGGCTTGAAGCCGTTGTCGCCCTCGAGTTTGCGGCGCAGGCGGCCGACCAGCACCTCGATGACGTTCGGGTCGCGCTCCTCGTCGTCCGGGTACAGCTGCTCCATCAGCCGGTCCTTGGCCACCACCTGCTGGTGATGGCGCATGAGGTACTCGAGGATGCGGTATTCGTAGGCGGTCAGCGCCAAGGGCTGCTCGTCCAGGGTCGCCTGCTTGCGGTTGAGGTCGAGCACCAAGGGCCCGGCGGCAATGGTCGACTGGGTGAAGCCGCTGGAGCGGCGCAGCAAGGCGTTCAGGCGGGCTTCCAGCTCTTCGAACTGGAACGGTTTGACCACATAGTCGTCGGCGCCGGCGGCCAGGCCTTCGACCTTGTCCTGCCAGTTGCCGCGGGCGGTGAGGATGAGGATCGGGAAGGTCTGGCCGAGGCTGCGCAGTTGGCGGATCAGGTCCAGCCCGCTCATGCCCGGCAGGCCCAGGTCGATCACCGCCAGGTCGTGGTTGTACTGCTCGGCCTGGTACAAGGCTTCCTCCGCGTTGGCCACCGCCTGCACCACGTGACCGCCTTCGCCCAGGCGGGTGAACAGGTGATGACGCAGCAGCGCCTCGTCCTCGACCACCAGCAATTTCATGCGGATCTCCTTCTATGGGAATGCCCTGTGCAGGCCTTTTCGCGGGTTTACCCGCGAAAAGGCCTGCACAGGATAACAGCGACCTCAGAACTTGTAGGTAGCCGCCAGGTAGGTCTGCGCGCTGCTGGTCAGGCGCAGGGTACCGTCCTTCGGCCCGCCGTGGGCGCCGATCTCGGTGGCGGCGTTGCTGCGCAGGTAACGGTAGCCCAGCTCCACCGAGGTGTTGTCGGTCACTTCCTGAATCACACCGGCCTGCAGGCCGACGGCGTAACCGTAGTCGGTGTCGCGGCGGGCGCCCGGCGAATCCTGGGTCAGCTTGGTCATGCCCAGGCTGCCGCCGCCGAACAGCTTGGTGGTATCCCCCACCGGCAGGAACAGGTCGTAACTGCCCAGCAGGTTCTCCTGGCGCAGCTTGACGCCGCTGTGGTCGCCCGAGACGTTGTCGTAGGTCACGTAGTAGCGGCCCTGGTCGTTGATCTTGCCCAGGCGCGCGCCCCAGGTGCTGTCCTTGCCGATGATGCCGTCGGCGTTCAGGCCGTCGGTGTTGCGTTGCAGCAGGCCGGACTTGCGCACTTTGTCGCTGGTCTGGCCGTAGGTCAGGCTGGCGAAGTTGTCATCGGCCTGGGCAACGCTGGTGAGGCCGGCTGCGCAAACCGCCATGGCGGCAATCAGGGTGTTGAGGGTTTTCATGGTTCAGTTACTCCGGGTTGGATGCGTTGTTGCTGTCTGGGGGCTAGAGTAGGGAGGGCGCCCTGAACCCCTGCTGAACCCGGCCTGAACCTTGGCTGAACGAACCGAACAAGGAGCTCGACCATGCGTACCCTGCTTGCCCTGGCCTTGTTGTGCAGCGCCAGCCTTGCCCAGGCGGCGGTGCAGACCCGCGAGATTCCCTACCAGGATGCCGACGGCAACCGCCTGATCGGCTACTACGCCTACGACGACGCCCTCGAGGGCAAGCGCCCGGGCGTGGTGGTGGTGCACGAATGGTGGGGGCTGAACGACTACGCCAAACGCCGCGCCCGCGACCTCGCGGCGCTGGGCTACAACGCCCTGGCCATCGATATGTATGGCGACGGCAAGAACACCGAGCACCCGGCCGACGCCCAGGCGTTCATGGCGGCGGCGATGAAGGATCCGAAAGCCGCTGCCCGGCGCTTCGACGCCGGGCTTGAGCTATTGAAGATCCAGCCCAACACCAACAAGCACCAATTGGCGGCCATCGGTTACTGCTTTGGCGGCAAGGTGGTGCTGGATGCGGCGCGCCGGGGCGAGAAGCTCGATGGCGTGGTGAGCTTCCATGGCGCGCTGGTGACCCAGACGCCGGCCAAGCCGGGGGTGATCCGGGCGAAGATCCTGGTGGAGCACGGCGAGGCCGACAGCATGGTCACCCCGGAGCAGGTGGCGGCGTTCAAGGCAGAGATGGATGCGGCCAAGGCCGACTACCAGTTCGTCGGGATTCCGGGGGCCAAGCATGGGTTTACCAACCCGGATGCGGATCGGTTGGGGCATGGGGGGCATGGCGGGCCGGATATCGGCTATGACAAGGCGGCGGATGAAAGCTCTTGGAAGGATATGCAGGCGTTCTTGAAGAGCGCGTTTGACTGAAGGGCCCATCGCGGGGCAAGCCCGCTCCCACGCCGGAAAACAACGCCATTCGTGGGAGCGGGCTTGCCCCGCGATGACGTCCCGGTGATTTGCGCCAGCTATCGCGACTGGCACAATACCGACCATGAACAGACTCCCGACCTGCTGCGCCCCGCTCCAGCACCACTGGCCCCTGCCCCGCCCGGTCCCCGGCGCGGTGCTGGTCAGCTGCGCCTTCGACCCGGCCCGCCTGGCCGCCGACGACTTCCAGCGCGCCGGCATCGAGCAGACCGCCAGCCTGCAACGCTCGGTGGCCAAGCGCCAGGCCGAGTACCTGGCCGGTCGGGTCTGCGCCCGCGAGGCACTGCAACGCCTGGATGGCCGCGATTATGTACCGGCCACCCACGAGGACCGCTCACCGATCTGGCCCGCCGACATCCGTGGCTCGATCACCCACGGCCAAGGCTGGGCCGCCGCGGTTGTCGCCGCCGACGGCCACTGTCGTGGCCTGGGCCTGGACCAGGAAACCCTGCTCAGCGAAGAGCGCGCCGAACGCCTGGCCGGGGAAATCCTCACCCCCGCCGAACTGGAGCGCCTGGACCGCAGCCAGCAGGCCCTGGCCGTGACCCTGACCTTCTCGCTCAAGGAAAGTCTGTTCAAGACCCTCTACCCGCTCACCCGGCAGCGCTTCTATTTCGAACACGCCGAACTGCTGGCCTGGTCCGCCGACGGCCATGCCCGCCTGCGCCTGCTCACCGACCTGTCGGCCGAGTGGCACCACGGCGTCGAGCTCGATGGCCAGTTCTGCCTGCAGGACGGCCATCTGCTCAGCCTGATCAGCGTCTAGTCGCGCGGCTGCTCACGCGGCCAGCTCAGGCTGAAACACGCCCCGCCCAGCTGCTCGCTGTGCCCGACCAGGGCGCGGCCGCCGTGCCAGTAGATGATCCGCCGCACGATCGACAGCCCCAGCCCATGCCCGCCCGAAGCCCGGGTGCGGCTGTCGTCGAGGCGGGTGAACGGGGTGAAGATGCGGTGCCACACCCCTTCGGGAATCCCGGGGCCGTCGTCCTCCACATCGATGCGGCAACGCTGCTGGCCGATCTGATAGCTCAGGCGCACTTGCGATTCGGCATGGCGCATGGCATTGCGCACCAGGTTCTGCAAGGCCCGGTGCAGGTAGCGCGGTTCGGCCTCGACGCGGGCATCGCTACCGTCGAGCCCGTGGCACACTCCGCGTACCACCCGCACTTCGGCCCGCAGCGGCGCCAGCTCCTCGATCACCCGCGCCAGCAGCTCGTCCAGGTCCACCACCTGGAAATGCAGGGCCGGCGCGCCCTGCTCCAGGCGGGCGTAGGTCAGCATCTCGTCGACCAGCTTGTCCAGGTCCTGGATATCGCCGTCCATGCCCGCCAGGTGCTTGGCCCGGGCCTCGTCACTGCCGGCGCTCTCGATCATCTCCAGGCCGAAGCGCAGCCGCGCCACCGGCGTGCGCAATTCGTGGGACACCGCCCGCACCAGCTCGCGCTGCATGGTCAAGGAACGTTGCAGGTGTTCGGCCATGCCGTTGAAGGCCTCGGCCAGACGCCCTACTGAGTCGGCATCCCCGGCCGGCACGCGGGTGTCGAGGCTGCCCTGGGCGATGCGCGTGGCCGCCACCTCCAGGCCCGACACGCGCCGCTCCAGCTGACGCACCAGCAGGTAAACCACCAGCCCGATCAGGCACAGGCCGAGGAAGGCGATCAGGATCAGCAACTGCGGCGGATAGGGGTTGAGCTGGTACAGCGGGCCGATCTCCAGGACCCAGGGCGAGCCGGACAGCCCCGAGAACACGCGGATCGAATCTCCGTCCCGGCCCAGGGCCATCACCGTGTCGCCCTCCTCCACCCGGCGGCGCTGGTCGTCGTCCAGGGCGGCGCGCTCGATACGCTGCAGGGCGATGTCGAAGCCGAAGCCCTTGCTCTGGCGCAGCTGCGCCAGGCGCGCCTGCTGCTCGGTCACCGGATAGCGCACCAGTTCGTCGGCCAACAGGTAAAGCGTGGCGCGGGCCAACTGCTCGCTGATCTGCTTGACCTCGGCCACCAGCAGCAGGTCCTCGTGACCAACCCGGCGCAACACCCGGGCGGCATGCGGGCCGGTCTTCTCCACCACCACCAAATCGCGGTACAGCCGCGCCCGCTGCCCACCGTCGAGGGTGAATGCCGACAGCGGCTGCAGGTCCAGCGGCACGCCGAGCAGGCGCTCCCAGATCACCAGCGAACGGGTGCGCTCCACTGCGTTCTGTTGCGCCAGGTTGTCGGCCATCAGGCTGAAGGTGCCCTGGGCCAGACGCTCGCGGTGCTGGCCAGCACGGATCTCGTTGACCAGGTGCAGGCTCAGCACGCCGAGCACGGCCACCAGCACCAGCACCGCGAGCATGCCGCCATAGATACGCAGGAAGATCGAGTTCATGGCGCCTCGCCGACGAACAGGTAGCCCTTGCTGCGCAGGGTCTTGATCAGCCGCGGGGTGATCGGGTCGTCGCCGATCTTGGGGCGGATCTTGGAAATGCGCACATCGATGGAGCGGTCCTGGCCGTCGTAGCCGACGCCGCGCAGCGAGGTGAAGATCTCCTCGCGGGACAGCACCCGCCCGGCGTTGCTGGCCAGCAGCCAGAGCAGGTCGAACTCGGCGCCGGTCAGCTCGATCAGTTGGCCGCTCAGACGCGCCTCGCGCTGGCGGCTGTCTATATGCAGCGGGCCGAACGTCAGCTCCTGTCGTCGCTCCGGGGCCTCGCTGCGGCGCAGCAGGGCGTTGATGCGCGCCAGCAGCACGCGCGGGCGCACCGGCTTGCAGACATAGTCGTCGGCGCCCAGGTCCAGGCCCTGGATCTGGTCCAGTTCGTCGCTGCGGGCGGTGAGCATGAGGATGGGGCCGGCGTACTGGCCGCGCACCCGGCGGCAGATGCTCAGGCCGTCCTCGCCGGGCAGCATCAGGTCGAGGATCACCAGGTCCGGCTGGCTGTCGATGATACGCCGGGCGGCACGGCCGCCGTCGCCCTCCACCGCCACCTCGAAGCCATTGGCCTGGAGGTACTCGGCGGTGAGCTCGGCGAGGCGCTGGTCGTCCTCGACGATGAGGATGCGGTTGATTGGCTGGTCCATGGCCTTACCCTTCTTCTGTTTTTGTCGGGCCTTGCTGTTGGCTGTAGCGGCCTCATCGCGGGGCAAGCCAGTACAACCCTTTGATTCCAGCGAAAATCCACCTTCACCAAAGCGCAACATCAGCCCCGGATACTACGTCCCGCCCCCACCCCTGCCAACCACCCCAGAACGTCCCATAACTGAACCGTTTTTTGTGATAGGGTTCGCGCCCGAAAAAAATCTGCGCGGCGACGTAGCACAGCCAAAAAATAGTGCAAACCTCTTGGGACAAGGCCTACAGCGAATACCCACGGATCACTCACAAAGTACCCACAAGTTATCCACAGACGCTCACCTTGCAAAGCCCCCAAGACCGCATTATCTTGTATCCCTGTCGCAGCGAACCACTAGATATTGGGTTTCGCGCAAAATCACAAACACAAGTCGCCTGGCAAATTCAAGCGAATTTACCGACTGAACTTAACGTGATTCCAACAGCCAAACCGCTCCTGCGGAGGGCGACCGAGGCAAGCCGCAGATGGCCTTGTTCGGGTATGAGTGTTGCAGGCAGGGCCTCGCCACTCATCAGCAACAGATTTTGGGTACGCCCAGAACCTTTGACTTCGGCCAGGGAGCGGCAGGTTATTGCCCCTTATTCCTGAGTCTGTCCCGAAGTCGGTAAGCCCGAGCGGGCGTATGCGCGTGCATGACGCCTCCCCGCCCGGGCCATCGAGCAAGTGGACGGAACGGTGGGCGCCCCAACAAGGCGCCTGAACAAACTAGAAACTGTGGAGACACCCACCCATGCAAACCGACACAACTCGCGAGAACCCGCAGGGCAAAGCGCCGCAGGCCGCCGATTCCAATCAGGATCTGGCAGCCACCGCGCCTGGCCAACTGCGCGTGATCAAGCGCAACGGCACTGTCGTCCCCTACACCGACGACAAGATCACCGTTGCCATCACCAAGGCGTTCCTCGCAGTTGAAGGCGGCACCGCCGCCGCCTCGTCGCGCATCCACGACACCGTCGCGCGCCTGACCGAGCAGGTCACCGCCACGTTCAAGCGTCGCATGCCATCGGGTGGCACCATCCACATCGAAGAAATCCAGGACCAGGTCGAACTGGCCCTGATGCGCGCCGGCGAGCAGAAAGTCGCCCGCGACTACGTGATCTACCGCGACCAGCGTGCCAAAGAGCGCGCCACCCGTGCCAACACCGACGCCGTGGTCGAGCCGCACCCAAGCATCCGCATCACCCTGGCCGACGGCAGCCTGGCGCCTCTGGACATGGCCCGCCTGAACACCATCATCAGCGAAGCCTGCGAAGGCCTGGCCGAAGTCGATGGCGAGCTGATCCAGCGCGAAACCCTGAAGAACCTGTACGACGGCGTGGCCCTGAAAGACGTCAACACCGCCCTGGTGATGACCGCCCGTACCCTGGTCGAGCGCGAGCCGAACTACTCGTTCGTCACCGCCCGCCTGCTGATGGACACCCTGCGCGCCGAAGGCCTCGGCTTCCTGGGCGTGGCCGACAGCGCCACCCACCACGAGATGGCCGACCTGTACGCCAAGGCCCTGCCGGCCTACGTCGAGAAAGGCGTCGAGTTCGAACTGCTCGACCCGGCGCTGAAAGGCTACGACCTGGAGCGCATGGGCAAGGCGATCAACCACGAGCGTGACCAGCAGTTCACCTACCTGGGCCTGCAGACCCTGTACGACCGCTACTTCATCCACAAGGATGGCGTGCGCTTCGAGCTGCCGCAGGTGTTCTTCATGCGTGTGGCCATGGGCCTGGCGCTGGAAGAGAAAGACAAGGAAGCCCGTGCGATCGAGTTCTACAACCTGTTGTCGTCCTTCGACTACATGGCCTCGACCCCGACCCTGTTCAACGCCGGTACCCTGCGTCCGCAGCTGTCCAGCTGCTACCTGACCACCGTGCCGGACGACCTGTCGGGCATCTACCACGCGATCCACGACAACGCCATGCTGTCGAAATTCGCCGGTGGCCTGGGCAACGACTGGACCCCGGTACGTGCGCTGGGCTCGTACATCAAGGGCACCAACGGCAAGTCGCAAGGCGTCGTGCCGTTCCTGAAAGTGGTCAACGACACCGCCGTTGCCGTGAACCAGGGTGGCAAGCGCAAGGGCGCCGTGTGTGCCTACCTGGAAACCTGGCACCTCGACATCGAAGAATTCATCGAGCTGCGCAAGAACACCGGTGATGACCGTCGTCGTACCCACGACATGAACACCGCCAACTGGATCCCTGACCTGTTCATGAAGCGCGTCTTCGATGACGGCAAGTGGACCCTGTTCTCGCCATCGGAAGTGCCTGACCTGCACGACCTGACCGGCAAGGCCTTCGAAGAGCGCTACGAGTACTACGAAGCCCTGACCGAGTACAACAAGATCAAGGTGTTCAAGACCATCCAGGCCAAAGACCTGTGGCGCAAGATGCTGTCGATGCTGTTCGAGACCGGCCACCCATGGCTGACCTTCAAGGACCCGTGCAACCTGCGCAGCCCGCAGCAGCACGTGGGCGTGGTCCACAGCTCGAACCTGTGCACCGAGATCACCCTGAACACCAACAAGGACGAGATCGCGGTCTGCAACCTGGGCTCGATCAACCTGCCGAACCACATCGTCGATGGCAAGCTGGACACCGCCAAGCTGCAACGCACCGTGAACACCGCCGTGCGCATGCTCGACAACGTGATCGACATCAACTACTACTCGGTGCCGCAAGCGCGCAACTCGAACTTCAAGCACCGCCCGGTCGGCCTGGGCATCATGGGCTTCCAGGACGCGCTGTACCTGCAGCACATCCCGTACGGTTCGGACGCTGCCGTCGAGTTCGCCGACAAGTCGATGGAAGCGGTCAGCTACTACGCGATCCAGGCTTCCTGCGACCTGGCCGACGAGCGCGGCGCCTACGAGACCTTCCAGGGTTCGCTGTGGTCCAAGGGCATCCTGCCGCTGGACAGCCAGCAGATCCTGATCGAGGCCCGTGGCCAGAAGTACATCGACGTCGACCTGACCGAGAGCCTGGACTGGGCACCGGTGCGCGAGCGCGTCAAGAAAGGTATTCGTAACTCGAACATCATGGCCATCGCGCCGACCGCGACCATCGCCAACATCACCGGCGTGTCGCAGTCCATCGAGCCGACCTACCAGAACCTGTACGTGAAATCGAACCTGTCGGGCGAATTCACCGTGATCAACCCGTACCTGGTCCGCGACCTCAAGGCCCGCGGCCTGTGGGACTCGGTGATGATCAACGACCTGAAGTACTACGACGGTTCGGTGCAGCAGATCGAGCGTATCCCGCAAGAGCTGAAGGACCTGTACGCCACCGCGTTCGAAGTCGAGACCAAGTGGATCGTCGATGCCGCCTCCCGTCGCCAGAAGTGGATCGACCAGGCCCAGTCGCTGAACCTGTACATCGCCGGCGCCTCGGGCAAGAAACTGGACGTGACCTACCGCATGGCCTGGTACCGTGGTCTGAAGACCACCTACTACCTCCGTGCCCTGGCCGCGACCAGCACCGAGAAGTCGACCATCAACACCGGCAAGCTCAACGCCGTGTCGAGCGGCGGCGACAGCGCCCCGGTCCAGGCCGCGGGCCCTGCCCCGGTACCGAAGGCCTGCGCCATCGACGAGCCGGATTGCGAAGCCTGCCAATAAGGCCTTCGCAGCGCTGAGCTGAACATGCCGCCTCAATCGCCCTCACGGGTGGCTGAGGCGGCATTTTTTTGCGCCCCGACATCCCCCTGCGGGAGCGGTGCGTGGGAACGGCACGTGGGAGCGGGCTTGCCCCGCGATAGGGCCCCTACAGGCAATACACCCCCTAGGCCCTGATCAAGATCAAAACACCATATGTAGCGCCAAACAAAAAAAATCACACTACATATAGGATCTAATCCCATTTAGGGCTAGACTCTTACCCCGTGACTAACCACCGGTATCCAGTGAACGGAAGCACGTAATGCAGGTCGAAAATTTACCGCCCTGCGCCCCCTGCGCCGCCCCGATCCAAAGTGATTTCCGGTATACTTCGCGGCCCCAAAAAGGGATGAGCCAATGATCGACTGCGTGAAGCAAGCCCCCGGGGCCACACCGCAGGTTTTATCGTTGCCGTACAGCTTCCAGGTGCCCTGCCCCCTCGCCCGAGTGCAGGCCAGGCGCCGACCCGAACACCTTCAAACGTGACGAGAGCCCGCTCTCACTGCCTGCCGCAGCGCCCGTTGGCGTAGCGCCGTACAGGCATCACTTCAAAATCCAACCGGTTGCCCCGCGCAACCCTCTAGCAGGAGCCAGGACCATGCTGAGCTGGGACGAATTCGACAAAGAAGACGGTGAAGTCGCCGCCAAAGGCAACACCCCCGCGCAGGCCGCAGCCGCCACCACCCTCGACAAGCTCGACAGCGCCGGCGGTGCCGCCGCCCTGGAAGCTCGCGCCGCCACCGCCGCCGACTCCGACGCCGTAAAGCGCGCCAAGGCTGCGCTGGACGCCCTGGACATCGCGGAAGGCCTGGCCGAGCTGGAAGGCTCCTCGGCCCGCGTCGCGGTCGATGAAAAGCGCATGATCAACTGCCGCGCCGACCTCAACCAGTTGGTACCGTTCAAGTACGACTGGGCCTGGCAGAAGTACCTCGACGGCTGCGCCAACCACTGGATGCCGCAAGAGGTCAACATGACCGCCGACATCGCCCTGTGGAAGAGCATGGACGGCCTGACCGAAGACGAGCGCCGCATCGTGATGCGCAACCTCGGCTTCTTCTCCACCGCCGACTCCCTGGTGGCCAACAACCTGGCCCTGGCCGTATACCGCCTGATCACCAACCCGGAGTGCCGCCAGTACATCCTGCGCCAGGCCTTCGAAGAGGCGATCCACACCCACGCCTACCAGTACTGCATCGAGTCGCTGGGCATGGATGAAGGCGAGATCTTCAACATGTACCACGAGATCCCGTCGGTCGCCAAAAAGGCAGCCTGGGGCCTGAAGTACACCCGCGCCATCTCGGATCCGGAGTTCAACACCGGCACCGTCGAGACCGACAAAGAGCTGCTGCGCAACCTGATCGCCTACTACTGCGTCCTGGAAGGCATCTTCTTCTACTGCGGCTTCACCCAGATCCTGTCGATGGGCCGCCGCAACAAGATGACCGGCGTCGCCGAGCAGTTCCAGTACATCCTGCGCGACGAGTCCATGCACCTGAACTTCGGCATCGACGTGATCAACCAGATCAAGATCGAGAACCCGCACCTGTGGGATGCCGCGATGAAGGAAGAGGCTACCCAGATGATCCTGCAGGGTACCCAGCTGGAGATCGAATACGCCCGTGACACCATGCCACGCGGCGTGCTGGGCATGAACGCGGCGATGATGGAGGATTACCTCAAGTTCATTGCCAACCGTCGACTGACTCAGATTGGGTTGAAGGAAGAGTATCCGGGGACTACCAACCCGTTCCCTTGGATGAGCGAGATCATGGACTTGAAGAAGGAGAAGAACTTCTTTGAGACTCGGGTTATTGAGTATCAGACTGGTGGTGCTCTGAGCTGGGATTGATCGTCGGAGGGTGTCAGAAATTTTGTGTTCGGGCATAACATGAGTAAGAGGTGCATGTATGCCAACCAAAAAGAAACCCTTGCGTGACCTGCCCAAAATCCCCA